>NVXP01000078.1 GCA_002733985.1 Fluviicola sp. | reverse complement strand
CATACACGCCGGTGCTGATGCACGGAAACGCGATGGTGCGCACGCCGTGCTGCCGGGCAAGCACCAGGCTGTTGCGATAGCAGGAGGCCAGCAGCGTCGCCTCGTCCTGTCGGCCGCCGCGCCAGATTGGCCCGACGGTGTGGATAACGTAGCGCGCGGGCAGGCTGAAGCCGGGCGTGAGCTTGGCCTCCCCGGTGCGGCAGCCGTGGAGTGCACGACACGCCTCCAGCAATGCCGGCCCGGCGGCGCGGTGGATGGCGCCGTCTACACCACCGCCGCCCAGCAGCGAACTGTTGGCGGCGTTGACGATGGCGTCGCAGTCGAGCGTCGTGATGTCGCCGCGCAGGGCTCGCAGGGTGCTGGTTGGGGGAGGCATGGCACGGTCCTTGAGGATGCGGCGGCGGTCTCTGCTCGATAATAGGCCGCTGGTGGCCCGACAAAACAAGACGGAGGCGGCGTGGCAGTCACAACAACGGCAGGTTGGCGGATAGGTTTAGGCGTGGCAGCGTGCGTGCTGCTGATGGCGTGCTCGCCCAGGTACGACTGGCGCACGGTGCACTCCGGAAAGCCTTACCAATTTAAATGGAGAACCAATTCCTGAAAGAGTTTACACTCCCCTATTTGAATTCTTCTCAAAATCTGAAATCTGTAATTTGGTATTAGCCATAACGCAAATAAATACTTGGAATAGATTAATGATCGCTTTCCAGTTTACACCCGGAAACTACAACGTAAGCGAATAAAACAGCTGCTAACTAGTATAAGTAAGTGCAAACCCGAACGTTTCCACTTACTTATACTATGCAATTAACCTAGAGGAGTAGATTCTAATTACTATTCTGATCTTTCAGTATAAAAAGCGTGTCTTTGAACGATAATTATCCACTTCCCTCCAACTGATTCATGCTTCGCTATTCAAATCCTAACTAAAAAACTATTTCCAACTTTAAGAACAAATCTCAATAGAAATCCGCACATTGTGTAGCCTTAAAACCACAACCACAATTAGATCAAAAGAATGAACTACGAAAAACTTGAAACCCTAGTGAACCTGAAAAATACTGGCGAAATTTCTAAAGAAGAGTTTCTAATGCAAAAAGAGAGGTTAAAAAACGAAGTTGAAGCTCCGTTGAAACGAGGAAACAAGCTCGGCCTTGAGGACCATTCATTTCACATGGTGATGCACTTAAGTCAGTATTGTGGATTATTGATTCCATTGGTAGGATCTATTGTACCGCTGATATTATGGATTCAAAACAAAGGAAATGATGAAAAAGTTGATCTTCACGGTCGCATTGTTTTTAATTGGATCTTCAGCGTGATTGTTTACACCATCTGTAGCGTGATTTTAGCGTCAGTTATAGTTGGACTGTTCACACTTGGATTACTCATATTACTGAATATTATTTTCCCCTTAGTTGGAACGTTCAAAGCAAAAAAAGGGAAGTTTTGGAGATAYCCRTTGAGCATCAATTTTTTTGACGTGAAAGAGAAAATAAAAGTAGCTAACAATGAATAARCAGYATGAATACANWSYGCTTAAACTCCCCNGTTAAGCACAAGCAAAAAATAAAATTCCAATGAACTTCACACCGTTTCCAGAGTTAACAACRGARAGACTTCTTTTAAGAAAARTTGAAGYCTYAGATTWTGAGGARATCCTATTCTTGCGTACYGATGWRACGGTCACAAARTTCATTGAACGACCTGAAAACARACAAATTAAGGATGAAYCTGGTGCCAGAAAATTGATCMARGAACTAAACGGATAYATCGAAASAAATGAATCAATTACYTGGGGCATAGTGCTAAAAAACAATCCCCWGATTATGGGAACAATTTGTYTGTGGAATTTTTCTCAGAATSRWAAAACCGCCGARGTYGGATATGAATTAAATCCTAATTTTCATGGGAAAGGGATAATGAGTGAAGCCATAAAAACAGTTGTTGACTTTGGTTTTAATCAACTCAAACTTGATAAAATTGAAGCATTTACCCACAATAAAAATGAAAATTCCAACAAATTATTAGAAAAGAATGGGTTTAACTTGAATGAAAACAGAACAGACCTTGATAATGCATCCAATAATATATTTGAAATCACAATCACCTAGAACCTAGCTTATCAAACTCCTGCATTCCCTTCGCTGACAAGTAAGGGTAAAGAATCGCTAGCATAGAATTGACCTGATCTTCCAGATAGTGTTTGGTGCTTTTCCTCCGGTACAATTCCGAATTATAGATCCAGGTATTGCCAAAAATCACCATTCTTTCAGCGAGCATGTCATATTCCTTTTCAAATGAAGCAGTGCGCATCAGTCCAATTTCATGCAATTGATTAAAAACAAACAAGTTCCCTTTTATTCTAGTTTGATAGACTGTGGAAAAATGTGTCTCAATCGTTTTATTTGATTTCAATATATTGAACAAGTCAGTCCAAATGAATTTATAGTCTATCATGCGCTCCATGCTTACATGAATAGTGTCTTTTATTTGTTTGAGGGAAATTTCAACTTGCGGTAAGTCCTCAATTCGTTGATCAAACTCTTGGACCATCTCAAAATATAAGGCTTCCAAGATCTCCTCTCGCTTTTTGAAATGATAATTGAGGTTTCCTGAACTCATCTGAAGTTTTAACGCAATCATTCTAATCGTGACTTGACTATAGCCATGCTCATTAAAAAGGTCTTTCGACTCGTTAAGAATTCGTTGTTTGGTCTTAATCATTAGTAAACTTGTCCTAAAATGATAAAATTAGTAACTTTGTCCTAAAAATAGATAAAAATGGAGTCTCTTTACAAAACTCAAAACGGCAAAGATGAAATTCTCAGATTATACGATGAAAAATTAGCCGAATTAAACATTCAAAGCACAGCTAAATTCATCGACACGAGCTTTGGAAAAACTCATGTTATTATAGCAGGGAATCCGTCAAAACCACCTATCATACTTGTGCATGGATCAAATGGTTGTTCTCCAATTTCCTTGGAAACCTATGGCGATTTGATGGACTCCTACTCTATTTATTCAGTTGATGTTCTGGCTCAACCAAACAAAAGTGCTGAAACGAGGTTGAGTATGAAAGATGATTCCTACGGCAAATGGATGAACGAAGTGATCGATGCATTGAAACTGGAAAATGTTACCATGGCAGGATTCTCCTTCGGAGGACTTGTGATACTAAAAACACTGATCAACAATGAGCATAAAATAAAAGAAGTCTTTCTTTCAGCTCCCGCTTATATTGTGAATGGTAATCCTTTGAAAGCCTTATTTAAGTTCTTTATCCCAATGAAGCGCTTCATGAAAACAAAAAAATCAATATATCTCGAACGATTTTTAGATAGCGCATTCACGGAAAAGGATGACTTTGCTTATAAATACTTATCAGCAGTATTTACTCACTTCACAATGGACTTTACTCCCGTTCCCGTTATCAAATCGAGTGAAGCTTCAAAAATTCAAACTCCAATAATATTGATTGCTGCGGAAAAAGATATTATTTTTCCCGGTAGTAAAATGATAAAACGTGCAAAGAAAATTTTTCCTTCACTCAAACAGACTGTATTACTGAGTAACTCGAAACATGTCCAAAGCAAAAAAGACAATTCAGTAATAGCCTCGTTAATTGTGAATAAAGAGGGACGTTAATTTTCATTCAAATTATAGAGAATATGAAAAAAGAGAGCAAACTAGCAGTGGGATTAGTCTCCGGAATGACCATAGGAGCTGTAATTGGAGCTACAACAGGGAATCTAGGTTTATGGATCTCTCTTGGGACAGCAATTGGCGCTGGAATTGGATCTTATTTAAGGCTACAGGAAAGTAAAAAGGACAACAATGAACCTGAGAAAGATATCTAACAATGTCTTGAAGCACTCTTTACATTAAACCTTAGAGTTCATATCTTGGAAACAAAATGAGTGACAAATGAAAGCGTCTATCAGAAGAAAATATGGTTCCCCGAGCTCAATTCGAATAGAAGACATTGAAAAACCTGTTCCCAAAGAAAATGAGGTGCTCATTAAAGTCATCGCAACTACTTGTGTTTACATTTCTGTAAGCTCGTCAGCGTCAAACTCGTCAAACCAATAAACCAGATTAAGACGAACTCATTAAAGATTTTGTATTTTTAAGAAAAAGACGATTTTGAAGACAATGACTTGTGAAGAATTAGGCGGTGCATGTGGATTAGAATTTCGCGCCGAGACATTCGAAGAAATAGCGGATATGAGCATGAAGCATGGAATGAAGATGTTTAAAGAAGCCGATCGTCCACATCTTGAAGCAATGGAGGAAATGAAGTCCTTGCGCGAATCTGGTGATATAGCAGAATGGTTTGAGCGAAAGCGCGAGGAATTTGAGGATCTTCCTGAGGATGATTAGTGTTTTTCACCTAAATCCAAACCACGTAATTCTTTATTCAATTCTTGATCAATAGTCTAGACGACTTCTTTGTCATTTTCTCTAAGGAAAATGCAACAAAACGTCCTAGAACACTTCTAAAATAAATCTAAGTAATGTATCTTGCCGACCTTATCTAAAGATGAAGGTTATGGAAGACACTAAAATGCTCAATTATATTAAAGAAGTAGTAGCAAATATGCCAACTGGCTGGTTGAACCTAACTACCCATCGATTAGATATTTATGATGAAAAATTGGCAAAAACTCAATTCCTAGAGCAGTTTGAAGCTTTATTTAATGATGGTAATTCTGAGTCATCGGCACTAAGTGCTATACCTACTGCTTACGACTACATTCGACTAGGTCATCCGTTATCTTGTATACTCGAATGGGCAATTGCCAACTTACATCACCAAAAATCAGAAAATGTAATCAGTTTTTCATCGCAGACGGTTCCAGTTTTGGCCATTCTGAGAAAAAACTTATTGGATAATAAAAACACCCAAGTCATCTACACAGGTGAATTACCTGAATCTTTCAATGCCGACGTCATAGAGCGTATTTACGGCTATAAATTTGATTTAAAGAACGTTGAGAAAGGAGCAGCCATTTCCGCATTCGATGGAAGTACTATTTTCATTTCGCAACAAGATGACATTTGTCATTTCGATCTCATACCGAATGTTGACTTTTTCATCAATACTCATGCTGATTTCGGTAGTGTTCTATTGGTAAATGGCGAACAAAATGCAGGACATGTTTCAGAAATTCAACATGTCCGAAGAAGAGAAACTATTGCGATGACACCAATCAATTCTCTTGCTGTCTTGAATATTCTAACAGGTCAATCTTCCTCTGATACTCAAAAAAGCAACCGCGAAGCAGACAAAGCAAGTGTCCTAGATTCAATTAATACAGTTACTGGCGCAAATACAAAGGCGCTTGTTGGTTCTAGTGGACTTTCTATTCAATATGCGATAATGATGGGGCTCATTCACGATGCACTAGAAAATCACAAAGGAAAGGATATCAAAATTATTGTTCCTCCAAATTGTTACGGCGGAACAAATGACCAAGCACGACGAGTTGCTGCTTGCATTGATAATGTTGAAGTAATGGATTTACCAGTTGATGGTGGAAACGATATGGTTCAAAGCATTGATCTTGTTTTAGCGAAAATCGCGAAGGAAGATGCTATCCCATACATCATTGCTGAAATCCCAACAAATCCAAGAGTTGAAGTTCCAGACCTCATCAATTTAAAAGAAGTTTTAAGTAAAGAACGAAAAACTGCAAGTGGTGAAACTGCGATCGACCCAGTCTTTATTCTAGATCAAACATTTTGTCCTAATGTGCACTTTTTAGGTGAAAACGATATTCTCTCAACAGTTAGAGCTATTTCATATGTTAGTGGATCGAAGTTTCCAAGTGGTGGAAAATGCACAGCTGGTTATTGCGTAGCGAACAAGAAGTCTGAATCTTTGATGGAAAAAATAGATTTGCACTTACGACTTTGCGATAACGAAGCAACAGATCTTCAAATGGAACTGTTGGCAAAACAATTGCCTTCAATGAACCAACGAATTCAAGATGCATATATCAATACGCGTGAATTTGTAAATTTCATTAACGACACGCTACCAGCAGCAAAAATCAACTTTGTTTCAGAAGAATTGGCACAACAAGGATTCACCCCATCTGTATTTTCTTTAGATCTTCCGACCAAAGGAGATACTGATGCAGAAAGAGAAAATTACAAAAGAGAGCTAAATCATACATTGATCAATTTGATGATTAATGAAATCCCGAATGAAAGTAAATACTGCGTGAGCTACGGACAGTTAAACGGATGTTACTGGACAATACCTGCAACATCTACTCAAGGGACGACCAAAGAAGGCGACAAAGATTACATTGCCCGCGTAGCACTTTCTCCGAACATGGATCTTGAACTTCATAAAAAAGTCTTTTTAGATTTCGTTGAGGGAATTTAATGGTAGTAAAGGTCAAGATGATATCTACAACTTTCGCTTGTCACCAGTGACGGACTAAGTTCATTCATTGAACATCAGAAATTTCAAATAAGTGAAAATCGAATTTCATTTATGAAGATTTTAATTTACCCTTTTGTACTATCTTGGTTCCATTAAATTAATACGTGACCAAAGAATATGGGTTTTGTTACACTAAAGCGATTCGATACAGCAATTCAAGCTCACATCGTAAAGAACAGATTAGAAGGTGATGACATTATCTGTCAAATTTTCGATGAAAATATAGTTACGCTAAATCCTATGCTCAATTTCGCAGTGGGTGGAATCAGACTTCAAGTTTTTGAGGAAGATTTCGAGAAAGCAAAGCTTGTTCTTAGTGAGATTGAAGACAAACCATTTACAGATAATCAGGATCTCGTAATAGCTTGTCCCAATTGTAATTCAACCAGTTTATATTCGGATTTTAAATCAATGAAAAATCCAAAAGAATTGATCGCAATGCTCGTTGCTTTCATGTTTTCAGTTTTTCCACTTTACGCTAAATCCGTTTATAAATGTAAAGCATGTGATACGGAATTCGAACCAAAACAAAGAGCCTCGGCATTAAGCATGCTATCGAATAAGAAAGTGTAGTATCTTCTTCCGTCATAAAACACGAAGGACAATGTGTATTTAAGTGAGGGGAAATGCCATTTTTTTCTATCTTTAAGTAAGTAAAAATCAGGCATTCATAACAGTCCTGTTTTGAACCGACAACCACTATGAAATACCAAAATAAAACGGCCTCGAACCTAATTGAATTATTTACGAAGTTGGAACACTCATAAGAGCTGACTCCTTCAATTTATTCTAAGTCAATAAATTATAAAACCACTTAAATCAAACAAAAACACGGTACTCAGGAGCTGCGATATGAAGCACTGAATATTAAGAACTCTGCAATAATTAACACATCTAAAAACACAAAATGGCACAATATAAAAGTCGTAAAGACTTTCTAAAGAACAACCCAAGAGCCTCAGCATTCGCTGCATTGGTAAAGGCAACTACCGAACAAGACCGCATCACAAAAGGCGCAATGAAACTCTCTTCTAATCAACTAAAAGGAAAAGAAGTGATTGTTATTGGTTCTGGAGTTGGTGGACTTACCACTGCTTATGAGATTCTTGCTCAACAATCAGGGGCAAAAGTAACAGTACTCGAAGCCGCTAATAAAACTGGTGGACGCTGTCTAAGCTTACGAACTGGAGATGTCCTGACAGAAGACATTAACAGTGACTTGTTTACCTCAACACCAGGTGAATCACAAGTTGTTCGATTTAAAAGACCTATTGGCGATGCTGAACCTTACCTCAATGCAGGGCCTGGTCGTATCCCAAGTAGTCATAAACGTCTACTCCATTATTTGAAAAAGTTCTCTGTTGATGTTGAAATTTATGTCATGAACAGCGAATCAAACTTGGTTCAAAAAGACAGCAGTTTTAATGGAAAAGCAATGGTCTATCGCCGTTTGGATCACAATACACGTGGTTGGATTGCACACATGGTTTACAGCGAAGCAGAATCACTTTTGAGCAGCGAAGACATGGAGATTGAACCATGTGATCTACCGACGCGTATTAAGGAATTACAAAGTTTAATGATCAGTTTTGGTGAACTTGACGGTAACGGAAAATATGTAGCCGACGCAGGAACACCAGGATTTGAAGACGGAAAAACACGTGCTGGATACACCGTATTACCAGGCGTTTCGGCAGGAACCGCTGCAAAGATATTGAGCTTTGACTATTTGTTAAAGTCTAAGTTCTGGGAAGGAACGAAGTTCTATCAACCATCAGATTTCTTATGGCAGCCTACACTATTTCAGCCAGTTGGTGGAATGGATCAAGTACAGCATGCCTTTGCTCAACAAGTTGCCGCTTTGGGTGGTGATATTCATTTAAACAGTCCTGTTAAAAAAATTGATTGGTCTGAGGAAACGAAAAAATACACCATTTCTGTTGAACAAGTTGGAACGGACGAATTAATTGAATACACGGCCGATTACTGTGTGTGCAATCTTGCAATGCCATTCTTGAAAAATATATTATCAGAAAAACTGATGAATTCAGGAGAAACTGGACTTGAAGGCAAATTTAAAAAAGCGTTGAATGCCGTTTTTGTTGCTCAATTTAATCCAACCGATGCTCCTGGTTACACAGCCGAGGACAACGATGATAATAGCGATTTTTTACCGCGCTTTTTAGCTTGTACAACAAAAGTTGGTTGGCAAGCTGATCGGTCGCTCTGGCAAGGAAGTCCAATTAGACGAGATGATTTATGCGTAGAAGATTCTGAAGTCGGCGTTGTGCCAATTTTTGGAGGAATCTCTTGGACAGATAATGAGATTCAACAAATTTGGTATCCTTCTGATGCATATCAAGATGAGAAAGGTGTCTTAACAGGAGCGTATAACTTTGATAAAACAGCTTATAATTGGGGGAAATTACCCGTAGCTGCAAGGTTGAGTAAAGCGAAAAATGATGCTGGTAAATTCAGTGCGAAATTCGCTGATGGTTTAGAAGATGGTTTAGCTATCGCTTGGCAAAATATGCCGCACATCAAAGGAGGATGGGCGTATTGGCAGGCTGTGGGTGACTCAGATTATGCCACAGAACAATTTAACGCAATTACTCAAGGTTCAGGGATCTACGATTCAAGTACAAAAAAGCACAGTGATCCTAGTTTCTTTATCGTGGGAGATCAAATTTCATCTTTACCAGGATGGCAAGAAGGTGCAATTGCGGCAGCTTTAAATGCCGTGGCGAGAATAGCCAAGCCAAATGTTCCAATTCCATATTTGGCAAATTTACCGGATACACGTTTGATGGTAGAAGGTATCTAATCAGTGAAATAGTAGTTAAACTAAAAAACGGTCAAGATTTGCGCAATGCAGTCTTGACCGTTATAGAGGTAGTAGTAATCGTAAATCATCTATGAGTTTGCGCTATTGTCAACTCCCTAATCAATTTTAGTCAATGTGTTAATCGTAATATGTGGCCAATTGATTAAGCCTTGTTTTCCATTGAACTTCTCATGAAATGAAATGCCAACATTTTGCGAATATTGCAACTGTTGGTAAGGTTTTTCAGACATTGGTAGTTTTACTGTCGATAACCAAAAATCACTAAAAACATCCGTTGCCTTAGCATGCTTTTGTAAAAAAGGAATGTTACCCACGGTTCCTTCATTCTTAGAATCAAGAGACATGTGGATAGTATCAATGAACTTCAGACCTTTATTATCCCGAACTAGATTATCGTTGGGATTCTTTACATTAAAAATCAGAGAGTCTTGTTTAATGACAATATCGGTTGCGGTCAATCTTTTTTGTTCATCGTCAAATTGATCAAAGAAGCCAAGAGGAGCTCCATCTTGATCTACGGCTGATGGCATGGATGATATTTCCTTAAACACTGGCGCTTTGTCCTTTTTATCTATTATTCCCATCACTAAAATTGAATTTCCGTGAGGAATTGTACCGCTTCGTGCAATTGGAAAAGAAGCGCTAACCGCTTCGCCTGATGCTGTTTTAATATCATTCAGATACATGAACATTCCATTTTCGATATGGATAAGTTCTTTCGTATCGAAATCATGAATTACTTGTTCGTATTCAATGGCACCTATAAATTGGCTTACATCTCCAGCGTCATTTTCTACCGGCGTATCAACGGCTTTAAATGTTAATACTTCAGTATAATTTTGGACTATTAATCTAAAATTTGGCGAATCCTTTGTTCCACCATGAGCAGGTACAGAAATCAAACTCCAACCTTTAACACCTTTCCAAGTACCTATTAATCCTTCTAAATCACCAAAAGAAGGCTTTGTTACGTTCGTTGTCATAATTTTATTTTCCTTGCGTTAATGAAATACGAGTTACTCGCTTTTATCTGTAAGTAAATACATAAAGGTGTCAATCCCATCAAACACTATTGATAAGTCTGTCACCTCAAAATCGTTCGCTAAACCAATGATCTTAATGTTACCACACTTAGCTTGTCCATAATATTGATCACCGGGCACATCGATTGGTTGATCTTCAGGGTTATAGCTGTAAACATCATATGTCTTTATTGTACCATCATCCTCGTATTCTTCATCTCCTCGAGCACCATAACGCCCAAAATAGATTTCGTCGTTACTGTCTTTTTTAAACGCATAATACACATATGCAGGTAAGGACAATTGGTAATGATTACTATCATACGTCATTGTCCATCGGTCCCAATCAGTATCACTTGGGAAATCTTTCAATTTAAACCAATCTCGGGTGATCCCATTCGGTTTAAAGTTCCTTGAACCTTCTTTCCAGATAAATTGATACAGAAATTGCTGATCATCTGCTGCTTGTATGTAAACATGGTAATTCTGTGGAATCGGTAGAAGCGGTGCATCTTCTATCGTTTCATACTCAACTCCAACCAATTCTTTATCCTTCACACCAACTGCCTCCTCAAAATTAGGAGTACTCAACATGGCTATTTTTTTTAAATTTTGATCGTCTCCAACACCTGAAATAGTCAAGGTGAAATTTTCTTCAAATTGGTACGATGTTCCATCAAATATAAATTGATATAATTGATCGATTGTTCCCTGTTTAAAACAATACATTCGTGTAGATCTTCTGTCATCGAGCATTCCCCAACGACTCCAGTCGCAATCATTTGGAGCATTGACAATGTCTACCACAGCATCATTCACTTCGTATGTATTATCCGATGTTTTAATCGCTTGCTTAATTGAAGGCATAATATTTTCCTGTATAAATGTGGTTAACTAATTCCGTTTCAATTGTGTAATCAAAGAAATTACTCCTTGACTACTTTTTGTTTCTTTTTACTTCTACCCTTCTTTTCACAGATTTGTGGAGCCGTATAATCAAGGTTCAGTAATTTAAAATAATTTTCTCCTAAGGCAATATTTCGAAACGCCTCATCACTCATATCGCGATTGATATAACTCGTTTTCACCAAAGCATCTTTGTAGGTTTTGTAACATTTTGCTTCTCGTGATGCCACAAAATCAGTACCTGTGATAAATCTAGTCGGGTACGCATCAATAAACTCAACGTATTTTGCACGAGCTATATCATTTACAAATACTGAATCCCAAAGCACATCCCAAGAAAGATCAAGTGTTAGGTTTTCATGCTTATCCAACAAGTTCGATAAAATACCAATGTGCTGCTCAGCTGGCATCTTCGAAAGCTCTTTCGACAAGCCCATGTGCGCCCAAACGATTTTATTATCGTTATATCTATTCAAAACTTCTTCCATCAGATACAGGAATTCCGTAAGGCTATCATTACTTCCAATATCAGAATGGATACAGATCGGTACATTTCGTCGACGAATTGTGTCCATGAAAGGTGCCCACAACTTAATGCTCTCGAGTGTTGATACTTCATGTCCATTTTCGAGCAAAGCCTGTTTAACGAGGTTAACTTCTCCCATCCATGAGAACACACCTGGATATTCATCGTCCAACAATTGAATATATTCTGTAACACGCTCTGGATGCGCTAAATCAGGAAAGGTCATGGAAAGCACCAAATTGATTCGTCCTTCTCCTTCAAATGGATCATCCGGTTTTCCTTTGTCTTTTCCTTTATATTCTAAATAATTCGCTGCATTCACGAAGTCATTTCGAAGACTTGGAGTGACAGGAGTACCTGGGCAATCAAGGTAATACGTACAAGTGTCATTGCTAGGCAATGTTTGTCCAATTCCATAAGCATTTACAAACAGAACTCCCGAGCGTTGAAAATAGCTGACCAACTCTGTAAAAGGAATTACCCTTCCTCCAAAAGGTCGAAAATGACAGTGCGCATCTACTTTGGAAGTAAAACCTTCTTTCTTACGGTTGTAGCATTTGCAATCTTCATCTACAAACTCTTCAAACGATCGATTCTTTTGAGAGAATACAGAACCCGTCACGGTTAAAAAAACCAGTAAGATTAAATGCAACTTCCTTGAACGGTTAAAACTGGCTCCGAGGAGATGATTTTTTTTGAATTTATTCATAGTGGTTATGTAATTATCTGATGTAATGGAACTTAATACAAAGAGTGAATTATTCACTCTTTTGTACTAATAACTCAAGGGGCAAACCTAGTTATTCAAATCGAAAATTCCAATGAGTATAAATACCTGTTTCGCTGAATAAAGTTGCAATATGGATAAGTAATAACGGCATACGATTCTCTTTCAAAGAGATAACTCTTCGTTTGAATTCAGCGTTCTTTATTCACTAAAATGACTGGAAGAAAGCTCAAATTGCATTAAATTTGTGAGATCACAAAAATCAAGAAATGAACGGAATGGACAATTCTTTGAGTCAACTCAATACGGAAATTTACGACTCCTGCGGTCTTGAAATTTCAGACTTCCAGTGGGAAGCAGAAAGCAAAGAATACCATGCCTGCCGATTTGATTTAAACGGCCGCAAGATCATCTGCCGAAGTGCGAAAATTACACCTAAAAAAGTTGGACAATTCGTAACATTTTGGAAACGAAATGGAAACGGACCGATTGAACCATTTAATGACTCGGATCTTCTGGACTTTTACGTTGTCAACCTGCGAGCAGAAAACCAGTCAGGGCAATTTGTCTTCCCTAAATCTATTTTGATCAAAAAAGGAATCATTTCCACTGAAAAGAAAGAAGGAAAACGGGCATTTCGTGTTTATCCGAAGTGGGATCTTCCGAAAAGCAAACAAGCCGAGCGATCTCAAAAATGGCAATTGGACTACTTTTATGAAATGAATGATTCACTAGACATCAATCGGGTGTTGGAATTGTATAAAGAATCGGAGTAATATGAATCTAATTGTATTCGACATAGATGATACCTTGACAAAAAGTGAAGATCAGCATCAATTGGCGTATGTCAAGACAATGAAGGAGTTTGGTCTTTCTAAGATCAATGAAAACTGGAAAGAATATGCTCATCACACTGACAGTTATATTCTAAAAGAGAACTATGAAAACAACTTCCCCAAGCCGTTTGAATTCAATTTCATAGAAGATTTTGAATCGAGAATGACTGAGTTAATCTTGGAACTCTCGCCAGTAACCGAAATCAAGGGAGCAAAAACAATGATTGACTACTTGGCGAATGAGACGGATTACGCAATTTCTTTTGCTACTGGTTCGTTATTGAAGCCAGCATTCGTGAAACTGAATCAAGCAGGGATTAACTATGAAGAGCAATTGCTTGTCGGTTCAAATGGAATCTTTGAACGAGAGGGAATTGTGCAAGAATCCATTGAACAAGCAAAAGCATTTTATAAAGTAGATTCTTTCAACGAGATCATTTCTATAGGCGATGGAATCTGGGACCTGAAAACAGCACGAAATTTGGGCATTCATTTTATCGGAATCGGCTTGAAAAACTATGCTGATTTTGAGAAAGAAAATATCAAACTTCATATTGAGAACTGGATAGAATTTCGGCTTTCAGAGGCTGAGGAAGCGTTAGGAATTAAATAAATTCGATTCTAGAGATGTTCATTGAATTTTCCAGCTGATTTTGGTCAAACGACACTATGACTAGAGAAAATCACCCCCTTTATACAATGCTCTATTTATAAAACGGAACAAGAGCTTCATAAAACGCTTTTAGTTTCGATCCTGCAATGTCGTTTGTTTGTAAAAACAATATCATCAATATGACACTTAACCCTATAAAAAATGCAGGAAAAGCAACGATGCTACTTGCGCTATCATTGCCCTCCTTTACGATGGCACAACAAGTCGTTAATGGCGACTTTGAGGATCTATCTCCATCAGGAGTCAGTGTAGTTCCTTTCACTTGTTACTGGACGCCCCAGTCATCTGGAACTCCAGGTGCAAACCCACAAAAGACCTATACACTGACAGCTGAGCATGTAAACATATGGGATGATTATCACTCGGGAGGAACTCAAGGAATCGATTATTTCATCGATGCGGAAGATTACACACCTGGTGTATATCGTTTTGATTTACAAAACCAAGTTAATTGTCAGAGTATGCCACCGGCTGATCATTTTAGACCTTATCACACACCTGGTAAATTAGGCATGTTAGTAGATGCCAATCCAGCTAATGGAAAATCAGGATATATATATATGGATGGCGGATCCGGAGCAAATCAATACATTTCCAATTTTTACAATGATTTCATTCAAGGAGAGTTCGATAGTAAGCTTGATTTGTTTAAGGAGTATGAACTAACTTTTCAGTATTCAATTCCTTGTAATGATCCAGTGAGTACGGCTGGAGGAAAAATCTACATCAATCTTTTTGATACAGAATGGATTGACCATCTAGGTCCTCAAGATTACGCTACAAGTTATCTTCATTATCAAAGCTTGTTCGAGAATTATTTTGAGATCAACAATTCCAGTTTCCAATATGACCGAACTCCAAGCGGGCAAGATCTACCTGGGAGTAGACGATTATTAATACTCGAATTTGATATTCCAGCAGGTTTACAGCCTTGTGAATGGCATACTGAAACTGTGAAATTTTCCGTTGCGGAACTTATGAATGATCCAAATAACAATCATTTATCCACTAATAGTTTATACACTGTACCTGTCGGATTTATGCATAACGGACATTTATTTGATCAAGATTATTTCACAGCCAACCAAAATGGATGGCCATACACTTACTCTTCTCCGGGAGTGGTTACGGCTAGCTATATGGTTGATGCATACGCTTTGCTACAATTTCCACTATTTGACTTCAAAAAACATTTTGGGTTTACTGTAAAAAATGCTGCAATTTATCTAGACGATGTTTCCATTTCGGAAGTCGGCTGCCTTGTTGACCCTTCATTTATAGTAGACCATGAATGCTATACTGATGAGAATGGAACCCAGATGGTAACCTTCTCATTAACACCTACAGGAACGACATCGAACCCATATATGTTTTTCGCACGTGATTTACCAAGTGGGACATTTGCGCAAATTGGTAACACTCCAGCGCTTCAAGGAACGCACACGTATACAGTTCCTTATGTAGCAGGAATGCAATACCAATTTAAATGTGGTTCATGGGCTCCTAATGGAGCACCTTGTGGATGGAAAGAAACAACTCAAACTCACACCATCGACCCAGCAGGAGATTGGTTTCCAGTAAATCCTGATTTTACGGTGTATGGAATACAAAGTCCTATTCTCCCTCAATCAATGTTTGCAGTAGTTGCAGACCCTAATCCTAGCTATACAGGTTACAGCAGCACTTGGGAAATACAAGTTTATTACAACAACGGAACCAACAGCGCCTGGTTGGCTTTACCAAACAATGGAAACTCCCAACTTTTAGTTTGGTTCGATTGTGAAGATGCATTTAGCCCAATCGTTAATCCTCCATCAATCTATAGCAACGTACATTTCGTAAAAGTGCGCAGAACTAATTTTGGCTCATGCGATGCAGAAGGTTGGAGTCTAACGCGCTTGTACGTGAATTGTGAAGAAAGTGGAAAGTCTCTTGATTACACCGACATTACAATGGATCAGCAAATTCTCAACATCAAAGATGCTAACAAACAAGTTGAAAATCTCAATCTAGGCTTTGACGTTCAACTTATTACTAATGAAGAACAAGTTGGAATATACCCTAACCCAACTAATGGAAGGATAACACTTAACTTCGAATCCGACAAAATAAGATCAATTACCGTGTATTCAATTACTGGAAAAAAGGTGATAGACAGTCAACAGAGTGCCGGTCTTCAACATGAACTAACTCTAGAAAATCTAGAGCCTGGAGTGTATTCCATCACCATACTTGATGGTACACAAACCATCACTAAAAAAGTAATCAAGCAATAGTTTTGTACTAACTCAAACAAAAGAGGCTGTCTGAAAAGGCAGCCTCTTTACTTTTAAGCGGAAGCGGGGCTCGCCCCCTTGGAATTCAATAAACGAAAATAAATCGTCAATCAACAAACAAGTAACAAGATGATTATCAACATCTCCTTTTGATATTATTCAAATTCGGTAGTTCTTAGAAAATATGGAGTTGTGAAACCGCCACACCGTCTACAAACCATGCGAAAATCATACTTCAGGAAATCACTCATGGATTAAAAATCTATTCTTACCTTCGAAAAAATAACCAAGGAATAGATTCGCACGTTTCTTAGCCTAGAAACGTTAGCAGCAATTGAAAACAAGAATAACCATACCATACCTTTTCTTAACACTTTCGAAAGTGAAAGTGCCTTAATTGTTTAAAGCCCAAGCAGCTAATAAATAGAATATGACCGTAAAAATAATAATGACAATTTTAGCCCTCGCAAATGGGATATTTATGACAATGGATGGATTCCATGTTATGATTAAGGGAAAATATATTGGACCTGAAAAGCCTGGTCCTTGGGCAAATCTTTTTTATAAACTAAAAGTTGATGCTTTCAAATTAGGACCACTATTTATTATTTTAGGGTTGAGCTGGTTATTATGGGTGTATGGATTATGGACAAATCAAGATTGGGCTTTTACTTTTGGACTTATAACTTCAGCACTAACTCTTTGGTATATTAAAGTCGGGACATTTATCTCAATTATCACAATCACATTATTACTCATTTTCAAACAGCAATTGGGTTTCTAATGACTAAGAATAACTCACCAACACCTCTTTTTAAGAAACTTGGAATTACACACGATTCTGAAATTATGGTGTTGAATCAGCCTAAAAAGTATCTTGACTTTTTCTACGACTTCCCTTCCAATGTTGTAATAAATGAAACGGAGAACAATCAACAATTTGAGTTTATTCACATATTTGTTAAGACCGTTAAGGAATTAGATCATTTCTATAAAATTGCGAAGATAAGCTTGAAAAAGAATGGAATATTATGGATCAGTTGGCCTAAAAAAACATCAAAAATAGAAAGCGAACTTGACAAGTTTATGATTATGAAATATGGACTCAACAATGGATTGGTCGACACGAAAGTTGCGTCAATTGATGAAGATTGGAGCGGACATAAATTTGTTTACAGACTAAAGGACAGGTGAAAAGCGCACATCAGCGTATATAAAAATTAGCTGTAATTTAAAACCTCATATTTGTATATATTGGTTATGAAAAAATTTATCCCGAAAATAAATAGGACCATTTTCAATAGAAGTATATTGGATAAGCAAGACGCTGAAGGAAATAATATTAGTGTAGTCAAACGTATACAAGCAGAAATTGACAGCTCAGATGAATTATATTTATTTGACATTTTTATGGGGATTTGTAATAACTACGATATTACATTTAATGCTTATCAAGAGAAAAAACACAATGGCGCTATATTTAAGATTATCATAAAGAAAAGCGGATACGACATATATACTTTGGAATATAAAGACGGTAAAAGAGATGTTACTCTTGAATTGGTAAATAAGCTATATAGTGTTCTTTGGGCTGAAATTAATAACACACTATTTGTTGAGAATGTAACTAGAGATAATAACAACAGCTAACATAGGAGTTAAGCTTATTTTCAAAGATTGCCTATTTTCAAATTTGATTTTAGGATGGCAAAGTTAAACCCAAAATATAATAATTTGGCTCAGTATTAATTCGAAAATGTAGTACATTTAAATACGCTACGTTTCACACACAAAACGTTTTGGATAAGGAAGCTCGCGTTCCATATCCATTACTTGAAATAGCACGATATAGTTTTTGCAATTCGCTTAGTCCTGAAAACTGATCAATTGCAATTGACCGTAAAAATGCTATTTTGCCTTTGTATTTTTTTGCTCTGATGTACTCATGATTGTTGACATAAATAGAATTACCCTCACCGAAACTAAAGCCTTTACACTTTACGGCTTAGATAATAAAATCTTATTCTTCGATTACCGAGACAATATCACCATTGAGTTAGATGATGTAAAAGAAGCTTTTGATCTTTACATTGAACATTCCGAGAACCATACATGTAAAGTCCTACTGGTCTTTGGACAATATTCTACTATTGAAGTAGAAGCCAGAAAATATGCCGAGAGTAAAAAAATGCCTACTCCAGCACAGGCAATTGTCATTAGAAATTTGGCACAACGAATGCTAGCGAAATTTTATAAAACTCTTAGGAAAGATAGTCATCCGCTTAAGTTTTTCGGGAATACTGATGATGCAATTTCATGGTTGGAACAGCATAAACCTTAATCATCATTTCCAGATTTTCAGTAACCATTTAGTAAGATTCAAGAGCTTATTGAGAAATTGAACTATTCCAATAGGAGTAGATCGGATATCTATAAGCTCATCCCACGCCTGATCCAGATCGATTTAGCGTTTTCCTAATTCTGAATTATTCAAGGTTCCATAATACAAAGTATCAACTAACTGATTTAGTAAAAACAGGTAGTTGTACCTAATAAAATCCCCTTATACTATCTTACATTCGTATCGTAACTAAAACGAACATTCAATTGAATACCACTGTTTAAAAAAAATGTTGATCAATTAGTTTACAGCAAATCACCCGATGCGCACTTAGCATGTATGAACTATTAAAATAAACGAAATGAAAGATCAAAAGAAACCCTCATTTAGAATTTACCCATCCATAGGAATAGCTCGAATGGGAAACGGACCTACTACAAAAGAAGATGTTGTTTTTAGTCCAGAAGTACCTTGGAAAAATTTATTCGATACGAGCCTTGTCCCCTATACATCGGATGGTGCTTTAAAAAAGCAAGCACAAAGATTCTATATCTACAAATGTGATAACCAAGGAAATCCTGTAGAAAAAATCAGTCCTGACGATTACGATATTGAATGGTTTGTTGAAGTAGCTAATAAAAAACCATTTTGGTATGATTTCAACAACAGTTTGGACCTCTCGATTAATATGGAAGGGAACAATAAAAATTTAAGTAAAAAGTTTTACGAAGATCGCATTGCACCTGGAATAAGTGCTAGTTCTAGAAATCCAAACATTCCAAGTGAGGGCGTTGAAGAAAAAGGTATTCCGAACTCAAGGAAAGAGCTTGTAAACGGTCCTAATTTTGGATCCGTTTCTCTGGCTAATGGCAGAATGGAACTTGAGGGGCTGTTCCCTTTTCCTCGTGTCGGTGAAGTAAGTAATATCGCCAATAAAATGAGAACTGTTTCCAAATCGGTAAAGCTCGGGACTATTGAATATGACGAAGACAGCAACAATCCAGCAACCAATGGATCGCTCATTTTTTATAGTGGAGATGGAGTTTCTGCTTCTTTGAATCCATCGGATCTCAACACTGATTTTGCCGACAATTCGAATTGGTATGACGACATCTGCGATGGGCGTGTTACAGCCAAAATAACTCCCAAAGATGGCGGTGATACAATAGAGTTAACTAGTGCCGAAGCTGCTGCATGGGTTGCTAGTGCACCACCAGATTATGCACCACAAATCAATCCAATCTCATCTTTGTATGATTTAGTTACAGGAGCTGATCCAAAGGAACTTAAAACGGATGAAGCATCTTGCTTAAGTATGGTGCTGCCTTTGTTTTTCAAATTCTACCAAATGCAATGGGTTAATTTAGGAGATTTTCTAGCTCCATCGTTCAAGGAAAGGATTGATCAATTAACGCATCATGGGAATTTCGAGATACTCTATGACAATAGTGATGAGGCCAAAGCAACGCGTGTTAAAATCTTTGATCTTTTTAGAAACCCGAGATATGATTACATCAATGAGGGCATTATTCCAAGTAAGGATGTTACGGATTTTGATGCTATAGGAATTCCTCCGCTTCCACAAAAGCTTCCTTATTATGTTGGTGATGGAATTAACTACCCTGGAAGTCCAGCACAATGGTTTGCAATTCCACCTATGCTCTACGATCAGTTAGAACAATGGAGCAAAGGAAACTTTACGACATCGACAAAATTTATCGATTTCATGAATTTCTCAGATGAGAAAAATCCTATGATCAGATTGGGAGAATACTACCAAAAGGATTTTTTGAATGCTGCTACTGACCCAAAGAAAGCTCCATTATTAATGACTCGTGCTGTTTTAGAAACATTATATGGCGGTGGTTTCCATCCTGGTGTGGAACTAACTTGGCCAATGAGACATGCACAAATGTATTGTGAGAACACCCCAACTTTCGATTCTGTTAATGGTGATCAAGAATACGACCTTTTTGGTTTGAGGGAAGTTCGAATCAATTCAGCAAGCAAGGAAGTACAAGACGAAATTTTCTTTAATGATTTTGGATTCTTAATGACTCCCGAAGATGTGAGGAAATCAATGGACTCAAACAATCCCGAACATTGGTTGTGGCAAATAACACCTGGAGATCTTACCAAATGGATGGGAATTCCATGGCAATCGGATGCAGGAAGTTGCCAAGCTGTGTGGACCAAAAGTCAATACCCTGTACCAGCTTGGTGGGCTGCAAATCTTCCAATAGATGTTTTAACCAATGAAAGCTATCAGGCGATTAAAGGCTCTAGTGCTTTACCTGACACCAAACGGAATCTCTATGCAAACCGACAGCCTTGGCTCCAAACTACAGATACTGGTTACGTTGGGTATCATGCAGAAGGTGGCTATTTAAATGGGCTCATCAACATGGTTTATCAATGGAATCAAATAGGAATGGTTGCAGCTCGACCTTTAGATCTAGAAGGATATCCTAAAACCGTATACGTGTCTTTTCATGGAAAAGACGTTGAAAACAATAGGCCAATTTTGCTAGGAGTAGAATATCCAAGTGAACCAGCGCCAATGCGTGCAGCTTTTTACACGAACACCGTAAAAGACATCTTGATCCCTTCTGACAAACTGGTTATACTATCAGGTGAACCAGATGGAACAGGAACGACGTATGTGGATGATCAGGTGACAATTACCGTAAACGGAGATATCATATATGAATTTGATTACAGTCATGGAAATTCTGGGAGAATAATTCCAGAAAGCCAGATCGACCTCACGGAACAGTTTAAACAATATGCTGGCCAGCGAGTAGAAATAACAACCACATACACGGATTTATTTGGAGGCTCACAAGGTGCTTCCAGTTTTTTCCTAGTTTTCCTTTAGAAAAAGTATAGACATAATAGATTCAAGAATGAATACAGATGTAGTTATAGTTGGCGGTGGAATTTCTGGCCTGATCCTTTCAATTCTCTTAAAAGAAAAGAAGATCGATCATGTTGTGCTAAATCGAGTGGAAAAACGAAAAACTCTCGAGTTACCAGAAACAATACCACCATCTACACTCGTCCTATTAGAATCATTGAACTTACTGGAGCTTTTTTCTAAAAGCTCCAGTAAGACCTTTGGTTATCATTCCCTTTGGAACTCTGATGTCCTTACTACCGATAATTTCTTCAACCACAATCCCTATAAGTATGGCCTAAAATTGAATAAGAAAAAATTGCTAAATGATCTAGGAGAACTGGTAAGCGATAAAATAATAGAGTTCAATAATCTAATTGAAATAGATCGATCGGATGAAAACGTTACTGTTAAGATTGAATCTGATCATACCGTGCAAACGATAAACTCCAGAATCATAATAGATGCAACGGGTAGAAATAGAGCTATTCTCAAGCTCCTTGGAATTACAAGTGAATCCCTCGACAATCAAGTAGCATTGAGCTGCCACCTACCCTATTTCAAACATCCCCAATTGATACATCCTGTATATGTAGAATCATTTGAGAACGGATGGGGCATTGTTTCCACCCTGAATGAACACATTAATGGCATGACCCTTTATACAAAAAAAGGAAGCCCGATACTTCCTCAACTAAAGGATTATCAAAACTGGAAGGAGCTGCTCTCGAACACCAAACTATTGAAGGATTTTCTTACTGATGGTCTTAATCGTAAAGTAGTTGGTGGAAAAGCGAATTCATCCAAAGCTTCACAAATTACCGGTTCCAATTGGTTGGCCATGGGAGATGCAGCAATTGCATTTGACCCTTTGTCATCACACGGAATTTCAAATGCAATCTATTGTGCAAACCTTGCATCTACTGCAATTGAATCACATCTTGCTAATGATGCAATTGCCCCATTTCAACAGTATGACGACACTATTTGTCAAATATTTAATGAGTATTCAAGACAAAAACTGAAATTATACGATACCCATAGTCAGTACTAAAAAAAAAGCGCAGTATCCCTTACCATTAAGGGATACTGCGCTCTATGAAACTCAAATATTTACGCGTAAATGACCCGCAGTCAATTACAAATAGGCAACGTTATTAAAGCGTATTGTAGTCAATTACAAATCCAACTACATTTAGAACATCAGTTGACGTATCATTTGTACTAGCCCCCAATCTTCTGAGGTATAAATTGATAACATCTTGATTCGTTACTTGGATACCAAAATTTGTTCCGGTCGCTTCCGACAAAATATCAACACCTGTTGGCACAGGAAGAACGAAACTACCTCCACCTGGTCCTTGGCTGAGTGATTGTCCAACCAATACACCTCTTGATGCTGCAGAAAATTGAAAATCTCCCGTTGTTCCATCAGAAGCATACAAGACTTTAATAGACATTGAAGTACCATCCCAATCTGAAGGAGTTGGTACAGAAATAATTACATAACTTGTTACACCATCTGGATATGTAATGCACGGATGCAACCATCCACCAACACTTCCCAAAGCAGCACCAGAGTAAAAAGCGGAGCTCGCAATCATTCCTGGAGTAATTGTAATCGATCTTGTTGTTGAAGGAACACTAGTCAGATAACCATTATTTGCAACAAAATCGTCAACTTCTGTTTCGTTCAATTGAGTATCAGTATCAATTCCTGACAAGTCAATTGTAGATCCTCCTGAGATCGATAAATTTGAATTTACCAATGAGATGTCTTGAATTTCATTTGCTGGATCACTATCCGCATCGTTCACACTCAAGGCTGCTAATTCAGCATCTGTTGCAAATGTTCCGTCCAAATCCTGTGAAAGAGTTCCTCCTGCATCAGTTACTTCAAGAGCAGTACCGTTTAAAGCAACTCCTGTATTGTATTCGTTTGTTGGATCACTATCCGCATCATTTACGTTCAAGGCTGCTAATTCAGCATCTGTTGCAAATGTTCCGTCCAAATCCTGTGAAAGAGTTC
>NVXP01000077.1 GCA_002733985.1 Fluviicola sp. | reverse complement strand
TGCAACATTTATTCATTCAATCACATTCATAACTGTAATCCTATCTGCCATTCTTGTTAGCAGGATAAATATTAATTTTTTACAGTTTCTTGTCAGTGTCCTAGTTATCTCTGTGATTTCTACTCTAGGTTTTACAGTTTTACCCTATTTTATTGATGCAAGAGGGTTTAACTTTGAGAAAGGGTGGCTCATGACTTTCTTGTTGATGTTCATTTGCTTTCTAGGCTGGAATTTGTATTCAATTAAATCTGATTTTCAAGGATCTCAAACAACTATTTTTATTAAAGTAGTAGGTGCAACATTACTTGGAATTTGGTTCTTTTTAAGTGTCGTATTGCACAATGGTTCAATTTTGGGTTCACTAGCTTTAAGCAGTTTTAATGTAGCTCAAGAATCAAATATTATTGCGTCAATGTTTCTGTTTGGTTTGGAGCTAATGCTTCCGTCAGCAGGTGTTTATTTGATCGTTTGGTTCTTGCGTAAATATCAATTTTCACTAAGATTTTGGAAGTTATCGGATGTTTTGGTATCAATAACACTTGGATTTATTGCGATTAGGTCTTTGTTTCAGCTAATTTTTTCTTAGCTAGACCATATTGTTGTTTCACTTCCTCCTTGTTTTAAAGAAATGCTGATTTCGATGTTGTTTTGGAAGAAATACTTATGGGAAGTCCTCCTGATCACGATGAGAACCGGTTGATTAATATCTGTTACAATCCGCGACATGCAATTTTGATAAAAGACGCGGCGGATAAAATTATTGGCGTTTATGAAGTGTGTTTTGAGTGCGACAAGTCCAAAGTCGCGTTTTCTAGGCTCGAATGGCTTGATGGAATTCCAAGTGTTATTTCTGGGATCTTCTGGCGATACGGTTTGAAATAGAGTTCAATCTAATACCTGCGAAGCGAATCCACTTTACGTCAGTATTTTGTCTCCCAGTCTAATATCTATTTTCCCGCCAAATACCACTCTTTCAAGCTCGAATTCATCAAATCGTCTTCCGTGTCAACATCATTCAAGGTTTCAATAATTCCTACAGAATGACCTTTCGATTTCAATTCTTTCAATGTAACATCCAATAAACCTTCAGTGCTCCAAGGTTTATCTTCAAAAATACATTCAAGCATCGATCGCATTCCGATTAAATAATATCCACCGTCCTCAGCAGGGCCAAATACAGCATCATTTGAATTCAACTCTGCCAGGCCTTTGTCAATGATTTCTGATGTCAAATCAGGTAAATCTGATCCTACACCAACAATATGCGCATATCCGAGTTCAAAGCTTCGTCTGAAAGCATCCGACATGCGTTCACCGAGGTCATTTCCTTGCTGAACATACTGGGTGTAATTTGTCCAACGAGTTGGATCTTTTTCCGAAGAGAAATATATATGAACATCACAATTTTTTAAGTCAATTGTTGCTTGCTCGGTGATATGCATCAAGTGCTTGTACACATCAAATGCGGCATCGTTTCCAATTGTTTTTGCTAAGCGTGTTTTTGCCGTTCCGAGAACAGCATTTTTCACGAAGACAAGGAGTAATCGTTTTTCAGACATATTAATAGACAATTGAACCTTTGGTGAGCCATTTTCCCCAATCTTCGGAATATCCGTGGATTCGAGAGGTTAATGACCCTGTTGAACTTATTTTTGGAAGACCTGAATTGTTCCATTGAAAAAATCCACCGTAGAGGTTTTTCACGTTTGTATATCCAGCTTTCTTAAGTCTTTGACCAATATCCATGCTTCTAATTCCAACGCTGCAATAAACAATGATCTCAGCATTCTTTGGAATCAAACTCAATGAGTTTATCGAGAAATTTTCGTATCCAACACACAACGCGTTTTTAATGTGGCTAACATTGTACTCTTCCTTTTCACGCGTGTCAATAAAAGCAACTTTAGGATCGCTTACTTTTCTTGCCGCAGCCGAGCATGAAATTGTTGGGAAACCATTGTAGTGTTCCTTTAGCATTTCTTGGTAATCAGATGATTGACCAAAAGAGTTGAAACCGATTAACAAGAAGAAGAAAATAATGCGCATGTTCATAGGGTGTTTTATTATTAATTATTTACGGGTAGCAAGCTAATGTGTCATAGCTGGGCGAGTATCCTGCCCAAACACCTAGTGCTCCACCCGTGATATTGTTTGGAATATTTGTTGGTGTTGCGAATGGATTTCCTGCTGTTGACAATTGCGTATATTTCTTTTCCAAAAACTCATACACATTTCGATCCATTTTTGACAATTTGATCACAACGGTATCTCCCATTGGGTACAACCATCGATGTTCTTCGAGAACATTTGGTCCTTGTGCATGTGGGTTTTCATAGAAAAAGTCAAAGGTCAACCCATCGAAAAAATCGTCATCAAAAACAGGACTCCATGGTGCAGTGTAGCTTCCATCAACAGTTGTTCCGTCAGGATTTGTGTTAATTCGTTTTATTTCCCACTTGTAGGCATCATATTGATTGGCTTGATCCGATAGCGTCACCCATGAGTACCCATGATTAGGTGTTCCTGGTTCTGCTTTCCAGTACAAATTGGTGAAACTGGTTGGTTGAACAATGCTGGTTTCTGCGGTGTATGTTTGTCCTTCGAATGAAACGGTTAAAGTGTACGTTTTTCCAACTTGTCCCCAAATCGCGGTGTTGAATGAAGTGTAGGCACAGATGTTGTAATTTGCCAATTCAGCAACTGAAATTCCGAACATCGCTGCGGCAATTTCTTCTGTTCCTGCAGGAAGATTGTCCGAGCAAAGTTCATCCAGCTGTACAGTTGTTGTTCCATCAGAAACAGTGACAATTGCGCCAGTGATATACCCATTCAAAAAGGCATCTATATCTGTTGGTGCATAGACTTCTTTCGATTTTGAAATCAGAACAAATGGCGGCTGACCAGTTTCAATTTGTCCGTCAATGACCAATTGTTCTTCGTATCCTGGAATGTCAATCGTGATTTCCTTTGTACATCCATTCAGCAACAAAATCGTCGCTAAAAGTGTAAATAATATCTTGCGTTTTTTCATCATTTAAAATTCAAAATTCCATGTTATACTCGGTATAATTGGAAATAAGGTTACTTGCTTCACCGAAATCTCAAAATCTCCTTGTAAGAAATCACCATCATTATCAATGTATAAAAAATACGGATTTGCTCTGTTGTATACATTGTAAACTGAAAATGCCCAATTGCTTTTGAAGCGTTTTTTCACCTTGATTATTTTTCCAGTTGTTGGGTCTTCTTTCTCTTTGTATGATTTAGAATACCATATTGCAGAAATATCAAGTCGATGATAGGGCGACATTCGAGTCGAATTTCTCTCTCCATAATTGAACAACAGGTCTTGTCCTTGTACATACCATGAGGTTGGCAGCGTCAAGGTATTTCCAGTGGCATAGATGAAAGCAGCTGAGAAGGTCCATCGCTCACTTAATTCGTAACTCGCAACAACAGAAAGGTCATGCCGTCTGTCGTGTTTTGCGGGGTATTTCTCTCCGTTGTTCAATTCTTCAAAAACGCGTTCCGTCTTACTCCATGTATATCCAATCCAGCCAGTCAATTTACCGAGTGCCTTTTTTAAGAAAAACTCAGCTCCGTAACTCCAACCTCTACCGAAAGTGAGCAGATTGTCCGTGTTGTCATGTACGTTATCAGAGGGCAATGCACCTTCTTTGTATTCGATCAGGTTGCGCATGTCCTTGTAGTAAACTTCAACAGATGTTTCGTATTTGTTCTCTTTGAAATTTCTGAAATAGCCAACTGATCCTTGCCAACCAATTTGAGGTTTCGCGATGTTTGTTGTTGGAAACCAAATATCAGTAGGAAGTGAGACCGCCGAAAGCGATGTCAAATGAACGTATTGATAATTGTACGAATATCCCGCCTTGATCGAACTGTTGTCAGGGAGTAAGTAACGCATCGATACCCGTGGTTCTAAACCGTGATAAAATTGAATCAAATCCCCTTTTTTGTATTCAATCGTTGTGTCTGGAGTACTGAGGTTTCCTTTGATGTAACGTGTGAATGGGCCAACGTGAGAAAAGGTACTATACCTCAACCCAATGTTGAAGCGCCATTGCTCGTTCAGATCGAATTCATCCAAAACATAAGCTGCTGTTTCATGACTCTTTAATTGTTGCGCCAATCCTGTGTCAAAAACCACATCTTCCTGAGAAGCAGAAACACTGGTTGGTGTAAACGTATGGAAGGTGTAATGTGCTCCGAATTTGATTTTATGTCTTGGACTTGGGAAATAGGTGAAGTCAACTTTTCCTCCAACGTCTCTAATTCCTGAAGTTAATTTGAAACGAAATTCATCTTGTTCCGAACCAAAACTGAAGAGGTAGTCGGTAAATGTTCCGGTGACATTCATGAATAATTTATTCGAAAAAAGGTGATTCCAACGTAGTGCAGCGATTCCATTTCCCCAAGGCATCGTGACTTGAAAATCATCATCCGTATTTCCAAAACTGAATTCATCTTTTCCGTAGTATCCGCTCAAATAAATTCGATCCTTCTTACCGATTTTGTAGTTCATTTTTAGGTTGAGGTCGTAGAAGAAGTAGCTCGATCCTGCAAAAGGGGATGTGTCAGAAATCGCAGCTTTCATAATCACGTCAATGTATGTTCGTCTACCAGAAACCATGAATGAACCACGGTCTTTTTTCAATGGACCTTCAATTGTAACGCGGGATGAAATCACACCCAATCCACCTTTAATGCTCAAGCGTTTGTAATTTCCTTCATTCATGTTGACTTCCAGAACAGAGGACATTCGACCACCAAAATTAGCAGGCATCCCACCTTTGATCAAATTCACACTTTTAACAGCATCAGAATTGAAAACAGAAAAGAACCCGAAGAGATGGGCGGCATTGTATACAATAGCCTCATCGAGTAAAACTAAGTTTTGATCTGGCCCTCCACCACGAACGTAAAATCCTTGTCCTCCTTCAGCTGCGGAAGAAACGCCAGGTAATAATTGGATTGTTTTCACTACGTCAACTTCTCCCATGAACGCTGGCAGCTTTTTTATTTCATCGATACTTAATTCGATTTGACCAATTTTCGTGCTTTTCGTATTGTCCGAAGCTTGACCATTCACGATGACCTCGTCCACGTCTTGGATGTTTGCTCCTGCCTCAAAATCGTATCGAACATCACCACTCAACTCAATTTCTTGTGTTTCAGGATCCATTCCGCCAATTCTAAACTCAACTTGATACGTCCCGCATGGAACTGTCAAGGAGTAAAATCCATAGGTGTTTGTGAGAACTCCTTTTGAAATACTTGGAATGAAAACTTTAGCATCAATAACTGTTTCACCATTACTCGCATTTGTAACATAGCCACTTAGTGTGCAAGTTTCTTGAGAGAAAGCGGTGAAAGAAAGAAGTGCGATTGCACAAATAACCAAACGGAACATTTATAAATCTTTTGTGTAAATATCGTGATTCTCTCACTTTTCGACAACCCCCGAATGGGATTTAACATATCCTCCTATTGATCTCAATTTTCAATCAGAAAATCGACGTGTGTTCTCCTTGTAAATGGGCTTTTTTCCCGTAAATTTGACCTTCTTAAAAAGAATTGCACGCATGAAGGTTTCTTACAATTGGTTAAAGCAATACGTTGATACAGATTTGTCGCCCGAAGAAATGGGTAAAATACTGACTGATACTGGTCTCGAGGTCGAAGGGATTGCAAAAGTTGAAGCGGTTAAAGGTGGACTGGAAGGTGTCTTTATTGGCGAAGTATTGACATGTGAGCAACATCCAGACGCAGATCGTTTGAAAGTAACAACGGTTTCTGTTGGAGGTGAGCCTTTACAGATTGTATGTGGTGCGCCAAATGTAGCTGCCGGAAAAAAAGTGATCGTTGCAACAGTTGGTTGTAAGTTGTATCCTTCTCCGGAAGAAGAATTCAAGATTAAGAAATCGAAAATTCGCGGTGTTGAGTCTTTAGGGAYGCTATGTGCTGAAGATGAATTGGGATTAGGTCAATCGCACGAAGGAATTCTATTGATAGATTCAGATGTGAAGGTTGGTACTCCTGCTGCGACGTATTTCGGATTGGAAGCTGATTACGAAATTGAAATCGGATTGACACCGAATCGTTCTGATGCAATGGGGCATATTGGAGTCGCTCGTGATTTGGTAGCATTTCTAAATGTTCATCAAAAAGCTGGACTTTCGCTTAAGTTTCCAGATGTAAGTGCATTTAAAGTTGAAAATAATGACCTGCCGATTTCGGTTCAGGTAGAAAATAATGATTTAAGCCCTCGATACATGGGGACGTCAATCAAAGGTGTGAAAGTGGAAGCTTCACCAGCTTGGTTGCAAAAACGTTTGAGATCAATTGGATTGTCGCCGATTAATAATGTAGTTGATGTAACGAATTTCGTCATGCACGAACTCGGAACACCACTTCATGGATTCGATGTCGCTAAATTGAACGGAAAGATTGTCGTAAAGACAGCAAACGCGGGAGATAAATTCACAACCTTGGATGATGTGGAACGGACACTTGGTGCAGATCAATTGATGATCACCAATGGGACAGATCACTTATGCATTGCAGGTGTATTCGGTGGAAGCACTTCTGGAATTTCTGATTCAACAACGGATATTTTCCTTGAGTCAGCATATTTCAATCCTGTTTCAGTCCGTAAAACGTCAAAGTTTCATGGTTTGAATACAGATTCATCTTTCCGATTCGAACGAGGAGTTGATCCAAATTTGACGGAATATGCATTGAAACGTGCGGCACTTCTTATTCAAGAGGTTGCAGGAGGAACAATTTCAATGGATGTTGTCGATACGAATTCAAAGCCAATCGAAAATGTCATAGTTGAGTTTTCATACGATCGTAGTAATCGCCTAATTGGAACAGAAGTTCCTATGGAAATGGTGAAAGCGATTTTCAAGGAATTAGATATTCAGATAATAAGTGAATCAAATGGAATTGCTCAATTGGAGATTCCTGCATATAGAATTGATGTAACGCGTGAGGCGGATGTTGTGGAGGAAATTCTTCGAATATTCGGTTTCAACAACGTTCCAATTCCTGAAAAGTTAAATACTTCTCTTCCGCTTTTCACGAAGCCCGATGTTGAGAAATTGCAAACAACAATTTCAGAAATGCTCGTGGGGATGGGATGCATTGAAACGATGAATAATTCATTGACGAAATCGGAATATGCCGAGAAAATTGGAGGTGAAGTCGTGAAGTCTATTCGAAATGTGGAAATGTTGAATCCTTTGAGCTTGGATTTGAACGTGATGCGCCAAACCTTGGTGTTTAATGCATTGGAAACTGTTGTTCGCAATCAAAACAGACAAAACCCCGATTTGAAATTATTCGAATTCGGTAAAATCTACCATAAATTTGATGAAGGTTATGCCGAGAATCGTCGATTGATTATCGCACTCAGCGGAAAACGTGAATCAGAAAACTGGAACTCAAACAACAATAGCACTTCATACTTTACAATCAAAGGAACTACACGTGCTTTGTTTGAGCGAATTGGATTGGCTGGAATGTTGAAAGAATCGTCATTCAAAACGTCATTGCTTCAAGATGGTGTTCAATTGTCAATCTTGAAACGTAAAGTAGGGGAGATCGGATGGATCACGCCTCAACTCAAAAAGCACTTCGGAATCAAACAAGATGTATTCATTGCCGATCTGGACTGGGATGCTATTATTGATTCTTTGAAATTTGTCAAAGTGAAATACACCGAATTACCGAAAACATTCGCCGTTCGTCGTGATTTCTCATTGCTCCTAGATACGAAAATCACGTTTGCTGAAATCGAGCAAATCGCGAAAGCAAGTGATAAGAAAATATTAAGAGAAGTCGGATTGTTTGACGTTTACGAAGGAAAGAACCTTGAGGAAGGGAAGAAGTCATACGCTGTATCCTTCAAATTCCAAGATCTTGAAAAAACATTGAAGGACAAGCAAGTTGACGCTGTGATGGAAAAGATTCGAAGTCAATTGGAATCGAAGTTAGGTGCTCAATTGAGATAATTCGATTACATGAACGGTTTAAGCCCATCCTATTTTAATTACTTGAAGGAGTGCTATGAACTGGACACTAGAACGATCAATTTAACGAATTTTTATTCCCGAAAAGTAGAAAACCGTCTCTGGGTTGAAGGCACGGACGAAGTACTGAATGGAGAATTACCCTACTTACCGATCTTGGATGATTATGCCGAAAGTATTCAGCATAATCTAGAGGCATACTCAAAGGAAAAATCCTTGTACGCTTTTGCACATTTTGTAGTTGGTTCTATGAATGGGCATCGTGTCTGCGCGCCAATCATATTTGTTCCGTCTCAAGTGATAGAAAAGGATGGTTTCAACTATTTAGAACTCAATCATTCGCGGAAATTCTTGAACTATAATTTTCTTAATTCATTCAAAAAAGAAGGAACTCCACCATTTGAGGAGTTATTTGATTTCTTGTTTGAAAGTGAGGTGATTGATTTTGGAATAAGCTCAAAAATAGCAACCGTGCTAGAAACTCATTTTGAGGATATTTCTTCTGATGGAATGAGATTTTTCCCTGAACTACTTCCCGAGAAAAAGGTAAAGGCTTTACGACCAAAAGGTAAGTTCAAAGCGATTGCTGGAATGGGAGTTGGCGTACTTCGTTATTCGAGTAAGACACTTGGGATTAGTTCAGAATTGAAGGAGCTGACAAAAACCAAGACCTATTCTAATAGCCTTATTCAAGTGCTGAAACCGACGGGTGAAAAAGGAAGTAAATCGACTGTGTTACCACGAGTTCCTGCGATCTTGAGTACAGCACAAAAACGAATTTTAAGAAACGCTCAACAATACACGAAATCAGTTGTAATTGGCCCTCCAGGAACTGGGAAGTCGTTTACGATTGCAAATATGGCTGTAGATCATGTTTTACGTGGGGAATCGATCTTAATCGTGTCGAAAACGGATAATGCCGTTGATGTCATTCTCGATAAATTGGAATCTTTAGGAATTGGAAAGGCGTGTATTCGTGCAGGTAAACAGGATTACTTAAAGGAGCTGAAGGGAAGAATACAAAACATGCTATCGCGGAAATTCTCGACATCCTCAGTTGACGGTCTAAGGTTTCTTAAAAGAGATGCAGATCATCTTCAGACGGATCTTAACTCCCTCGGGACTTCATTCCATAATGGAATGGAAAAAGAGTTAAGTTGGGGTGATTTCCTTTTTGAGAATAGAGATAAATCAAGCATAATAAAAACCTTACGAAAGAAATATATCGCGTGGCGAGTAAAAAATAAGGTTCCAAATTGGAAGGTCACAAAAGAGTATTATGATAAGCGAGAATTGTTAATCGAGAAACACAAAGAATTGGTGTTGTGGAGTTATGATTTGCAATTGGCCTCTTTTTTGAAAAGCCATAGGTCAGAATTATCACATTTTTTGAAAGCATTGAGAGCGCGGACCTTGGCAAAACAAGAAGCACTTTTTCAGGAACTCGACTTCAATAAACTATTAAGAACCTTCCCGATTTGGTTGTGTAAATTATCTGATCTCTACGAGGTTTTGCCCTTGCAAGCAGGTTTGTTTGACATGCTAGTGATTGATGAGGCGAGTCAATGCGATTTAGCCTCCGTAATGCCGGCCATTCAGCGAGCTAAAAAGATGTGTGTTGTTGGCGACCCAAATCAATTGAGACATTTTTCCTTTGTATCGAGAGCTCAACAAGGAGCGTTAGAAAGGAAATACAACTTACAGGAGGCCGATAGTGCATTGTTGAATTATCGAGAGACAAGTGTTTTAGATCTTTGCTTCGAACAATGTGGTAGTAACGATCAGGTTGTCTTTTTAGATGAACATTTCCGAGGGAATGAACAACTCATGTCTTTCAGTAACGAAACGTTTTACGAGAGTCGATTAAAAATCATGAAATCTCTCCCTATTCATCAGTATCAATCCTTGAGTATTGAGAATTGTGGAGGAACTAGAAATAGCAAGGGAGTTAATGACATTGAGATTGTAAAAATCGTTGAGAAAATTCAAGAAATTATCGCTTTGGCGGATTTCACGAAGGCAGTTAGCTCGATTGGTGTTATTAGTCCATTTCGAAAACAGAGTGAGCGTTTACTGGAGGAAATTCAATTGGCTATTTCGGCTGAAATTTTAGACAAACATCAAATTTTGGTAGGGACGCCATATTCATTTCAAGGGAATGAGCGCGATATCATGCTGATGTCATGGTGCATTGATGATTCTACTCATAATTCAGCAATTCGGTATATCAATAATGACCAGGTTTTCAATGTTGCAATCACTCGAGCGAAACATAATTTGATTCATTTCACCTCCTTCGAAATTGAAAAACTAACCCATGGAACTTTGTTACGAGATTACCTTTCTTCAGTTAAGAAGAATTTAATTAATGAAGTTCAAGCAATTGATGTAAGGGACGAATTCATGCAAGAAGTTAGTCAGTGGCTATCGGAAATCTCGTGCGATCACCAATGTGATTATAAAGTTGCATCGATCCCTGTAGATATTCTTATCACGGACAACAAAAATTACAAAGCGATTGATTTGGTCGGTTTCCCAGGTGAATTTTTTGATACGATTAGTTTAAATCAGTACATGTTGCTTCATCGCGCTGGAGTGTCAGTGTTTCCATTACCGTACTCGTATTGGTACTTAAACCGGGAATTTGCGAAGAAGGAGTTTTTGGAATTCTTATATAGAGACAAAGATTAAGTTATTATGAAACAATTYATCATCACTGGAATAGGAACAGATGTCGGRAAAACYGTCGTAAGCTCAATCGTTTCAGAAGCATTRCAAGCGACTTATTGGAAACCAGTTCAAGCGGGCGATCTCGATARTTCTGATTCAATAAAAGTGGAACGACTAACGAAGAATGTAACTGTTCTTCCCGAAGCTTTTCGTTTAAGYGAACCGATGTCGCCTCACGCSGCTGCKAAGTTAGATGGCATTGAAATYACACTGGAAAATCTCAAKYTACCTKCKGTATCTGGAAAYTTTATTGTTGAAGGAGCAGGTGGRATTATGGTTCCGATTAACTCAAAAGGYTTTTTRTATGTTGATGCTTTTGCCGAATGGAARTTGCCCGCAATCGTAGTYTCGCGACATTATCTYGGAAGTATCAACCATACCTTGMTGACGATTGAAATMTTGAACAACCGAGGGATCGAAATTGAAGGAATTATTTTCGTTGGTGATGAGCACCCAACAACGGAAGAAGCAATATTAAGYAATACTGGACTTCGACWAATCGCACGGATTCCATTAGCAAAAGAAGTAAACCAAGAATTTATTCTCAGCCAAGCTGAATTAATAAAAAATCAATTGTAGATGAGTTTAATTGAACGTGATAAGGAAGTAGTTTGGCATCCATTTACGCAGCACAAGACTGCGGGTGATCACTTAGAGATTGTGAAAGCTTCGGGCGTATTATTGTTTGATGCTGACGGAAAAGAATACATCGATGCGAATTCATCCTGGTGGGTGAATGTTCATGGGCATGCGCATCCTCACATTGGTAAAGCAATTTCGGATCAGTTCAACACGGTTGATCATGTAGTTTTTGCTGGAGTAACTCATTCCAAGGCCGTTGAGATCGCTGAACGAATCGTTGAGAAATCACCTGATAATTTGAAGAAGGTTTTCTTTTCGGATAATGGTTCCACAGCTGTTGAAGTGGGCTTGAAAGTGGCGTTTCAGTATTTTCACAATCAAGATAAGCCGCGAAAAAAGGTTGTTGCCTTAAATGGAGCTTACCATGGTGATACCTTTGGAGCGATGTCAGTTGGGCAGAGAGGTTATTTCAATGCGCCATTCGAATCTTTTTTCTTCGATGTAGATTATTTAGATTTCCCAACATCTGAAAATAGAGAGGCAATTTTAAGTCATGCACGTGAGTTATTTTCCTCAAAGGAAGTTGCTGTATTCATCGTTGAGCCCCTTGTTCAAGGAGCCGCTGGAATGCGAATGTACTCTCCAGAAATTTTGGATGAATTAACGGCCATAGCACACGAGTTTGGTTCATTGGTGATTTTCGATGAAGTCATGACTGGATTCGGTCGGACAGGAAAACTATTTGCGATGGACCATTGCAAGAACAAACCTGATATCGTTGCCTTGTCAAAAGGATTAACTGCAGGAGTGATGGCAATGGGATTAACTGTTGCTTCGCAAGAAATATATGATGCTTTTCTATCTGAGGAAAAAACCAAAGCCTTTTTACACGGTCACTCGTTCACGGCAAATCCAATTTCATGTGCCGTAGCTTGTGCTAGTTTGGATATTTTTGAAGAGAAAGAAACAATAGAAAACATTGCTTCGCTTGTGAACTGGGGGACTGAATTTATTGACGAGTTGAAAACGCTCCACAATGTTCGGAATACGCGTCAATCAGGAACAATCGTTGCATTTGAGCTTGAAACAGGAGAAGGCGATACGTATTTTTCGGACATCCGCGAGCGAGCATATGACTATTTCCTAGAGCAAGGAATTCTACTTCGCCCATTGGGAAATACCTTATTTGTGAATCCTCCGTACTCAATTTCAAAAGTAGAGTACACAAAGATCAAAGAAGCAATTTTGAGTTTTCTTCAGTCGATTTAGCCCTTGTTTGAATTGAACTTTATTCCTATCTTAAATGGAGACCTAATCTTCAAACGATGGAAATTGAACACATTCAACAAGCCGTACATATTATTCGGGAGCAAAAAGTCATGCTTGACTCTGACTTAGCAACACTCTATGGAGTGGAAACCAAAGTTTTGAACCTCGCAGTCAAACGGAACCTCAATCGTTTTCCAGAAGATTTCATGTTTACTCTTTCTGAAATTGAATGGAGTAACTTGAGGTTTCAGATTGCAACCTCAAGTGATCATGGTGGGCGTCGTTATCTTCCCAAAGTGTTTACCGAACATGGGATTGCCATGCTGAGTGGAGTATTGAAATCCGATCGAGCAGTGTCTGTAAACATTTCAATTATGCGCATGTTCGTTCAGATGAGAAAATTTGCTTCCAATTATACTGAGTTGGAAGAACGTATTTCTCAATTAGAAGAACGGTCGGTAAATGTTCATTTGGCTATTTCAGAATTAATGCGACCAATTGAAAGGGATACAAATCGGCTTGGCTACTGATCGAGCACTGTTTTTTTTGAAATGTAATGGTGCGAAACGGACTATTTTATTCGTCGAAAGATTGATTTAAAAAGCGACTCGATCTATCAATCGAGTCGCTTTCTGCAATTGGCTAATGACCAATGGCATATTGTATTCCAAGTGTTCCTCCGAATGTATTCTTCATCTGAATTCCTGTCACATCTTGGTAGACTGGCAATTTAACTTCAATTCCAACTCGGAAGTTTTTCAATTTCCCTGATGGAACGTAGAAGTTAAGACCAAGACCAGCATCTAATTGACTTCTACCTGAATTCATGGTGTTAAACAAAGGCATCATCATTGGATTTAGATCTGCATCTGCTCCGCTAATCATGTCAGTTTGTGCGTAAGTCAAACTTGCAGAAACACTGAACATGTCAGATAGTTTCATTGCTCCCCARGTAACCGCATTTAATTGATTTCCGAAAGTATACGATTCTGAATTTTCGCCAATTCGAAATTTATAGGATGGTTGAACACCCCATGAAAATTTATCAGTTTGACCGACATAGGTAATCGCGAYACTAGGGTCCMAAGTTCCGCTTCCTAGCTGCATTGGATATGCCAATTGTGTATTCATCATCATTGGCGTATCMCCRCGCTGRTCAATGCTTCCWGATGGRATTGAAATTCCAATRTTCCCATGGATKGATTGACGGTTATYTGAWAGTATTCGCACCAARGCRGTAATTTGAACATCTCCAAGCCCAGCRGATTGTGTTGTAAARTCTRYGCCCATTTTSGTWCGCAGATCCATGGAGTTKGAWGTGTAATTCCCCATTGCCATTAATGTAAGGTAATTGGTCGGTGCGTACATCACTCCAAGCATTGTCATGCTCATTTGCATTTCCTGWGGKGCCACCATGTGATTTGYGTARATTGTTTCGTTGGAGACATCRGTTGTAGCGGWTAGATTTCCATTCATAAACATGCTCATGTTTTTCACAGAGAACATCCAGCCACCTTTATGATGAACATGGTCGCCCATCACGCTAATGGGGGCGTAACCATCTGGTCGATCAAAAATACACTTCAGTTCTTGTGCTGAACTCATCTTTGAGCATAGCAAGATAGTTCCCAAAATAGGGAGAATTAAATTTTTCATTCTTGAGTTAATTGAATTTGACAAAATGTTAATTACTCTTTCGAGCAAAGCGAATCATTCAATTAAGATCGAGGAGGAGGAGTTGGGATTTTTAGGGTGATGTCATCGAAATGTGCATCTCCATGTATGATTGGGGAGTGGAGTTGATCTTTGGCGATGAAAAAATCAAGGCTTTCAGAAGCAAATAGTATCATTGGGGCTTTTTCCGACTCAATTTTTGGTGTTTTTCTTTCCGAGGTCGAATCATCATTTGGAGTGATAGCTTTGGCTAGTTGTTTCGTTAAGTAACACTTTCCTTTACAAGCTGATTCAGGTTCCTCTTTTTCGATACAAAGTTCTGTTGCGATATATTCATAATTGAAAGCATACTCGGCCAAATAGACCAAAGGCTTGAACTCAGAAATTGAGAACACAATAAGGATCAGTATGATAAGTAATCGTTGCATCAATGAATAAGCCTAATTTACTCAGAAATCATGGAAGTTTCGTTGATCGCCTCTAAAATTATTTTACCAGCTTCGCGAATTTCATCTTCAGAAATCGTGAGGGGAGGAGAAAGTCTGAAACTATGAGGGTGCGATAAAAACCAAAAACTAATGAGTCCTTTTTCGAGACATTTGTGAACGACTTTTTCTACACGCTCAAAGGATTCCATGTCGAATGCGAACATCATTCCTTTTCGTCGGATTTCGTTGATCTCTGAATTTTCTTGAATGATAGATTCCAGTAATTGCCCCAACCTTTCGACTTCAACATAATTGATTTCAGTCGTCATTACATCTAAACAGGCGTTCGCTGCGGCACAATTGACTGGATGTCCACCAAATGTTGTAATGTGTCCTAACATAGGGTTATTCGTGAAAGAAGCTAGGTTCTCCTTTGAAGAGACGAGAGCACCAATTGGCATTCCACCTCCGAGGGCTTTTCCTAAGGTTAAAATGTCAGGAACGACATCAAATTGTTCAAAAGCGAATAAACTTCCCGCGCGACCAATTCCACATTGAATTTCATCAAAAATAAGTAAAGCACCAACTTCAAAACAACGCTTACGGAGCGCGCTCATAAAATCGTCTGACGGTACTCTAACTCCTGCATCGCCTTGGATTGTTTCAATAATCACTCCAGCAGTTTTTTCTGAAATCTGTGCTAGATCTTTGATTGAGTTGAATGGCAGGAATCGAACATCGGGTAGGAGTGGGCGAAATGCTTCTTTCTTCGTCTCATTCCCAGAAACACTTAGCGAACCGTGCGTACTTCCGTGGTATGATCCGCGAAATGAAACCAACTCAGATCTTCCTGTCACGCGCTTAGCCAATTTCAACGCTGCTTCGTTTGCTTCCGTTCCTGAATTTACCGTGTAAACACAATTCAGTTCAGAAGGAAGAAGATTTGTTAGATTCTTTGCAAAATTCAATTGAGAATCTTGAATGAATTCACCGTACACCATTACATGTAAATGACGATCAATTTGCGACTTGAGAGCTTCAATAACTTTTGGATGACTGTGCCCAATATTATTTACAGCAACACCAGCAATCATGTCCATGTATCGCTTTCCGTTCTTGTCATAAATGTAAATCCCTTCTGCTCGATCTACATCTATCAAGTACGGACTTTCATTCGTTTGGCCTTGAAATGCAAGGAAATCAATCGCATTCGATGACATAATTAATTTGGATTTACACGATTTCCGTTAGGGCGATTTGGTCGGCTCTGTCCCTGTCCTTTGCGTTGACCTTGACCTTGTCTTTGCCCTTGACGTTCATTCAACTTTCTTAAAAGTTCCTTTTTGAAACGTTGTTCTATATTGAGTAATTGAACAGCCTTTTTGTAGCCGATAATCTTCGCGATTTTCCCGGTGTGCTCCTTCTTTAATTTTGCTTCAGTGATTTCACTGTCAAGGATTTCGATTGCTTTCTTTTCAATTTCATCTTCTGAGAGTGTGTCAAAATTCTCCTTTAATTCTTTCCCCTTCTTACGACGTTCTTTCTTCTCTGTTCTGAGGGCGTCGCTCATGTCATTGTAGACAGGCCAAAACTTCTCCGCTTCTTCCACCGATAGATCAAGCTCTTTTGTGATGAATGCAATTTTTAATTGTTCAATCTTGTCTTTTTTCGATTGCTGTTTATGACCAGACTGACTCAACCCGTAGAATGAGAAAAGTGCTATAGCGATTGTTAAAATCGATTTTTGGATGGTATTTTTCGTTTGCATAATGTCGAATTAAATAAAAGAATCGTCGTCCTCAAATTCATCTGAGTCAATTCCTTCTTCGTTAAAATAATCTAGTATGTCTTTGGAATCTACTTCATCAAATGAGATAGGTTCTGGGTTTATTTTTTCTGCTTTCACTTCAATTTGTTCAGCTGGTTCTGGCTCGATAAAATTCATTTCATCCACAGAAGATTCGTTTAAAGCTTCAACAATTAAATCCGTTTCAAAATCGTCGATATTCTCATCGATGTACGCGTAAAGTTCATCTGAAGAAACATCATTTAATGCCAACAGAGGATCAGAGTTAATATCAGAGGTCGTGCTAAAATTCACAATCATAATCCCAGCAATAAATATCGCCGCGACTGCACTTATCCATACAACTGGACGTTTGTAAAGTGGGATAATAGGAGCTTTCTGAGATTCAATGACAGATTTCGCCATTGATTCGAAGTATGAAGCGTCAGGAATGGGTGTTTTCCTAGGTTTCAAATGATCAAATATGTCGTTCTTTTCTTCCATTGTTAGTTCTTAGACAGCCGAAGTTGTCATTGGTTTAATGCGTTTAAAATAAATTCTTGAATTTTTTGCTTCGCATGATGAAAATTGGCTTTCAACGCGCCCTCACTCGTAGTGAGTTTTTTGGAAATCTCGGCATAGGACATATCCTCAAAGTAGCGCAATTGAAAAACGAGCGCTTGCTTTTCGGGAAGCAATTCGATTGCTCGATTCAACATATCCGAAATTTTTTCTGAATCCAGGGTGTCCAAAGATTGATTCCCAGCGAGAATTTCCAGCATGGGAGGGTCAAGGTCGACACCTGTTCGACGGTTTTCCTTTTCCAAGAAGTTCAGGGCTTCATTCCGAGAGATTCGATACATCCAGGTGTAAAGCGATGAATTTCGTTTGAAATCCGCAAGATTTTGATATACTTTGACTAGGACATTCTGAAGAACGTCGTTCGTTTGTTCATGATTCCTCGTTATCTTTCGAATTTGAGAATAGAGAATTTCCCCGTATGTTCTTACGAGCAACTGAAATGCCTGATCAATGGAAGATCCTCCTTGATCGAATAAATCTAGAATTTTTTGATCTTCCTTTGGGAATTGCATTTATTTCTTTCTCTGAATCACTTTGTTAGCTGCCTCCACGATGTTTGGAGTATCGATGTTGTATTTTGCCAATAATTCATCTGCTTTTCCACTTTCTCCAAATGTATCATCAACCCCAACGTATTCTTGAGGAACTGGATCATTTTGGATGATCACTTGTGCAACTGAATCTCCAAGTCCACCATTTTTCATGTGTTCTTCAGCCGTAACAACACAACCTGTTTTTGCAACAGATTTAAGAATAGCTTGAACATCCAATGGTTTGATCGTGTGCATATTGATTACTTCAGCTGAGATTCCTTGTTCTGCAAGGATTTCTGACGCTTCAATTGCTTTCCAAACCAAATGTCCACAAGCAATAATTGTTACGTCCGTACCTTCGATTAACGTGTCTGCTTTACCAATTACGAAGTTCGCATCAGGTTTAACAAAAATCGGAACTGAAGGTCGGCCAAAGCGCAAATAAACTGGTCCATTGTGATCAGCAATTGCTATCGTAGCTTGTTTCGTTTGATTGAAATCACATGGTACAATAACAGTCATGTTCGGCAACATTTTCATCATTCCGATGTCCTCAAGAATTTGATGCGTTGCACCGTCTTCACCTAAGGTCAACCCGGCATGCGAAGCACAAATTTTCACGTTCTTTTGTGAGTAAGCAATTGACTGACGAATTTGATCGTAAACACGACCTGTTGAGAAGTTAGCAAATGTTCCAGTGTAAGGAATTTTCCCTCCAATTGTCATTCCTGCAGCCATACTCATCATGTTAGCCTCAGCAATTCCAACTTGAAAAAAGCGCTCTGGAAACTCATCCTGAAACGCATTCATCTTCAATGATCCTGTTAAATCTGCGCAAAGCGCTACAACATCTTTATTCTTTTTACCAATTTCGAGGAGTCCTTCACCGAATCCAGATCGTGTGTCTTTCTTTCCGAGTACTTCGAATGTTGTTTTCGTTGTCATAACTTAATCGTTGTTGTTGAGTTGGAATTTATTCTAAAATTGTTTTGCATGGTGTAGGTCGATGATTTCAAATCAATCCGACGGTAYACCATTCTATATTCTCCGGGCTGTAATCGGAGTTTGCCGTTTCTACTTTTATCTTCAACGTTCGTCACCCAATCCCAAGTTCCATTATCATTCTTCATGAAAATTTGACCAGTGATTTTGTTGATTCCAGAATAACTGAAAAATCCAGGTGCTTTTATGTTGACGTTTGAAGTGGTGCTTTGTTCGACATTAACGGTGACATAAATTCGAGGCAAAGTCAAAATCTCAATGGTGTACGTTCCCACTAAATACTTATCCTTTGATCCTATTTTCTGAACATTCAATGTTGATGTACTGCCATTTTGCATGATCCGAGCGTCAATCTGATAAGGTTTTGCTGCATTCAAATAACGCAATCTAATATTACCTTGCGGAGCATCTACTTCAATCGTATTGTGAATGTTTCTTTGAATTGTAATGTTCTTCTTTTCAACTCTTGGAGTTGTATTCACTATGAGGTCATACGAAAGTGCAGGATCAATAACTACCGTGTCGGGATTTCCGAATCGATTAATTGTGTGCGTAAAGGTGTATTTAAGATCTGTTGTTCCTGCTTCATATAAGAACATGGTAACGTTCGTTTCAGTTGGAGCACCTGTGATATCATTCAAGTTGATTTGTACGGTTGTATTCAGAAGCGCTTTTTGAACGACATTTTGAAGCACTCGTTCGAAGGCTTCTCGCGTTTCAGCATCTTCATACGTTCCAATACAACGGAATTTTTCAAGGTAAGACAGGTCCATTCCTAGACCAATCACGAAGGGCGTTACATTCACACCTTTATCTTTCAACTTCTTCGCAATTACACAAGGGTCATTGTCGCAGGCTTCAAGTCCATCCGTAATGAGAATAATAACGTTTCGGGATGTGTTGTCTGGAAAATCACCAGCCGCTGCTTCAAGTGATCGCGCGATTGGTGTCGTTCCTTTTGCTTGGATTGATTTTACTCGGTTTTTGACACTGGTAAAATTGTCTGGTCCAAATGGGACTTCCAATTTGGTGTCATTACAATCCTGAAATGTTGCTGTAATTGGTGATTGGTGACCATAAACGCGTAAAGCTATTTCTAGATTTGGAACATCACGTAAACCATCAACTGTTTTTGCTAATAATTCTTTAGCAGCATCGATTCGAGTTTGAGTTCCCCAACGGGCATTCATACTGTTTGATGCGTCCAAAATGAAAAGAATACGCGTCATTTGCTCTTGTCCATAAGAAAATGAACTTAGAAAAATGAGCAATATAGCGAGTGTTTTCTTCATTTAGTAATCTCCTAAAGTTTCTTCCAATTGATCCAAAGCAGACGCTAATTGTTCAGCGTTCGGAGCATTTCCATGCCACTTATGCGTCCCCATCATGTAATCTACACCTTGTCCCATTTCAGTTGTCATTATAATAACGATCGGTTTTCCGTTTCCAATAAAAGAATGTGCTTTTGCCATGACTGTCTTCATTTCATCGAAGTCGTGACCATTCATTTCAAGCACTTCCCATCCAAAAGCTTGCCACTTTTGTGAAAGGTTCCCTAAAGAGAGGACATCATCGACATCTCCATCGATCTGACGCCCGTTATAATCAATTGTTGCAATCAAGTTATCAACTTTGTTTGCCGCTCCGTAAATTGCCGCTTCCCAAATTTGTCCTTCTTGCAATTCACCGTCACCGTGAAGTGTGTACACCAATGACGCGTCTCCGTTCAATTTTTTCGTAATTGCTGTTCCAATACCGCAAGATAATCCTTGTCCTAGTGAACCAGAAGCCATTCTTACTCCAGGGATATTTTTATCCGTTGATGGATGCCCTTGAAGTCGCGCTGAAAGTTTACGAAACGTTCCTAGCTCATTTATCGGGAAATATCCAGATCGTGCCAAAACACTATACCAAACTGGAGAAATATGTCCGTTTGAAAGGTAAAACACATCCTCGTCCTTCGCGTTCATATCGAAGTTAGAAGGTGAGTGTTTTAAAACGTCAAAATAAAGTAACGTCAAAAAATCGGCACATCCCAAAGAACCTCCTGGATGACCCGAGCTTGCGCCCGAAACCATTCTTACGATGTCTCTTCTAACCTGTGATGAAATATTGTTAAGCTCTTGCGTGTCCATGTCTTGACTGTATTTATAAGAATTACCCCTGTTTTTTGTTACAAAACTACGCTTTAATTCGTAAATTCGTCCTGCATTAAATTGGAACTTATCAAGGAGATGCAACTTTTTTTGAACAATATCTGTCTCTATAGTTAAACATCTCTCTTTATGAAAATAGCTAGCCTTTTTTGCTTGGTTTTTATTTCTGTCGGCTGCGCATTCGCCCAAGAAGTGGACGAGCGACTTCTTTCTAAGTATTCACAACAAGAATTGGAAACGATGATCGCGACAAATTCAAATCAATATGACATTTTAGATTACGCATTGGATAACGCACTTTATGTTGCGAATTACAGTGATTCTAAAGGTGGGAGTTTTGAGACAATTAGTGTTAATCCTGAGTCTCTACCGAATTTCATTGAGTTGAATCTTGAAATTAAAGACCGTAATCAATACTTCAAAATAGAAGGAGAAGACAAATTGTTAGTAGTGAAGTCTACTTTGGTACTTAACCATGAAATGGGAAAAAAATGAAATTGAGAGCAACTAAACTGATAAAAGGATTTTCACTCGCTGTCATAGCGAGTTTATCTTCATTTTCCTTCGGACAGACCGTAATAATGGGTGACCCTGGATTCAATGAGGCAAATCCCGCGGATTGTAGCACTTTTGGTGTAGCCGCAAACAACTTCTTTGATGATGGTGCAGCAGGGAATTACTCCGCTAACTTTAATGATACAACTGTTTTTTGTCCAGATTTGACGCAAGGAACGAAAATGACCTTAACGTTTGCAATCAATGCTGGTTTCACCTTTAACGTTGATGGCTCAGATTGGATTTATGTTTATGATGGACCAACTACGGCTTCGACTTTATTAGGACAACACAATTCTGTTACAGATCCAAATGGTTTTGCATACACGGCTACATGGAACAATCCAAGTGGTTGTTTAACTGTTGTGTTTATTTCTGATGGTGCAATAGAAGGAACTGGATGGTCAGCGAATGCGCAATGTGGAAATTTAAATCAACCATTTGTACCGCATATTGAAGCGTTCGTAAACGGTATAGGAGCAGATGCATTGAATCCAGCGGATACTGGTTTTGTTGATGTTTGTTTTGGTGATAGTATTTTGTTTGTTACTAAACCAATTTTCCCTTACTCTTTTGAAAGCACAGGGTACGGTTATTCACAAAACCTTACTAACGTAACTTACGAGTGGTATACATCGGATGGAGCTACGCATCCAGACAACGATTCAATTTGGTTTACACCGCCATCTCGAAATGGGTTTTTGGTTGATTTGAAAATTTCAGATAACTTTCCTCAAATTGAACGTATTCTTTGTAAAGTACGTGTTTCTCAATTGCCAAATTTCGCAGGAACGGGACCACTCGAAGATACTGTATGTCTTGGACAACAAACGAACCTTATCGGAGGTGTAACACCAACAGATACCGTAGGTGTTAATATTCCAGCTGGACAATTTCAACTTGGAGGCTCATTTGCTGGTTTGACATACTTACCAGATGGATCAGGTCAACAGTATAATGCTCCTATTGATATTAGTGGTTTTCCTACTGGAGCAACGATTGCGACAGCTCAAGATTTGAATCAAGTCTGTATAACAATGGAGCATTCTTATCTAGGTGATTTAGAAATTGCTTTGGAGTGTCCGAATGGAACACAAGTTCCTTTAGTTAATTCATATAGTCCCGGCTTTATCCCTGGTGGAACAAGTGGAGGAGGAACTTTTCTCGGTCATCCATTTGATGATACAGGAGGAGGTGGTGCTGGTATTGGTTGGGAATACTGTTTTAGTTCAGTTTTCAATACGATTACTGGTTCAATGACCGCTAATTTAGGGAACACAGTTCCAGTTGCATTTATACCTGCAAACCCTCCAACACAACCGGTAGATTTGTCTGCAGGGAATTCAATAGATCCTTCTGTAACTTATGAGCCTGAGACTTCTTTTTTAAATTTCGCAGGATGTCCTATTAATGGTCAATGGACGATTATCGTTCAGGATAATTTAGGAACGGACGACGGATGGATTTTCGAATGGGGGTTGTTCTTTGATCCTTCTTTCTTTCCAGGTTCTTCTGGTTACCAAAATTATGTGGTTTCAGATGAATGGTTGAGTGACCCAACGATTATATCAGGTCAGAACGATACTATTTTGGTTGTACAGCCGAATGTTCCAGGAGATTACGATTACACGTATACAGTCATCGATGATTATGGATGTTACTATGACACAACGGTTACTTTATATGTATTGCCTCAACCGGAAATTTTTAACGATACAATTGCATGTAACTTCGGAATGAACGTGAGTGGAACTGTTGCATACGGTGGTGGTGTTTGGAGCGCTACTGATCCTAATATTACCTTCTCTGATCCGAATGTGGATAATCCAACGATTACCTCGACTACTTCAGGGGTTTACAGCGTTTCCTTCACGGATAATGCATGTAATACAGAGGTGAGCGCCAATATTGACTTCCCTCCTTTACCTGAGGTGATGAGTGATACTGCTTTGTGCTCTCTGACATTACCTGCTACGGGAACAATTGCATACTCAACAGGAGGGACATGGTCTGAGCCTACAGGTGATGTTAGTTTCTCTCCATCAGCTACAACGTTGAACCCAACATTCACAAGTTCTGGAAGTGGAGTTTATACGATCACCTTTACCGATGAGGTATGTGGTAATACAGATGTTGTTGAAATTGAATTTATTTCTCCACCAGTAATTTTCGGTGATACCTTAGTGTGTAATTATGGAATGTTTGTTTCCAATACTGTTGCTTATGATGGTGGATTATGGACAGCCTCAGATACAACTGTGCATTTCACGGATAGCTCGGCACT
>NVXP01000076.1 GCA_002733985.1 Fluviicola sp. | reverse complement strand
CAACCAATCCAATCCAATCCAATCCAACCAATCCAACCAATCCAACCAATCCAACCAATCCAACCAATCCAACCAATCCAACCAATCCAACCAATCCAACTCCCCACCAAAACCTCCCAACTACGTAATCGGAAAATCTGATGATCTGAACATCGAACTATCGAATATCGAACCTACTCTTTCTTCATATAATACTTCCGATCCTTAGGATTAAAAAACCACCGTTCGTGAACGAGCTGTGTCTTCGAAATCTGTGGTTCAAACAAGTAAACATCATCCGGACTAGTGAAAGTAGGGTTGGTGAACGTCCCTTCATATACTACAATATCTTTTGACGTCGAAATCAATCCAGTTTCATATTCCAAGGCATAAACGATAGCATCTTTTGTTCCAATACCATCAAATAATTTCACTTGATTAATACGAACAGGATGCCCATTTGTTATAGTGAAGAAATTCCGATACCCAGCATTCAAAATACGGTAATCAACCAAAATATCTTTCTGTTTTTCTGAACGAATGTGCTCAAATGTAATTTTCAACTTCGCTTTTGGACTTGATGGAATTGCCATAGCAGAACTGAATTCTCCAGAGAAACCATCACGGTAAATGATATAATTGAACTTGCCCATGAAACCAATCTCTGCTTTTTTAGCCACCATTCCTGACTTGATCGCTGCATCAATTGCTCGGTCTAATAAATTGACAGTAATCACAGCATCTAAATTAGCGTCACCATCACAATTTGCTTCATAAATTTGATAATCAATTGGCTCGTCAACACTAATCGAAAGTTCACGACGAATATGTAATTCAACAGCATCTTTCATCGATAAGCCCTCAAAAGGATCACCCGATTCAGTTTCAGCTTTAAAATCAATTGGAGATTTTGGTTCCTCTTCTTGAGTACAGCCCACCAATGCAAATAAAGTCAAGATCAAAAAATATTTCATGATTCAAAGATACATCTAAAAATGAAAATCAATCCGTAATTTCGTCAGATGGAAGTGGAAATACACAATTCGTGGAAGCGAGAATTATCAGAAGAATTTGAGAATGATTATTTTAAATCCCTGATTCAATTTGTGAAATCGGAATATGAAACACATCCAGACAGTATTTTCCCAAAAGAAGATCAAATTTTCAGAGCCTTCGATGCCTGTTCGTTTGATGAGGTGAAAGTTGTGATCCTAGGACAGGATCCCTATCCGACAAAAGGACATGCGCACGGCTTGTGTTTTTCTGTTGAACCAACTATTCGACCGCTACCAAAAAGTTTGAACAATATTTACAAAGAGCTAGAAGCTGATTTAGGAGTTGTCCCTCAGGAAAATGGTGATTTGAGTCATTGGGCTGAACAAGGTGTTCTATTACTGAATTCTGTGTTGACCGTTCGAGAAGGAGAGGCGAATAGCCATAAAAACCACGGATGGGAGCGCTTTACAGATGCCGTTATTGAGAAGTTGGCAGAAAAAAGAGAAGGAATTGTCTACATTTTGTGGGGGAATAAGGCACAAGAAAAGGGTAAGGTCGTAGATGCTGCAAAGAACAAGATTTTAACATCACCTCACCCGTCTCCGCTTTCTTCGTACCGTGGCTTCTTTGGAAGTAAACCTTTTTCCAAGACGAACGATTATCTTTCAACAATGGAAAAAAAGAAGGTCCAATGGTAATGTAAAAAGAAAGCTACACACCGATAGGCATGTAGCTTCTGCAAATTTCATCTCGATTGATGATTACACTTTTCCTGTAGCGTGAAGAATAAAGTGTCCAACCAGCATCAACAAAGCAACGGTCGACATTAGAAACACAATTCTTAAATGTTTCTTATTCCATTTGATTTGCTTTTCGAGTTCTTCTATCTTTTGTTCTTGATTCATAGTTATTTGTTTTTACGCGTTTGTTTTTTTGTTAAATCTCCAAAATGGTTCGAGACGATTTTCCAAAGTTCATCTCTCAAATAATGATTAGTAAATAAAGGATTCATTGGTTTCTGATCAACTAATTTCCCAAGTGACTTTCCTTCTGGAGCGCCAATGATATCTCCTGATTGGGCAACTCTTCCAGCGAGGGCGCTTACATTTTTCTTTGCAGCCTGCTGCGCACTCTGAGCTTTACCCATCACCTTTAGTAGATTAAAGATAATGTGCTTCATGACGAATTTCTTGATTCCACCAAGAGCATTGAGTCCATTCGTGCCAGCAGTTAACCCTGGAGAGAACCAAATATATTCTTTCGATTGGTCCAAGTCAGATAGCTTTGCGACCAACAATGCGCTAACTAATTTGGAAACACCAATTGCATTCATCGGGTTATACTTCTCCTTGTTCCCGTGACTGATGTATTCAAGTAATTGATCATTAGTTTCAAAGGATGGAGATTTGATCATTCCTTTTATTCCCCTAGCTCCTTCACCGCCTGCAAAAACAATTCGAGCCTTTTTAGCAAGCATTGAATTACGTTTCAATTCTAACAAGGTAGAATAGCCACCGAGTGCATTTTGGAAAACAGTTTTTTCGAATTGACGGCCTTTGTATTCTGTGAATTGATAATTGTCATTAAAAACAACTCCTCCAGCCTGTAAAAAGACAATGTTGAATTCAAGCTCTTTTGGAATTTCATTGATCGCCAATTCAATACTAGATGGATTATTCATGTCGAAACCTCCTTGAGCGATAAGCCTTGTGCTTCCTGCTGATACTTGAAGCTCGGATTTTAACTTATCCGCATCCTCTTGTTTTCTGCATCCAAGCAAAATAAGACCTGGTTTTTCTAGCAAAAGCTGTTTGACTGTTTCTCTTCCAATTCCTCCATTCGCACCAGTAATGAATATGGAACTTTCTTTTATTCTAGATTCCATCTTTACTTGTATTGTTTTTTGATCTCTTTGAAGTTCTCTTTGTTGATAATTGTACCTGTCTTTGCATGATGCTCAACTGCTATGGCATAATCTGCAATTGTCTTTTTAAATTTCCCCTTAACTAACGCTCCCATGAATGCAGGTTTAGTTCTGTATGTCATTGTGAACTCGAGGCGACAGGTGCTATCCGTCAAGGCGACTAGCTTGTATTGTGCTTTACTTAGATCTTCATCAAGTGGAAGCCCAGCGGAATGAAAAATTTGAACCTCAAAAGAATAATTTTCAGGATCGTAGTTCACTTGTTTTTCCTTAATGTACTTCGTCTTCTTTTCATTGTAATAGCATACTCGTTCTGCCCCTTCTCCCGCATGAAGAGTTCCCTCATTGTATTCTGAAGCGACTAATTTGGGGTGAGAATTGGCAATGGCCCCATAATCTTCTCCTACCACCTTCCATATTTTATCAACGGATAGATTAATGTCTCGGGTAACAGTAAATTCGTGTGTTTTCTTCTGAGCGAACGTACCAAAGGAAAATAAGATAAGTCCCGCTATTAAGTTCATTTTAAGTATCATAATTCTGTCTTTAGAATGTTTACGATACAAAGGTGAGCCCTTTACGAGTAGTTGATTGTGACGATTAGCTCTTAAATTGGGAATATTAGATCACTAAGGTCGAGCGATATTCTGACGGAGACAACTTATAGTTATTCTTAAAAGATTTAGAGAAATACCCAAGATCATTAAAGCCACAATCATATGCTATTTCAGAAATACGTAATTCTGAAGTCTTTAAAAGGATTTGGGCCTTTTCCAGCCGCTTTGATATGATGTATTTGTTTGGAGAGGTTCCATAAACAGTGGAAAATTTTCGCTTGAACGAGGATAAACTTAATCCCGTGAAAAAGGCTAAATCCTCTAAGTTTAAATCTTCAAATAAATGTGTCTGAATGATGTCTTTAAATTGATAGGAATTTGTATCAAAAAGTTCAGCTAATATGGTTCGAATAGATCCATCTTTGTCTGCTTCGACAAGTACATGCATTAGTTCCCTGATCTTAAGCATGATTATTTCCTCTGTGAACGATTCTGGGTTGTCTAGATAAAACTTTAGACCTTGAATGAAATTTTCAAATGCACCACTGGATGGGATTTTTTGAATAGCATTCACATTTTCTATTCCTGTCTTAGATAGGTATGTAGGTGTTTTTTGCTCGTAAATTTCTCTGAATAGATCTGGATTGAATTGGAAAACAATTACCTCGTTTTGAGTGTTGTCAATATTTGGGAGCCAATCGTTGACAAAATTGTCACATTTCATAATGAAAGAATCACCAGATGAAATTTCCATTGTTTGATCTGCTGAATGCAAACGAGAATGACCTTTTACAACATGAACAATTCTAGCTTCATTGCGCAGGGCATCTGAAATTTTTCTAGGTGGTGTGAAAAATGTACGTCCTAGAACAACGTGCTTTCCTAATGAAAATGTGGACAGCGAATTACTCATAAAAAATATCTAAATAAGTTTGAATGAATCGAAGATACAATTTATCTCAATTCTAGTTAGGTCTTTAGATTCTTAGAATGAAACAAACTTCTATCTTTACAGCAATGAAATTTGAAAACGACTTAATATTACGTGCAGCGCGCGGAGAATCTATCGAACGCTATCCCGTTTGGTTGATGCGTCAAGCTGGAAGAATTTTACCAGAATACCGAGCAGTTAGATCAAAACTGTCGGGCTTTAAAGAGTTGGTAGAAACACCCGAACGAGCAGCAGAAGTGACTGTTCAACCAGTAGACCTCCTGGGAGTGGATGCAGCGATTATCTTTTCAGATATTTTGGTTGTTCCTGAAGCAATGGGATTGACATATGAGATGATTGAAAAGAAAGGTCCTTGGTTCAATCAAACTATTTCCTGTGAGGAAGAATTGAAATTTGCACAAACAGATTTCGATATCGAAGATCGATTGGGATATGTTATGGAAGCAATAAAATTAACCAACAAAGAATTAGGTGGGCGCGTTCCATTGATAGGCTTTGCTGGTGCTCCATGGACAATCTTCTGCTATATGACTGAAGGTGAAGGTTCAAAAACGTTCTCGAAAGCACGTAAAATATTATACACAAATCCGACTTTGGCACACGAGTTGCTTAATCGTATAACGGAAGTGACAATTCAGTATCTGAAAGCACAAATCAAAGCCGGAGCTCACATGGTTCAAGTATTTGATTCATGGGCAGGGATTTTGGGCGACGTGCAGTATGCTGAATTCGGATTGAAATATATAAACAAAATTACCGAAGCAATTAATGAAGTTCCGGTAACGCTTTTTGCAAAAGGTGCGTACAATTCAGTACGAGATTTAGCAAAAATGAATTGCAACACGATTGGAGTTGATTGGAACATGAAAATCGATGACATCAGAAATGTAGTAGGCGATACACGAACATTGCAAGGGAATTTAGACCCGTGTGTGTTATATTCATCTCACAAAGAGGTTGAGATGCTGACAAATAATATGTTAGATTCTTTTAAAAGTAAAAGACATATTGTTAATTTAGGGCACGGAGTTTATCCGGATGTCGATCCAGACAAGGTGAAAACATTTATTAAAACAGTGAAGAATTATGAAATTCAATACTAGAAAGGCGATTACATTATTTTCAGCAATGGGCTTTATGCTCTGCGCGCCTCTAGCTAATGCCCAAGAGGGGGAGAACTTGGTTCCAAACGGAAGTTTCGAATCAATTGGTAAAAAACCAAAACGTTTAGGGAAAATAGAAAGTGCCACTGGTTGGATATCACCAACAGGTGTTCGCTCTGATCTTTTTGTGGACACGAAATTGGAAGATATTTCTGTTCCAGATAATGTTTACGGACGTGAAACAGCTCATGAAGGTGAAAACTATGCTGGAATCGTTGGTTTTTCATACGGCGATAAAATGCCACGTTCCTATGTGATGACAAAATTGGATTCACCATTGAAGAAAGGAATGACTTACTGTGTTAAGATGTATGTTTCTCTTTCTGAAGCGTCAAAATATGCTTCAAACAATGTTGGAATTCATTTCTCGAAGAAAGCGTTAGGAACGGATTCGAAAGTATCAATGATTCTTGAACCAAGTGTTGTTCACCGTGAAAATGATTACGAAACAATGTCTGCCCGTTTTAATTGGACAGAAGTTTGTGGCGTTTTTGTTTCCAAAGGAAATGAAAAATACATTGCTATCGGAAACTTCAACTCGAACGAAGAGACGCGTTACGAGCGTATGAAAAAGGACAACGGAACGAAAGGGATTAAAGTACAACAGATCGTTGCTGCCTATTACTACATTGATGATGTTTCTGTTCGTTTACTAGATAGAGACAACGGAGAGAAATGTGATTGTGTTTCAGGAGATGCAGGAGAAGCATACTCTAAAATGATTTATCAAAAAGTCTTTCACGAAACGGATAAAACCACTCCAAAAGAGCGTGTTGAAATGCAACAAATCTACTTTGCATTTGGTAAACAGTCAATTACAATCGAAGGTGAGCGATCATTAGGCGTAGTTGCAGACTACATGAAAGCAAACCCTTCAGCGAAAATTCAAATCAAAGGTTACTGTAATACATTGGAAAATGAAGTTGCAGTAGAGAATGATATTTATGCTGATATGGATAACCAACGACTTGGTTCAGTGATGAAAGTCTTAATGGAAAAAGGTGTTGATGAATCAAGAATAATTCCTTCTAGAAAAAGAGATGAATCTCCAAATGATGAAGAGCATTCTGAATTAGATGATGACGAAACGAAGCAAGCGAAAAATCGCCGAGTTACATTTGTATTACTATAGAGAATAATGAAATATTAGAAACCCGATTCCATTAACTGGAATCGGGTTTTCTTTTGATTAATAATTACATGATCGTCGTCAAAACACATACCGTTCCAGAAGTGAAAGTCCCAATTCGATTGGTCGATTATTGCATTGGATTGTTTGCTCAAACTCCTACTAAAAATGCCGTCAAAAAAGCAATGAAGAGGGGAGAGTTGATGTACAATTCTATTTTGGCAACTTCTGGCGCATGGGTGAAAGAAAACGACGAAATTCAGTTAGTTGATCCTCAATCAAAACTACCAAAACCATTCCCATTAACCATTGATATTATTCATGAGGAAGACGTTTTTGCGGTTGTTTTTAAGCCTTCTGGATTAGTCATCAGTGGAAATCAATACCGAACGCTAGAGAATGCGTTAATCGATCAATTGAAAAAATCTGAAGCTCCAGACGCACTCAGATGGGGGAGGCCTGTTCATCGATTGGACAGTGCAACAAGTGGATTGGTCATCATTGCAAAAACGCTTGAAGCACATCGTAATTTTGGAGAACTTTTTTCAAGCCGACAGATCAAAAAACAATACCACGCAATCGTTCAGGGGACACCCAAAAGTCAACTAATTTCTACGGATGTTGACTCGAAATCGGCAGAGTCAACATTGTCACTTATTTCTTCAGTTCCTTCGCTCAGGAATGAATTTGTATCACTCGTTTTATTGGAGCCATCAACGGGAAGAACACACCAATTGAGAAAACATTGCGTGGAAGTAAATCACCCAATAGTTGGAGATCAATTGTATGGCGAAAGTGGCAATGTCATGAAACACAAAGGCCTATTTCTTGCAGCAACTTCTTTGGAATTTAATCATCCTTTGACAAACAGAGTTGTGAAGATTTCGGTTCCAATACCTGCTAAATTTGATGCGCTCATGAAGCGTGAAGAGCGAAGATTCAACGAGAATAAGAACTGAAAATAGTACATTCAAATCATTGAGAAGAGTCAAGTTCTTCTTGAAATATCCATGATCAATAAGGAGAAAACAAATTCTCTAGCTCAATTAAAATTCAGGTATTTTTACTTGAATTTTTCCTAGCTTGATTGAGTACCTTTCCAATCACAAAAGCACTCACTATGAAAAAAAGACTCTTCACTCATCACATTCTATACGGATTTCTCGCACTACTTTTAGGACCTTTCATTCTGTCATCGTGCAGTCAAAAGACCTCACCAATTAATCCGACAAGCCTAGATAGCAACACTGAAAATATAGATGAGAACACGGCAATGTTGAATGTTCGTATTTGGCCAAGTTCAAAGGATTCACTCACTTTTCCAGAAGACAATCTCAATTTAAAGAAAACTGGAATTTGTATGTCTGGTGGTGGAACTCGAGCAATGGTGTGTGCAGTCGGCCAACTCAAAGGATTAGTCAAACTAGGCTTAATTGATGAGGTTGGATACATTTCCTGCGTTTCAGGTGGGTCTTGGGCATCTGTTCCTTTTACATATTATACGGAGGGTGCATTGAATGATGATCAATTGCTCGGTACAATAATTCCTCCAGGTGAATTGACATTGCACGGGATGAAAACGCTCGGATCTGGATTTCTAGCTGGTGCAGCAAATGCTCCCTTCTTAAGGAATATGCTTCACGATATCGGAAAAACTCCTGCTGATGATTTGTGGATCAAGGGTGTGAGTCAAAGCTATATGCAGCAATACGGTTTATACAACGAAGGTGCTCCTAAATATTTTAGCTACAATTGGGAAACTGTCCGCGATATTTGTAAACGAAATCCTTCTCTTCAGCCAAGTGATTTTGTAGTGGTTAGAAATGGTGAAAAGGATTTACACAGACCCTATTTAGTTGTTAATTCAAGTGTTTCAGGTCTCTTCAATAATGCACCATTTGAGAATCCTGAACCATTATCGGTGTTTAATTATACACCATTAGGAATTGGAGCAGCAGTTCCATTAAGTCCTATATTTCGAGCCCAAAGTGGTCAAGCACATACTGGAAATATTGGTGGCGGATTCATTGAACCCTTTGCTTTTGGTGCAGTTGGTCCAACATCTGAACCAACCAATTGTAATGGTGATTCTCAATCAAATTGCTTAATGCTGCAAGTGCCAAGAACTCCATTCTCTATCGCGGATGCAAGTGGAACAAGTAGTTCTGCATATGTTGCGACGCTTACGGCAACAAAATTTTTAGGGCATGAATTGAGAGATATGTCTCCGCAAGAAGAGTACTGGAAAATTCCAGTAATTGGAGAGCCATCGCCAACAAGTGAAAATTACATGTTCGGAGATGGAGGGAATTTAGAAAATCTAGGAGCTATTACTTTGATTCAACGAAACGTAAACAAGCTGGTGATTTTTGTAAACACGAATGCCAAGCTGAATGAAAAATACGACACCTTAACAAATCCAACTCCTACGGCTAAAGACGTGAGTTCAGATATTTTGACCCTTTTCGGAGTTATTGCTAAAGGATCAGAGGACATGTATCAAAATCAAATTTTCCCGGAATCAGATTTGAATGATCTTATGGCGCAGTTTGTTGAAGCAAAGAGAAATGGACATTCTGTTATTGCACAGACTTCTCATAGTACACTTAAAAATGATTGGTGGGGAATTCCTGAAGGACGAAAAGTAGACATTGTTTGGGTCTATAACGACAATGCGAATGATTACCTAGATCAATTGGAATGGGAAATTAAAGATCAAATTAAAGACCTAAATGGTTTTCCAGATTTCAAGCATTTTCCGAATTACAAAACCATGATGGAAGATACTGGGAAGTTAGTTGAACTTTCTCCACAGCAAATAAACTTGCTGTATCAATTCAGCGCATGGACGGTTTATTCGAATCCTGAGAAATTTAACCTTCTGAAAGAAAAGTAGAATAGCTTAGAATAGTGAAAGTCCCGACATTTATTGCCGGGGCTTTTTTTAGTTTAAGCCTATTTCATCAAATTGATATGCGCCAAACTTTCAATTCTATTTCGAGCTAAGAAATCATCAATACTCTCGAAATGTTCAATCACACGTTGATCTTTGAATTCAAATACTTTTTCAGATAATCCACGTAAGAAATCACGGTCGTGAGAAACAAGAATCAAGGTTCCATCGAAATTCTTCAAGGCTTCTTTCAAAACATCCTTCGATTTTAAATCCAAGTGATTCGTTGGCTCATCGAGAATTAAAAGATTCACGGGTTCCAACAATAATTTCACCATTGCCAAACGCGTTTTTTCTCCTCCAGATAGAAACTTCACTTTTTTATCTACCGCATCTCCACGGAACATGAATCCACCTAAAATACTCTGTATTTGTGTTCGAATACTTCCTTTGGCTACTTGATCAACAGTTTGGAAAACAGTTAAATCATCATCTAAAAGTGATGCTTGGTTCTGAGCGAAATAGCCAACCTTCGCGTTGTGACCTAATTCACACGTTCCGTCAAAATCAATTTCACCCATGATCGCTTTGATCATCGTTGATTTTCCTTCTCCATTTCGACCGACAAACGATACTTTTTCTCCTCGGGAGATCGACATGCTTGCATCCTTAAATACAACATGCTCTCCATATCGTTTACTCAAGTCTTTTGCGATCACAGGATAATCTCCAGATCGTTGCGACTGTGGAAAGCGAAGTTTCATTGCTGAAGTATCGATTTCATCTATTTCAATGAGATCCAATTTTTCAAGCATCTTTATTCGGGAGTTCACTTGATTCGTTTTCGAATATGTCCCCTTGAATCGATCTATGAATAGTTGATTGTCTGCAATAAAACGCTGCTGCTCCTTGTGTGCTTTTAATTGAGCAAGGCGACGTTCTTCGCGCAACACTAAATAATGAGAGTATTTGGCTTTGTAATCGAAAATGCGACCCGATGCGACCTCAATCGTTCTGTTGGTCACATTGTCAATGAAGGCCCGGTCATGTGAAATGACAATAACAGCTTTCGCTTTGTTAATCAAGAAATCCTCCAACCAAATCACTGATTCTATATCAATGTGGTTGGTTGGCTCATCAAGCAATACTAAATCTGGTTTTTGAAGAAGAATTTTCCCGAGTTCGATTCGCATTCTCCAACCTCCACTAAATTCGCTTGTCTGACGCGTAAAATCAGATCGTTTAAATCCAAGTCCAAGCAATGTTTTTTCTACCTCAGCATCGTAATTAACCTCTTCAATGGAATAGAATTTCTCGCCAAGTTCAGTTACGCGCTCGATGATCTTCATGTATGCATCCGATTCATAATCAGTGCGTGTTTCCAATTGTTTGTTAAGCGATTCCATCTCGTCGCGCATTTCGAATACCTGCCCAAATGCTTTGGATGCTTCTTGAAAAACAGTACAGTCATCTTCGGTCAATAAATGCTGCGGCAAATAAGCGATCACAGTGTCTTTTGGAGTTTGAACACTCCCCTTGTTAGCACTTTGAACACCTGCAATGATTTTCATCATCGTAGATTTTCCAGCACCATTTTTCCCCATTAGTGCGATCTTGTCATTCTCATTTATTGAAAATGAAACCTCACTAAAAAGTGTTTCGCCACTAAATTCTACGCCTATACCATTTACTGAGATCATAATTCGATTTTGATGGGCAAAATTACGGATTCTACTTGATTGAACAGCCATAGAATGAGTCAAGTTGAAATTTGGGAAGTTATATGAAATATTTTCCTAGGTTCAGCTTGATTAAACTGGGCATACACAGTAATATTTCTTCTTTTTATTTCCCCTTAAATTCCTTACTTTTGCTTGCCCTTTTTTAAGGAAAGAAACAAGATTATTTATGGAACAAATTGCAGCTTACATCCCTAAGAATAAAGTTCGAATCGTTACCGCAGCAGCCCTGTTTGACGGTCACGATGCAGCGATCAATATCATGCGACGAATCATTCAATCAACTGGTTGTGAGGTGATCCATTTAGGACATGATCGATCTGTTGAGGAAGTAGTGAATTGTGCTATTCAGGAAGATGTTCAAGCAATTGCAATAACATCATACCAAGGAGGACACAACGAGTATTTCAARTACATGTATGATCTRYTGMAGGAAAARGGCGNNGAGAACANNTYAAGATTTTYGGTGGAGGWGGAGGAACRATTCTTCCTTCGGAAATTGCTGACCTTGAGGAGTATGGAATCGAGCGAATTTATCATCCGGACGATGGGCGTGAGCTTGGTTTGCAAGGAATGATCAATGATTTGGTCGGACGTTGCGATTTTCCTGTAGGTCAAAACTTGACAGATGAGGCTGATCACTTGAAGGAAAAGAACGATGCTAAAATTGCACGAATCATTTCTGCGGCTGAAAATTTTGCCGAGGAAGCAAAGGATGTTTTGTTGCAAGTAAATAAAATGGCAGAAACAGTTTCTGTTCCAGTTCTTGGAATTACAGGAACTGGTGGTTCTGGGAAATCATCTCTTGTGGATGAGCTCGTACGACGATTCTTAATTGATTTCAAGGACAGAACAATTGCGGTTGTTTCGGTTGATCCATCTAAGCGTAAAACTGGTGGGGCACTGCTTGGTGATAGAATTCGAATGAATTCAATAAAGAATGAGCGTGTGTATATGCGTTCATTGGCTACACGACAGTCAAATTTGGCCTTGTCGAAGCATGTTGCTGAAGCGCTCACCGTTTTGAAAGCGGCAGAATTCGATTTAATCATTCTTGAAACATCTGGAATTGGTCAATCGGATACGGAGATAATGGATCATTCTGATATGTCACTATATGTGATGACGCCAGAATACGGTGCGGCAACACAATTGGAAAAGATTGACATGCTGGATTTTGCCGATGTAATTGCATTGAATAAATTCGATAAGCGTGGAGCACTAGATGCTGTTCGTGACGTAAGAAAACAATACCAAAGAAATCACAACTTGTGGGATCAAAAAACGGATACGATGCCAGTCTATGGTACAATCGCTTCGCAGTTCAATGATCCTGGGATGAATACCTTATATAAGGTAATCATGGATAAGCTAGTCGAAAAAACGGGAGTGGATCTCCATTCGACATTTGAAATAACGGATGAAATGTCTGAGAAGATTTTCGTTATTCCTCCAGATCGTACGCGCTACCTTTCTGAAATATCTGAGAGTAGCCGCCACTACGATAAATGGGTTGCTGAACAAGTTGTCGTAGCTGATAAATTATTTGGATTGAATTCTTCTATTGAAACACTTAAGGCTTCTTCTATTGAGGACAAAGATCGTTTGATTAAAGGTCTTCAAGAAGCATATGAATTAGAGAAGTTGAATTTCGATCCTAAGAACATGTTGTTGATCGACGAGTGGGAATCGAAGAAGAAATTATACACAGAACCAGTTTTCAAATTCAAAGTACGAGGCCGAGAATTGTCGATTCAAACACATACTGAATCACTGTCTCATTCTCAAATTCCGAAAATCGCAATGCCGAAGTATTCTGGTTGGGGTGATATTTTGAAATGGTCTTTGCAAGAAAATGTACCAGGTGAATTCCCGTATACCGCAGGATTATTCCCGTTCAAGCGTGAAGGAGAAGATCCAACACGAATGTTTGCTGGGGAAGGAGGACCAGAACGTACGAACAAACGTTTTCACTATGTGAGTTTAGGAATGCCTGCCAAACGACTTTCAACGGCATTTGATTCTGTTACCTTGTACGGTAATGATCCAAAGTCACGTCCAGATATTTACGGTAAAATTGGAAACGCCGGAGTTTCAATCTGCTGTTTAGATGATGCGAAGAAATTATATTCTGGTTTCGACTTAACTGATCCAAAGACTTCTGTCTCGCTGACAATTAATGGTCCTGCACCGATGTTGTTAGGGTTTTTCATGAATGCTGCGATCGACCAGGATTGTGAGAAATACATTACTGAAAACCAATTAGAGAAAGAAGTTGAAGAGAAGATTGTTGCAATCTATAAAGCAAAAGGAACTGAACGTCCACGCTACCAAGAGGATTTACCTGAAGGGAATAATGGCTTGGGATTGATGTTGCTCGGAGTAACGGGTGATCAAGTTTTACCAATTGATGTATACGATACAATTAAAGCAAAGACATTAACGCAAGTTCGTGGAACTGTTCAAGCAGATATTTTGAAGGAAGATCAAGCACAGAATACGTGTATTTTCTCGACAGAATTTGCCTTGAGGTTAATGGGTGATGTTCAAGAATACTTCATTAATAACGGAGTTCGAAATTTCTATTCTGTTTCAATTTCAGGTTATCACATTGCTGAAGCAGGAGCGAATCCACTCACGCAATTGGCATTCACTCTCGCAAATGGATTCACATATGTTGAATACTACTTGAGCCGTGGAATGGACATCAATGACTTTGGACCAAACTTGTCGTTCTTCTTCTCAAATGGAATCGATCCAGAATACGCGGTTATCGGTAGAGTTGCTCGTAAAATTTGGGCGAAAGCAATGTCGAAGAAATACGGCGCAAATAGCCGAGCGCAGATGTTGAAATACCACATCCAGACTTCAGGTCGATCATTGCACGCACAAGAAATTGACTTCAACGATATTCGAACAACACTTCAAGCCTTGTACGCGATTTACGATAACTGTAATTCACTTCACACGAATGCGTATGATGAAGCGATTACAACGCCAACGGAGGAATCTGTTCGTCGGGCGATGGCCATTCAATTAATCATCAACCGTGAGTTAGGACTTGCTAAGAATGAGAATCCTTTACAGGGAGCATTTATCATTGAAGAACTAACCGATTTGGTAGAGAAAGCTGTCTTGGCAGAATTCGATAGAATTACTGAACGTGGTGGAGTTCTTGGAGCAATGGAAACAATGTATCAACGTTCGAAGATTCAAGAGGAGTCATTGTACTATGAAACATTGAAACATACAGGGGAATTCCCAATTATCGGTGTGAATACTTTTTTAAGCTCGACAGGTTCTCCAACGGTTCTTCCGAAGGAAGTCATTCGTGCAACAGAAGAAGAGAAGCAATATCAAATTGAAATGTTGAAGTCGTTGCAGGAGGGAAACGTAGACCAAGCACAACAAGGAATAGGTTTAGTTCAAGAAGCAGCAATTCACAACAAGAACATGTTCGAACAATTGATGGAAACGTGTAAACATGCTTCACTTGGACAAATTACCGATGCACTCTTCGAAGTGGGTGGTCAGTACCGAAGAAATATGTAATGAAATCAGTACTTAGAATTTTTCTTTGTTGCTTCGGTGTGATATTGTTCGTTACGTCTTCATGTGAAGATCAATCAAAAGTTGATTCTAACAAGGAAAACAGCTCTCAGAACGAAGGTACCCTTGCAATAGTCACTACAAAATTTCTTGAGGACGGTTGTGAAGTGCTTTTAGAAATTCAAGAGAACGGTAAAAAAGTAATGCTTCTTCCGATTGATTTAGAAGATCAATATAAAGTTGATGGAATTCAACTTTTGATAACATTTCATGCTTCGCGAATTATGCAGTCAATTTGCCAAATTGGTCGTCCAATAGTGATTGAAAAAGTGGAATTAATCGGTTAAATGAACGGATTAGTCGAATAGTTGAAAAAAGTTCTTCACAATTTCATATGCAGTTTTATCGTTTTTACCTGCCTCATTGTATTATTCAATGGATGCTTTGTAATGCCTTGTTTTACAGTGTTTTCTATTTACTGAATGACCAGTGTTAAGTTCTAAATAAATCAAAAAACAGGTGTAGCCGTTAAGATATTAACAGTTGTTTGGGTCTTGATTGATGTTTTTTTTAGTTTGAGATTCCAATGAATCGCACAAATTTGATACCTTGGAGGTCTAAGAACTGTTAAAACTACAAATTATGAAAAAGCTGAGCTTAACGCTCGCTCTTCTGTCCGTTGGGATATTTTCCTACGCGCAACAGAAAGCCGACGCATCTCATTCTACACCCGTACCAGTCACATTTCATGGAGTAACAGGTCGCCTTGATCAATTCGTTGAGGCACCAGGAACTGTTAATGAAATTACCAAAACTGAGAAAATCGGGTACCACCCAAAAAATGATTGGGGGGGGAATCAATTTACAAATCCAAACGCGCTTCCGAATGGAGACGATCCTGTCTGGCAGCAGGACTACGCTCCACCCGCACCACCAACTAAAATACTCGGTGTTGGATGGAATGGAATGGCATACACTGGTGTAAACCCAGCTGATCCAAGTGTTGATGTTGGACCGAATCACGTTGTTCAAATGATAAACGGAGGATCAGGATCTTACATTCAAGTTTACTCTAAAACGGGAACACCTATCGGTTCTCAGGTCTATTTTGACAACTTCATGTCGCTACCAGGTGGTGCAGGAGATCCAATTGTTATGTACGACGAAAGAGCTAATCGCTGGTTTTTGAGTGAATTCTCACAAACAGGCAACAACTTACACATTGCCATTTCAACAACGCCTGATCCAGGTGGTACATATTATACGTATTCATTTAACTCTCCAGGTGGATTCCCCGATTACCCAAAATACTCAATTTGGGAAAACGAATATGTAATGACAGCGAATGTCGGTACACCAGATATCTTCGCATTTAATAGAACTGTGATGTTAACAGGAGCAGCTACTACGGCTCAAATGTTTTCTCAAAGTAACTTTGGTACCATCGGCTTCCAAGCTTCAACGCCTGTTAGTATGAACGGTACAGCTACTCCTCCAGCAGGGCAACCGGCCTTATTAATGCGAATGCGCGATGATGCTTGGAACGGATCAGCTTCGGATGCATTGGAAATGTGGGAATTAGACGTTGATTGGGTTACTCCAGCAAATAGTACGCTTTCTCAAGTCCAAGTTTTAGGAACTGCTCCTCACGATTCTGAATTATGTGGATATACTTCTTTTCAATGTTTCCCTCAACCAGGAACAGGAACATTACTTGATCCACTTCGTGAGCTTTTAATGAATAGAATCCACTACCGTAATTTTGGTACACACGAGTCTATTGTTTGCTGTCACGTAACAGATGTGAATAACACCGATCGTGGTGGTGTTCGTTGGTATGAACTTCGTCGAACTGGTGGAACAGCTGGTACTTGGACAATCTATCAACAAGGAACGTATTCTCCAGATGCAACGAACAGATGGATGCCATCTATCAGTATTTCTGCTAGTGGAAACATAGGAATTGCATATAGCGCTGCTAGTGGAACGGTATTTCCATCTTTGAGATATACAGGACGAAAAGAATGTGATCCTCTTGGTACAATGACTGAACCGGAAACGGTTCTTATCGCTGGGACAGCATCAAATCAATCGAATCGTTGGGGAGATTATTTCCAACTTAATTGTGATCCGTCAGATGGGGAAACATTCTGGCACACTGGATGTTTCAATACTTCTGCACAATGGTCAACACGTGTATCTTCTTTCGACATTCCTACATGTTCTCCACAAGTTAGCTTTGCTGCAAATACCTATTCAGTAGATGAAGGAAACGGTACAACGATAAACCCTTCTAGTGCATGTTTGCCGTATATAGATGTTATCATTCCTATTTCTATGGGCTCAGCTCCTTCTCAAGATGGAGACATTGTTGTTTCTGTAACAGGAGGAACTGCAACAATCGGTGTGGATTTCGACCTCATTAATGGAACGACTACACTAAATAGTGCTAACCTTTCTTCAGATATTACGATTAGAGTATACAATGATGCGCTAGTAGAAGGTAATGAAACAGTTGTGTTGACATATACCTTGAACGCAAATGGTGGAAACGCTGCCGCAGGATCAATTAATCAAAGTGTTACGATTACCATCAACGACGATGATTTGACTCCTACTGGTTCAGTAAGTACTTCAATCGTATTGTCTGAGAACTTTGAATCTGGTTTTGGAGGATTTTCTACATCGAATAATGGGACTCCAGCTGCTACAGCTTGGCAAATAGGGAATAACGCAGCTGCGACATCTGGCGCATATGCAATTCCAACAACAAATACGACAAGTTTTGCTTGGATCAATGATGATGCATGTAACTGTGATCAAAATGATGTTGATTTCGTATTTCCAACAGTCAACTTAACCAATTACACAGGTGGTTCGTTAACATTCAGTACATACTTTGAAGACAATACGTATCAGGGAGATAATGAAAATGCGGACGTTTATGTATCGATCAATGGTGCAGCTGATGTCTTAGTTGGTCCACTTGTAGCTTCAACGATCGATCTTGATTGGACAGCTCAGAACTTTGATATCACTCCGTACGTTGGAAATGCAAATGTTATTTTCAAAGTGAAATACAGTGATGCAACAGGATGGCTTTATGGTTGTACAATTGATGATGTGGTAATTACAGGARTYGGTACAATTGGAATTCAAACGGCAATTAATACAGGAACTGGAACGACTGCTGATCTTGGTCCAAATGAAACAGTCCACTTTTATGATCCTACTTCAGGTGATGTAATGTTAACTATCGACAATTCATCTTCATTTGATTATGGTTGTGTTACGGTTGAAGTTGATCGTCCTGGAACTACGCCAACATCGGTTCAATTTAATACTGCGAATACAGCAGATTACCTGCATTCAAAAACGTTTACAATTGTTCCTCAAAATACAAACCCATCTGGAAGCTACGATGTGACTTTGTATTATGAAGATGCAGAGGTGACCGCTTGGGAAACAGCAACAGGAAACAGCAGAAACAATGCTGAAATTGTGAAAGTTGATGGTGCAAATCAAATTAGTGATGTGACRCCAGCTACAGCTGGATCTTATACCGTTAGTAGTGCTACTTCGACATTAGGAGCATTCGGAGGTGATGTGACATTTACATCATCATTCAGTACWGGATTCTCTGGATTTGGAGTTGGAATTTATAACGCTGTACTTGGAACTCCTCCAGTAGCAAATTTTAGTGCAACGTCAACAACAATTTGTGCAGGAGAATCAGTTTCATTTACGGATCTATCAACAAATACACCTACTTCTTGGAGTTGGAACTTTGGTGATGCTGGAACTGCAACTACTCAAAACCCAGCGTATGTTTATACTACTGCTGGAACGTATACTGTAATACTTACAGCTACAAATGCTAATGGTTCTGATGGTAATACAATCACGAACTACATTACAGTAAATGCAATTCCATCTGTTAGTGCATCAGGAACTGCTACGATTTGTGCAGGTCAATCGACTACAATTACGGGGTCAGGAGCGACAACTTATTCTTGGAATAATGGGGCAGGAACAAATGCTTCGGCAACAGTTTCTCCAACGTCGACAACGACATATACAGTAACTGGAACGGCAAACGGATGTACAAATACAGATCAAGTAACTGTAACAGTGACTCCATTACCTTCGGTAGCGGCAACTGGAACAGCAACAATTTGTGCAGGTCAATCGACTACAATTACTGGGTCAGGAGCAACTAGTTACTCTTGGGACAATGGAGCAGGAACAAATGCAACAGCAACAGTTTCTCCAACGTCTACAACTACGTATACAGTAACTGGAACGACAAGCGGATGTACAAATTCGGATCAAGTTACAGTAACAGTGACTCCATTACCTTCGGTAGTGGCAACTGGAACAGCAACAATTTGTGCAGGTCTATCTACAACAATGGTTGCGACAGGAGCAACTAGTTATTCTTGGGACAACGGAGCTGGAACAAATGCATCTGCAACGGTTTCTCCAACGTCAACAACTACGTATACAGTAACAGGAACTACGAACGGATGTACAAATACTACACAAGTAACTATTACAGTCGATCCAACACCAGTTATTGCACTAGGAACGGTGAGTAACCCGAACGTTTGTGCTACGACAACAGGATCAATTCAAATTACAGGAACAGGTTCAGGAAACGTAACATGGACAGGGACAGCTTCTGGAAATGCAAATGCTGTTACATTACCATATACAGTTACTGGATTAACGGCTGGATCATATACCGTTTCATTTACTAGTACTGTYGGATGTGCATCKAACTCGSTTACTCAATCATTGAGTGATCCAACACCTCCGCCAATTTCAGCATCAGGAACAGCAACAATTTGTGCAGGACAATCAACGGTTCTTGCAGCAACTGGAGCAACTAGTTACTCGTGGGATAACGGAGCCGGAACAAATGCATCTGCAACAGTTTCTCCAACGACAACAACTACGTATACTGTGACTGGAACAACTAACGGTTGTGCAGCAACAGATCAAGTAACAGTAACAGTGACTCCATTACCTTCGGTAGTGGCAACTGGAACAGCAACAATTTGTTCTGGTCAATCTGCAACAATGGTAGCGACAGGAGCAACTAGTTATTCTTGGAACAATGGAGCAGGAACAAATGCATCTGCAACGGTTTCTCCAACAACGACTACTTCTTATACAGTAACAGGAACCACGAACGGATGTGCAAACACAGATCAAGTAACGATTACCGTTAATGCAACGTCAGTTATTGCACTAGGAACGGTAAGTAACCCGAATGTTTGTGCTACGACAACTGGATCAATCCAAATTACTGGGACAGGTTCAGGAAACGTAACATGGACAGGAACAGCTTCTGGAAATGCAAATGCTGTTACATTACCATATACAGTTACTGGATTAACGGCTGGGTCATACACCGTTTCATTTACTAGTACTGCTGGATGTGCATCTAACTCGGTTACTCAATCATTGAGTGATCCAACACCTCCGCCAATTTCAGCATCAGGAACAGCAACAATTTGTGCAGGMCAATCAACAGTTCTTTCAGCAACTGGAGCAACTAGTTACTCGTGGGATAACGGAGCAGGAACAAATGCATCTGCAACAGTTTCTCCAACGACAACAACTACGTATACTGTGACTGGAACAACAAACGGTTGTGCAGCAACGGATCAAGTAACGGTAACAGTAACTCCATTACCTTCGGTAGTGGCAACTGGAACAGGGACAATTTGTGAAGGACAATCTGCAACAATGGTAGCGACAGGAGCAACAACTTACTCTTGGGATAACGGAGCAGGAACAAATGCATCTGCAACAGTTTCTCCAACGTCTACAACTACGTATACTGTGACTGGAACAACAAGCGGATGTACAAACACGGATCAAGTAACGATTTCAGTGAACGCTGCAACAAGTTCAACACAGGATGTTGAGATTTGTGAAGGATCAAGTTATACGGTTCTAACAAGTACATACACCGCAGCAGGAACGTACACAGACTTGACACTGAACGCAGCAGGATGTGATAGTACGATCATCACAAACTTAACTGTTAACCCAAATCCAACAGTGAGCATTGAACCAACAACAATTGATACGCTTTGTACATCATCGGCGTCAATTACTTTAGTTGGAACTCCTGGAGCTGGAACTTTCAGTGGAACAGGTGTTACTGGTTCAGTTTTCGATCCATTAGCGGCAGGAGTTGGTTCCCATACAATCACGTATTCATTTACAGATGGTAACGGATGTAGTGGATCAACAAGTGTTATTGCGATTGTAGAAGATTGTACAAACGGGATACAGGAAGTTGGATTGGAAGGAGTTAGTTTATTTCCGAATCCAAACGAAGGTATATTTATGATTACCGGATTAACTGTAGGAACTGAATATGAAATCTATGATGATCGAGGAAGACTTGTTTCGGCAGGTGTAACAGAATCAGCAGAACAAGAAGTTCAACTATTAAGTGTTCAAACAGGAATCTACTACTTATATGCTTCTCAAAATGGGGAGAAAGGAAGTCTTAAATTCTTAATTACAAAATAGAAAGTCACCTTTAAAGGAAAACCGAAGTCTGAATTCAGGCTTCGGTTTTTTTTGTGCCAATAAATCACCGTTTTTTTATTTAACTCATGTAGCCGTTTCATAAATCAGTAATTTAGAAACATGAAAAAAATGGTGATCTTTCTTCTGACTTCTTTCTTTGTTGAATTGGCTTTTTCGCAATGCCCAATTATTCCAACTCCACAAGACTATTCACAGATCGATGCGAAATTTCGAATAGCTGATGAAATACGGCTGGACTCCACGCAATTGACACTTTCGACTTGGAACTATTTCAGAGAAAATCTATTGATACAGACTGGAATCCAACTCAAACACAGCGCTGATGATCCACTAATTGAATTTGGTATTTCACTCAAAGCAGAAGCGCATCAATATTGGATTAAACTAACTGAAAAGGAAAAAACCATTTTCCATTCAAGCGAAACAGGGCAGTTTTATGCGATCAATTCCTTGCTTCAACTTGTAAGAAAGGACAGCGAGGGATGGTATTTTCAAGCTTGTGAAGTTTCCGATTATCCTGCMTTTCAATGGAGAGGACTTCACTTAGATGTTAGCCGTCATTTTTACACRGTGGATGAGGTGAAACGTTTCCTAGATTTAATGACTTTGTACAAGTTCAATACATTTCATTGGCACTTAACAGATGATCAGGGGTGGAGAATTGAGATTAAGAAATATCCAAAACTAACTGAGATTGGAGCATTCCGTGACAGTTCCATGCTTGGACWTTATTCAGATCAACCACGAATTTTTGATACAAACACCTACGGTGGGTTTTATACGCAAGATCAAGTTCGCGAAATTGTTCAATACGCCAAAGAACGATACATTACGGTTGTCCCAGAAATAGAATTACCTGGACACAGTAGAGCTGCATTGGCGGCATATCCTGAGTTATCATGTACAGGAGAGCAAAATGGCGTTCCAGGGACTTGGGGGATTTTTGATGATATCTACTGTTCGAAACAGGAAACAATCGACTTCATGAARGATGTCGTAGCYGAAGTAGTGGAACTTTTCCCTTCTGAGTATTTTCACATTGGYGGAGATGAAGCACCAAAAACGCGCTGGAATAAATGTCCGAATTGCAAAAAGGTGATGTCTGAAAATGGATTGCATGATGCGCATGAATTACAGAGCTATTTCATTGGACAGATGGATGAGTTTCTAACATCAAAAGGGAAGAAATTAATCGGTTGGGATGAAATTTTGGAAGGTGGTTTATCTCCAAATGCTGCTGTGATGTCATGGCGTGGCGTGAAGGGTGGAATTGAAGCGGCAAAGCAAAAACATGAAGTGGTGATGACGCCAACGACTTACTGTTATTTTGATTATTACCAAAGTGGTCATCCATCAGAGCCAGTGGCGATAGGTGGTTTCCTTCCTTTGGAAAAAGTGTATCGATTTAATCCACTACCAAAAGGACTTTCAAAAGCAGATGAGAAATATATTTTAGGAGGACAAGCCAACTTATGGACAGAGTACATCGCGTCAATGGAACACTTGGAGTACATGACTTATCCTCGTGCTTTGGCCTTGGCGCAGGCTGTTTGGTGTAAAGAAAAGCCAAGTTTCACTTCTTTTTTGAGTGATTTCTTAGTGTACCAAGAGGATTACTTGGATCGGTATAATGTGAACTATGCACGATCAATTCATCAGCCACAACTTGAAATTTCACGAAAGAAAAATGGGATCAATGTTCATTTCAAAGGAGTAGAGGACAATTATCATTTTACTGTTTCAACGAAGGAAGTTGGTGGTAGCACTCTGAATGAAGGTTTAGCAATGGGAGTGACAGATACGCTCTTTTTGGAACACATAGAATGGGGAGCTGAGCCTAAGAATATCCGTACTTCTGTTTTAGATGCATCAGGTAGAAAATCCTTGGAGACTGAATTTGTTCTTCACCCTTCTCTTGGAGCAGAGATAGAAATGATCACGAAACCACATCCGAAATTCAATAACAATGGAAGTTTGAATTTAGTGGATGGAATCAAAGGGAGTTTGCCATGGAAGGGAAGTCAATGGCTTGGTTTTGATACTTCTTATGTGGAATTCATCATCGATTTAGGGTCAAAAAGAAAAATCAGTTCGGTAGAATTGAGTTTTTTAGATCAGAATGGTTCGTGGATTTACCTTCCTGAAACGGTAAGTATTCAAGTAGCCAATAAGTTGAAATGGCGAA
>NVXP01000075.1 GCA_002733985.1 Fluviicola sp. | reverse complement strand
ATTCCGAAATAGAACACCCAGGAGAATCGTGCTATACTTCGGAATTGTTTCAACGGCCCTAAATATTCCACTAGAAATTGGAGTTTGAATATAAATGGAAATCCAAACGAAAATAAGAGCACGAGAATAGAGGTGAGGAATAGCATATTGAGATCTGCGTTATTCGTGATGCCAATAATTTGCTTGCCTTTTGATTTTGCAAATTTGACTCCTGCTAGCAGTAGATAGCGCGCAAAGAAAAACCCGGGTATCAATCCTGTGTATGCAATTCCTTCCCATTCAATTTGTCTGATGGGTTTGATGGAATGGATGAAATTTCCTATCGGATACGCGATTGGCAGGAAGATACCTTGCCAATAAGCACGATAGTCAAGAAATCCATATGGGCTGGTCGGCCTATCCTCCACGGAGTCAGTTAAGAAGAACCAGAATCTAATCAGGAAAAAGGGAAGAAACACCTGGATAAATAAGTTCTTCCCCACAAACATCATCTGCTTTAGGCTCACATTTTTCAACAGGGTGAGCCCAAAGTAAAAGGTCAGGAAAAAGGCGTTTATAGCGAAATAGTACATATGTAGCAAAGAGGACAAAAGGACAAGGGCCCCGAGTAACATGCTATTTCTGAGGCTGGAATTGTGATAGAATCGCAACCAGAGCAACATGCACAGGGGGATGATGAATCCGTAAGCCAGGGCATAATGTCCGCCCATTCTGTGTATCTGGGGCGCCATAAAGCCAATTCCCACAGCGAAGGGAATGGCCCATAAATCTGGAATCTCATATCGACGGAAGATGAGATAGACAATCAGGCAGGTTATAACAATTGAAAGGAGCATGAGAATATTCATGATCCCAACAGTATAATCTGAAATGTCGACGAGATTACGTGATATGAATTTTATTGTATTTGAAAGCAAGGGCTGGTTGTCTGTAAATACGATGTGTTCACCATAGGGATAGTTCATCCCTTCAAAATGGCTGTAGGTAGAGTCGTGCTTGATGTGATAGATGAGCGTGTAATAATTCTTGAAACCATCGTTTGAATCACCTAGGTAGAAACTGTTCGGATTGGTAATCAACGTAAAGTGGGATACAAAGATCAACGCAGCCGCTACACCAAAAACCGCTGCACTTCCGATAAATATCCTAGGCATCACGGGGGGATTTTCTATTTGAAAATGCGAGCCTGAAGAAGTTAAAGATCTCAATGATGAGAATGTTCATGTGGACTTTCAAAATCAAAACGTGGAATAATTATTTTTTCTAATTCAGAAAATGGAATGGTTATTTGGAAAAAAATAATGGAAGAATACTTTGGTGATATCGCCAATGAGCTTATAAGAAAGAACTTAAATAATTAATCATTGTATCTATATTCTTTCCAATTTTATTTACGCCTTTTTCGCAATCCGCTTTCTAAGAAACTTGACCCACAGACTCCATTCAGTTGATTTTCGGTTCTCCGAGAAATTGTTTTCAAGTTTGTCAAATCCGTCTTCAATTAAAGCATTGTGTAGTGAACTTATTGCAAAAGTCCAGATTAATGTTCCCTTTCCAGTTGTATACATCTCAATTGTGTGCTTTATCTCCGTCTTCTCTTTGTCCAATTCTATTATCTCAAACTTATGAATTCCATTAAATCCATTGGGTTTTGAAAACCTAAATTGAATTATTTCATCCGGATTATATTTTTCTACTGAGTATCTTATTGGCCCATGTCCACCTTTCGCTCCAACCTGAATTCCGTTTTTGAATTTCATTTCCGGCCATTTCTCATTTGGCCAAATTCTGTCGTTTTCAGTTGATAAGGTTTTTAGTAATTCCGTGACTTTGCTTTTAGGTTGATTTAATGTTCGTTTATGGATATTAAGTACTCTCAATTTATTCTAATTTTAATCTAGGTATAGATTTTAGCTGTTGTTGGCAAATCGTTATAGCATTATTGAAATTTCTACTCTTCTATTTATTTTTCTACCTTCCTCAGAATCATTATGAGACAGAGGTATTGTATCTCCTTTTCCTTCAATTAATATCGAGTTTTTATCTATTCCTTTTTCAATTAAATAAAGTTTTAAAGCATTCGCTCTATCGTATGAAAGTTTTTTATTGAGTTCTGCTGTTCCCACATTATCTGTATGTCCAGTAATTAATAATTTAAGCTCTGAGTTTAGTTCTAAAAATTGAAGTAGATTTTCTAATTCAGGATAATCATTTGGTAGTAATTCAGATTCTCCCGATTCAAACAATAAGTTATCGAATACGTAAATTTCACCTAGGACATAATCCAATGATGTAACTGGGACTGAGACCTCTTCAATGAAACCATCCTGAGTTAATGGTCCATCATTATTAATTAATGTAATGGAAGCATCATCAATATAATAATGAGCGTATTTTGCGATCCCTTTTATTTTCCCGTGTGTTACTCCATTTTCAATATAAGGAAACGATCCAAAAGTCATAAATCGCTCTGAACCTTCCGCAGTGTAGATTGTAGAGAGCTCAATCCATTCCTTTTTGTTTTTGAATTCGCCAATGAACTTTACTTTAGGAGGTTCTAATAAATTTTCGTTTTTCGGGATAAAAAATGATTTTTCAGAGAACAACACATTGAATTCATCTATAGTACCCAATCCAGTTTTATCAGCACAGCTAATAAAGATTACTATTTTGTATTGCTTATCCTTAATAAGTGAATCGTTTAATTCAACCTGCAAGTATTCTCTAAATTTCTTCGTAACGCATAATCCCATATAGGCGTTTCCTGTACGAGGTGTCTGACTCCCAAAGTGATTTTTGTGAGTGCCAGCTTTCTTCGTGACACAACTGGAATGATAATATTCACCACTACCTGCCAAATTTGGAATCTTCCAAGAGCTTATGCATTTGGGTGCTTGTGCAAGGTCATCTGGCAATGCATTGTAAGATTCAAAACTTGAGTTTGGAATCAGGTTACCTGATTGAGCGATAACGAAGTAGGGCGAAGAAACTATGAGGAGAAAGAGAAGTCTAGTAATTATTAATTGCTGCATTAAAAATTTCTTTTTTATTATAATTCTTAATCACTAAATGGTTACTAAGTATTAATCATTACATGGTTGTAATTGTCCCTATGTTTGGTAGCGGTTCAGACTAAAATGAAGTGTACTTTTTATCCCTGATTAAGTTTTGGAATTAAAGATAATTACTTCGGCGAGCTCTGCACAAGTATTTTCGAGTAAGCTAGTTTAGCGAAACATGGACGGAGCACTCGTGCTGAGCCTGTCGAAGTACCTGTACTGAGCCTGTCGAAGTACCTGTACTGAGCCTGTCGAAGTATGTATTCTAGGTAGTGTTCACATTAGAAACTAATTCCGAATATTTTACAATTGTCCTTTGAAAGGTTAATTGTTACGCCGACAAAGGTTGTATCAATGAAAGCAACATAAGCACAATACAATTGACCATTTTCTGTGGCAGCTTCAAATCCAATGTGTTCAACTTTTCCGCTAAATTTTTCTTCACAATATTTTTGCATTAGCTCAATTTGTTCCGGTTTAAAATGGACTGAATCCAGTTCAGTAGCTACTGATAAAAAAGTCTTGTCAGCCAGTGATTCAATTACTCTTTCAGCAGTTGGTTTACATTTTAGCACCTTCTCTAAGTCCTTACGAGAAATATCGATTCCTAATACTCCTTGGTTATTTTTTAAAATGTAACGATCATAATAGATATTCTTTTTTGAAAGTTCCAAATAACAATCCTCAATAATACTTCCAACAGTTGCAGTGTAATCCACGGAATTATGGAGAGTCAAGTTTAACGGGTTTGTTTTTTCATCAGAAATAAATATTTCATATGTCAATTTACAATTGTGCTTATTCGCTACTTGTTCCACAATTTGATTGAGTTCATTTACTGAACTTAAATTCTCTTGATTAACGCAACTCGTTATCAATATACTGATTAGGATAAAGGTAATTCTACTCATTTCATCAATTAATGCTAACGTTTAGTGTATGGTATCGTAGCTATTCCGAAGGGTACTATGCACTGTGTTATATCCTTCAATTAGCAAAATGTTCTTATTTCATTCAATTTTTCTACCGTATTCTTCATTGCATATAACGCTTGGGGCTCGTATGTTTAAACCCAATATTGTTTTCTCGAAGATAGAAATAGATTTGTAACCCAAAAGTGATTCTTACGAAGAAAGAACACAGCATTGGGTGTAGGACGTGTTAGCTGCTGCCTTTTCATTATACGTGGTTTATTCTAATAAATGAGGATAATCTCGATGTGTCGAACTGAATTTCTTTAAATGTTCGTTTACGTTTCGACTGCTGTCTAAGATGAATTAATATTGCCCAAGAGCCGAGTGTCGAAAATGCCGCAATTAAATACCAAGTTCCTCTCTCTACTCCTTTAATTGTATAATTCATCTCAATATCTGATATTTTAGACTTAAGCTCAAAAGGTAATTGACTATCCGTGCATTTTTCTTTAAAACGTTGTAGCTCGATTATCAGATTTATTAGTTCATCATCAGTTACTCGCCCATCTTTTAAATGTCTATGACATTCTTGCGATACGTAATCTAAATACTTAATACAGGTTTCTATGTCCATTTTTTAATTGCAGTTAACGGTTTGAATAAACGCCTATTTTAATGGCGTTTATTCTTTGTTGTAGGTAGTTTAGTGCCAGACCTTGATTTGATTACATCAAATTAATTAATGATTCAATGAATTTCTCCAATTTACTAGGGATCATTTTTTCTATGTAAACGTTGAAGTATTTATCGACAAATCTTAGGCCATTTTCGTAACCATCAAAATATTTTTCATCACTTCCTATCCAATGATAAATGGAAGGGTTATCCCCATCTTTTAAATAGAAAAAATGGAAGTGATCATTATACAAAATATCAATAACCCAGAAGTCATCTTTAATTACATACCCTTCTTCCTTTACTAAGGATAAAGCTTCCTCTTGTATGTCTTCAATCTCATCATAACAAAATCCTATTCCACTATCGTACAAACGATGATTTTCTCCAATTAGAAAGAGATATTCTTTGTAAGCTTTTGGTAAACGTATCCTACACCGTTCTTGTAGGGCTTCAATTTGAGTAAGGGTACAACCGCTAGGGATGTACTTTTTCATTGGACAGTCATACTTGTTGTATAATGATTGTCGTTTAGATAATTTTTTAAAATATTCAATTTCCATTAAGTACTTCATATTACCACTAACGCCCCGTGTATGGTGCCGTAGCATCCCTAAGGGTGCTATGCACTATACACACTGTTGTACGTTGGTTTATTTTAATTTTTGCGTTCGAAATATCGTTATGTGATAACGATAAACTGTTAAAAAAGCCACGTGGGAATTCACTCGTTCTAAAATATAGAATTTAATAAATAGCTTAACATCAATTAGTCTTCTTTTATGCGAAGCCATTCAACTGCATCTCGTCTTTGAGAAAAGGAAGGTTTGTCATCTTCTTCGGTTATACCAAAGTCAGCATAAATTTCTTTAATTTTTTCAATAATAAGATTGTTTTCTCGTGCTCCAGCCAAGATGTTTTTAAGTTTTTTTCTCTTTCTCAGTTTTTGATAAGCAAAAGTTACTGACTGATGAATTAATGCGGTATCCACATCAGTTTTATCGCTTACTTTTATAGCAATTGGTTGTGGGTTAAAATCCGCTAAATCACTATTTCCTACGGTATTTAATAACTTCTTAAAAGAATCTATGATATTTTTTATGGTAGATTCATCAAGATCTTGTGGGTTGGGTAAATCCTTAATAATCTTTTTGTCATTAATTCCAATTCCTCGTATTTCGTATCCTACATTTGCTAATCCAAGTTTTGCAGATGCGCCCACTGAAGAAAAGTTTATATCAGTACCGAATTCCATCTCAGTAACTTTCATTTTTATTCGTACTCCAACTCCATACCTTGTTTCCAAAATTTTCCCCTTGGGCTGACGATCATAAATATTCCAATAAATCAGTGCATCGAAAATGATAGTTTTAGAATTGTAATCACTTGACACATCAGCGATTGCCGAAACTTGGAGTTCTGAAGAGTTTTGAAAACTTACTGAAACGCTATCAAAGTAATCTGCTTTAGCATGCGTGCTCCAATCTTCAGGCAATTCGTGCGGTTTGTATTCGTCTCCAAGATGACGTAACGAAACAAAATATCCATCATCATCCACATTAGGTTCTACGGATACCCATTGATCTTTAAATCCAGTGCTTTGTATTTTGTTATAAGTGCCTTCTATCCATTCTTTTGCTCTTTTTTTCTGGGTTTCATTAGGTGTTGAAAATGCATCATCTATTCCAAAGTATTGATACATGAATGAAATAATATTCTCATCCTCTAAGTGAGAAGCACTATTTCGAGCTCTTAGAACAGCATCTCGCAAGTTTAAGCCACCCGATACTGAATCGGCACCGAAATAAAATGAACGTGAGTCTTCCTCATCAGGTGAGACCGCAACAGGAGTAAGTACTTCAATAGGGAATAACTTCACTGTATCAGTATTATCTCCAATTAAATCTTTAATAACTTTAGCACAGGTAATTATTTTTTGATAACTCTCAAAATTGAAATCTCCAGCCAAATCCACATAGTTTTTAATTATATTTTCAGGCACTCCATAACTCTCAATTCGATACTGTATTTTAGCTAAACCCATTTTGGTAGAAGCAGCCATACTACCAAAACTTATATCCAGATTTGCTTTCACATCGGTTACCTTAAGCGTGACTTTAAGACCAAAACCATAGCGTTTGTAAATTTGTGTTCCATCATCTCTTGTGATTACATCAAACTTATCGGAAAAAAGTAACACTGCATATTTATAATTAAGCGATGAGAAAGTACTATCACCTTTCACAAAGCCACCAATAGCGAGGTTGCCCCCACCTTTGATGCTAGAAACGTATTGGTAAACCTTTAAAGCGCTTAAAGGGTAGTTTTCTGAGTTAATTTCTTGATTTTCCCTATCGCTATCTAATCTCAGGATATCATCGTTTGTCATATCAACCTCTAGGTTGTCAATATCAACAGTCTTTAATATTATGCTCATAATTATTCTAGGATTTAGTATTATTCATTTATTATCTGCGCACAACAAGTGAATAAAACACACTCGTGCACTTTATTCACACTATAACCTTCCCTCTTTTCCGATAATAAACAGTTAAGATCGAATATCGCAGTTAGGCACTGACCAAATTAGCAATATTCCACAAATCCCAAGAACTTCTCATTCATCAAAGTACAAATTGACCTTCCAAAGTTAACACCTCTCTGCCCGACTGAAAGCGGATAGCTGGATGAAGCTTATGGCGCTGGTGGGAAATGTGGTGGCTGCGACCCTAGAAGCACCTGCTCACAAATTCCCACCCGACAAAAGCAAGAACACTAGTAGCTGAAAGGCGCCGATATTTTCGGTAGGCAGCCAAAAAACACCCTTTGAACCAATTCCCTCCACACTTGTACAGATTAAAAATGACGCACATGAAAAAAATCATCCTATCATCACTCAGCATACTTTTTAGCATAATCGCATTCGCACAAGTGACTCCCCCACCATCCGATAAAAAAGTTCAAATCGCGATCCTGTTTGATACGTCGAATAGTATGGACAATCTCATTGACCAAGCCAAAGCACGAATTTGGAGCATTGTGAATGAAATAAGTGAATTGCGCTACGAAGGAGCTTTACCAAGCATGGAATTTTCACTGTATGAGTATGGAAATGATGGACTTTCAGAAGCTGATGATTACTTGAGACAAGTTCTCGATTTCACAACAGATTTGGATGATCTCTCTCAAAAAATGTTTGGGCTGAAAACTAACGGTGGTAGCGAATACTGTGGAGCCGTGATTCAAAAAGCACTGGATGAATTGGATTGGTCAACTGATCAAACTGACTTAAAAATGGTCTATATCGCGGGGAACGAAGAGTTCAACCAAGGAAGCGTAGAATATAAAAAAGCGTGTACCAATGCTCGAAGCAAATCTGTTTATATCAATTCCATTTTTTGCGGAGATTACGATGAAGGAATTCGCTTGAACTGGTTCGATGGCGCCGATTGTTCTGGTGGAGATTACTTCAACATTGATCCGAACAAAGAGCTCGTTCACATCCCTACTCCATATGATGTTGAAATTCAGAAATACAACGACTCGCTCAACAGCACTTACTATGGTTTTGGAATAGAGGGATTACGAAAAAAAGAAATGCAATATTCAGAAGATGGAAACGCAGCCGTAATGAATACATCAGTAGCGACAGAACGAAGCATCTCGAAATCGAAAAAAGGCGTTTACAGAAATGCTACGTGGGATTTAGTGGATGCTGTTGAAGAAGGAAAAGACATCAATGAAATTGAAGAGGAAGCGCTTCCAGAAGAATTCAAAAATAAGACAGACAAAGAAAAAACGGCCCTCATTGAGGAAAAGAAAGTAGAACGTGAGAAATACCAAGCGAAAATTGGAGAACTGGCTGTAGATCGTGAAAAATTTATCACTGATGAGAAAAAGAAACGTGCAGAATTAGGAGAAGAAGTTGATGACTTTGGATCTTCTGTGAACTTAAGCATTGAGAAACGAGCAAAATCGAATGGTTTTGTAAAAGAAGCTAATACACCTGAGTAGTATAGTATAGCAAATTTCATGTTTGTTTGCGACCTTAATCGGTTGCTTAAAAGTCTGCCTTTGGGCAGGCTTTTTTTTGTTTCTCCAGATTATTAGTTTCTATTCCTTGATTGCTAATTCGATTTACTTTCAATTCAAATGGAAGTAGTTCTTGTTTCAACTTTTTACCAAAAAGTTGAGCAAAAATGTTGGGCTTGCTTAATCGTTTCACGCGGATTTGATCCTTCTAAGATTGATTAAACTTGTTTATCCGCAAGATTTTTCATGCTCTGAATCTGCGAACAGAACAATGATCTTCCAGCTATCGTTCCGTTTAACGCAGCTTAATTCACTTTAAAAACCTCGATAAGCTAGGCCCGAAACTTATTAACTTCGCCCGAGTTTGCGTTGAGAGGTTCATTCATTATTATAAATTATCAAAAGTAGACTTAGAAGGATATGTGCATCTTTTATGAGATTCTAATGACGCATTGATATCCGCGAACAAATCGGATTTCAAAAAGTTAGTAGGGTTGAGAAAAAGCAGCACTAGCGTTTTTTGGCTCAACCTTTTTTATGCGATAAGTCGATGCGCGAGCATCAAGATTTTTAAAAGGTTGAAAAGGAAACTATATACTAGCAACACAAGCATGAACCTCTACCGTAAACCTTGAAGAATAAAAGAAAGAGTTCGTACCTTGCTTTCATGCCAATAACATTTACATCGAAAATTGAACACCTGGACAAGCTTCGAATGTCCTATATTTCAGTGAGCGATGAGATCCTTAAACAATTCATGGAAGAAGGTGATAAACTGCTGTACAATCAGCGTTTTGATGTTACCGTAAACGATCACGTATCGTGGCAAGGTGGAACCGTTTCTCTTGGGAACAATTCAGCTTACATTACCTTCTCAAAAGATCGAATGAAGAAAGTTGGTGTTGGACTAGGCGATACGGTCACTGTTCACCTAGAAAAAAATCGTTCTGAATATGGTTTCGATGTTCCTGAAGAATTTGAGGAAGTATTGAAACAAGATCCAATTGCCAATGAACGATTTAGCACGCTAAGCAAAGGAATAAGACGAGCAGTTATCTACTTGGTGATTCAAGTGAAATCCAGTCAGAAACGCATTGAAAAGAGCATTTTCCTTCTTGAAAATTTAAAACGTGCACCGAAAGAGAAAATCACAATGAGACATATTCTCGGGAAAGACTTGCCTTAAGAATTGGCTATATTTGTTCAAAATGATTGAGAAATAGCCATTAAATTAAATTGGAAGCCCACCGTGTTGAACCCTATTACTAAGACTTCCTCCTTGTCATTTCACAACAACAAAAAAATTGCATGCGTTCATTCATAACATTCGGAGTTTTTACTCTAGGACTGCTGACCCTTTTTGCCTGCCGAAAAGAAGCTGGAGTCATTGAAACAATATTTGGAGTCACAAAAATAGATCGTTCCATTTCAACGGATTACGACATTGTAGAATTTAGTGTTGTCACCGAAAACATCTGCTTCGCAATCGGGCAAGACAACGACTTTTTCAAAATTTTCAAGACAACGGATGGAGGAATAACTTGGAATGAACTCAATAATCCGAGTCTTTCCTCTCAATGGGATTTAGAAATTCAATCCATTGTATTCTTCGACGAAAACAATGGTGTCGTTGTTCTAAAGAACAAAGCGTACAGAACATACGACGGTGGACAGTCGTGGACAATTGTAGGAACAAGTGATTATACCGGAAACAATTATGTGAATGAATTTATGTTTGCCGGTAAAACCGAATCGAATGAACTTGTACTCGCTGAATCAAATGGAAATGCGTGGTACGATAATCACATATTTACCTCTCCTGCGAGCGGAACGACTTACAATTTAATCACTCATTTCGATCACAATGGAGACGACTATGATTATGGGAGTTATAGCAACGGAAAACTACATTACATCACTCGGAATTTCAACTTTTGGGAAGGACGAATCTATGCGTATGACTTTAATTTAGGAACGATGGAGACGCTTCACGTAAACGGAGCCAAACCAATGGATGTGAAATTTGCCAATGGAAGAACAGTGTTAGCACGGGAGTCCGGGAAAATCAACTTCCACAACGGTACATCACAAGAATGGAACGTTGATGCGTACAATTTTCATAGTGAGGACTACTTTTCTATTGAGTTAATTGATGACTTTTACATTGCTGTTGCAAATAAAAGTATCACGACAAATTATAGCGGAATTTGGGAAGAAGCACTCACCAATAAAGGTACTGGACACACTGAGAACTTTATGAAAGTTCAAAAAATTGATACTAAGAGCGTTTATATTTCAGGCGAAGATGGCTTATTCATTAAAGCGACGTTCAAATGAAACACCTACTCTTTCTACTACTTATACTAAGTAGTTTCAGCGGAAACGCTCAGGCAGATGAATTCAAGTTCAATTTCGATGTCACGGTGGGACTTGTGGACTACTATTACGATGAAATTGAAAACAACGGATATTCTTTCTCAAACGTTGCTTGGTTTGATACCGTTCATTCCCAACAATACGAACACGTTAGCTACAGCTACGTTGGATTAAACACATTAATTCACGTTGGTTTTCACTTACCCATTGTAAAAGGTAAACAGTTTAGTTTTGGAATTCGCCCAAAGGTGGGTATTGGTCGACTCTTTCAGTTGTCTCCAAAACCGGGTGAAGTACTCGATAATTACGGTTGGGAAATCGAGAATGATCCCAAAAGGATAACTTCAATAAGCTTAGATGCTACATTAAATGGATACATACGCTATAATCTATACCCAAAACGCCTAACTTATGATCACGTAGCATTGTTAGTTGGATACCGATTTGTTCGTACAAAAGACAACTATGGAACTCCTATCATTGGAGGTGAATATGGTAGAAAGGATTGGTCTATTGGAATGTACACTCACATCTATAAATTAGATTACCTCCGTGAGTTTAGTGATGGCACTACCGAAATAGCCAAAAGCATCTACGAATTTGGCTTCACCGTGAATTGGTTCGTCGGCAGGAAAAAAACTGTTAAAGGAAAAAAGCCAATCGATGGAACCATAATTAAGCAGAACTAGAAAAGCCATAATGAGGTATATTCTGGGTCAAGATATGCCCTAAGAATTGGCTATATTTGCGTAAAATTTATGTGTATGGCAGTTTATCTTGATAATGCAGCAACAACACCCGTTGCACCTGAGGTTGTAGACGCAATGATTCCCGTATTAAGAGACGGTTTTGGAAATCCTTCCTCTACTCACTCTTTTGGTCGTAAATCAAAAGCCTTGATTGAAACATCCCGTCGTTCTATTGCCAAGCACATGAACTGCCAATCATCTGAAATCATCTTTACTTCTGGAGGAACAGAGGCCGATAACATGGCACTCACTTCAGTTGTTTTGCAATGCGGAGTAACACACATTATCACATCAGAAATAGAACATAAAGCTGTTATCTGTGCGTCTGAAGCATTGGCTGTAAACCGTGGCGTGAAAGTTTCCTACGTGAAGATTGCACCTGACGGAACAATTGATTTAGTTGATTTAGAACGTTTGCTACAAGGAGATGAGAAGAAAATTGTCTCATTGATGCATGCAAATAACGAAATTGGCACCTTACTTCCACTCAAGCAAGTCAGTGAAATGTGCAGAAAGCATGGAGCTTACTTCCATTCTGACACTGTTCAAACAATGGGGCACTATACCTTCGATCTTAAGGATCTGGACATTGACTTTGTTACGTGCGCAGCACACAAATTCCATGGACCAAAAGGTACTGGATTCTTGTATATAAATAAAAAAACGAAAGCTGAAGCACTTATTTATGGTGGTGCACAGGAACGCGGAATGCGTGGAGGAACTGAAAACGTTTACGGAATTGTTGGTTTAGCGAAAGCAATGGATCTAGCTTACGAAGATGTTGAAGCTCACCAAGAGTACGTTCAAGGTTTAAAGAGCTACATGATTTCTGAATTGAAAGCAATGTTTGACGACGTTCAATTTCATGGTGATATTCGACCAGAATCGTCATTATACACTGTATTAAACGTTTGTTTTCCGAAAACAGAAAAAGCAGGAATGCTCTTGTTCACACTTGATTTGAAAGGAATTGCCGTTTCAGGTGGTAGTGCATGTTCTTCTGGAGCATCTGTTGGGTCGCATGTATTAACAGGAATTAATGCTGACATGACCAGACCAAACGTCCGTTTTTCATTCTCACGATACACGACAAAGGAAGAAATCGAATTCGCTCTGGAACAAATTCGGGTTGTTTTTGAAATAACACTCGTTTAAATTGTAACTTAGTTACATGCTACAGGAACAGTTTCATGTCGTAATTGCCAGTTCTTGGTATCCGAATAAGCATCAACCTTTCGTTGGGAATTTTGTCCAGCGTCAAGCTATGTTGATTGCTACGAAGCATCAAGTAACTGTAATTCATACTGTTTCGCATCCAAGTCAAACGGAATTCAAGCTTGAAAAAAAGACAACTGGAAACTTAACTGAGTTCATTGTTTACCATCCACGTGGAAAATCCGCTGTGAAGAAATATGCGCTTCAAAAACGAGCGTTAAAGTATGCTCTCACAGAGGTATTAGATGCTGATCTATTGATTTCCCATGTAATACTTCCAAAAGGAATCCAATTTGCTCGATTAAAAAAAGAATTGAATTGTCCTTGGGTTCACCTAGAACATGGCTCCTACTTTCGTAAAGATTATTGGAAATCATTGTCATACATACAGAAAACAATCATTCGCAGAACAGTAAAGCGCATTGATCATTTATACGCCGTTTCTGAAAATTTAAAACAGGAAATATTAACCCATTTCCCACAAAAGGAAATTGGAATATTGCCGAATCATATCGATACCGATCTCTTCAAATTTGCTCCAAAAAATCCAGAGAAGATTAAAAAGTTTCTACACATTTCTACATTAGAAGAAGCGACAAAAAATCCAAAAGGTTTAATTGATGCCTGCCAAATTCTATTTGATAAAGGGATTTTGAACTTTCATGTTACGATCATTTCAGATGAATCCACTAAGAAATGGAAAGATTATGCGATCCAACATGAATTGGACAACCAAGTTTCCTTCGATGGGCCATTTGATTGGGAAGATTTGCCTCGATTGTACCAACAGTCTGATGCATTCATTTTGAATTCAAATTACGAGACCTTTTCAATTGTTGTAGCGGAATCATGGGCAACTGGAACACCCGTCCTCTCCACGCCAGTTGGAATCGCTTCTAAACTACCGAAGGATTTGGGAATTCAAACAAAGGCTGACGATCCAGAAAGTTTAGCTGCTGCAATGGAGGTAATCATCAATGAAGAGCTTACCTTTGACTCAACTAAAATCCGAACATCCAGTATGAAATATAGCTCAGAGAGAGTTTTAAAACAACTTGAAACGATTATTTCAAAGCATGTTGGATAAATCTATTGTACTTAAAGCACTTCAAATTGAGGTTAATTCACGGGTTCACGCCTTAGAAAAAGCCTTGGACGATAGTCGCTCAGAAATGGTAAGTGAATCGAAAAGCACTGCTGGAGATAAGCACGAAACAGGTCGAGCAATGGCTCAATTAGAACAGGAAAAACTCGGCAGACAAGTACTCAGCGCACGGGAATTGAAAATGGCAATTGCCCAAATCGACGCGAACGAAGATCACACGAAAATACAATTTGGTAGTCTCGTAAAAGCGACGAATGGTGTGTTCTTCTTTTCTGTTGGAATTGGAAAACTAATCGTTGAGAATGAATCAATCTTCTGCTTAACGATGACGTCTCCCTTGGGGAATTTTCTCAGAGAAAAAAGCGCTGGAGATTCGATTCAATTTAATGGAAAAACAATTTCCATTGAGGAAGTGTCCTGAATAGTGCAATTGCAAAAATGAACAAATATCTATCAATCATAAAATCAAATTCAATAGGTATTCTAATTGCAATTGGAATATTTTATTGGGGCTTTGCAAATGAGGGATATGTGCGAATGGGTATGGCAATACTTATTCTGTTTATTGTTATTAAAACAGGAATTGACGATTTTAATTACGCAATTGAATTAGAGAATTGGATTAAAACGAATCAGGAAAAACTTATTTTATTTTATCCAACAAAGAAGTCGATTCAAGAAAAAATCAAAACTGACTTTATTCACAAAATTCCATATGAAGTGATGGAGGTTTATTATGACGGACCAAAATTAATTGGTGATATAAAACCCTCAATTGTAATGGAGATAATGAAATGGAATCCAAATATTAAAGTCAATCAACCAGCAATTCTTAAAATAGTAAATAAATCAGTTGTGATGGAAGCACTTGATGAACTGAAAAGAATAGACAAGGTGAATGTTGACTTTCAAAAATTATTGGAGAGGATTGACAAAGTAAAAAGAACACCTAACACAGTATTAAAATAATAAGAGTTCAGCTTTCAAATCAGAAAGCAAGTGAATTTCACATGACTTACTATTCTTATACAAACCGTTAGCGCAGATCAAATAGATCATCTACTCCAATAAATCGCTCTACGGTAAATCCTTCAGCATATTTGACACCAATAGGACGTCCGAATTGTAACATGCGTGAGTTGATGAACTCGAAGAAGTCCTCACCAGAAATTGGCGTCTGTGGTTCTTTTGAGTTTGGATCAAAAAATTGTGTTTTGTAAGCTTTGATTGCCTCCACTTTCCGATCATAGAAATCCGTTATGTCTACAACAAAATCAGGATCAATGTAATAATCTTGGATATACTGATAAACAGCCTTCGGTCGATGCTTCGTTTGCTTTTCACCGTTCCATTCCGTTTCAACTTTAATCAAGCCAGATAAAAAACACGCTTCTGAAACGAGCTGCCCTGCTCTACCATGATCAGGATGTCTGTCATGCTTTGCATTTGCAAGTACAATTGATGGTTGAAAACGACGAATTTGCTCAACAATTTTCCGCTTATTAGCTTCATTGATTTCAAAAAAACCATCTGCCAATTGAAGATTCTCTCGGAACTTAATCCCCATGATTTCCGATGCCGCAGCAGCTTCTTCATAACGCGTTTGAATCGTTCCACGAGATCCCATTTCACCTTGAGTCAAATCCACAATTGCAACTGTTTTCCCCTGCGCAATATGCTTCATCAAGGTTCCAGCCGCTGATAATTCGATATCATCAGGGTGTGCTGCAAATGCAAGAATATCAACTTTAGAGTTCAACGTCATCTTCTTTGAGTTTCTTTTTGAAATTGCTGTTTCGAATTCCAACAAATATCGTGAATGCCGCTAAAACCATAAAGGTTCCCTTGATCCACATTGGAATTTCAGCCAATCCTTCTCCCTGTGCATACGAGTGCAATCCTACGAGGTAGAAATTCACTCCGAAGAAGGTAAATAAGATCGAAGCGTACCCCCAGAAACCGAGTACATTAAAAATGAATTTCCCTTTCAAACCTGGAATGTATCGAATATGGAGAATAATTGCATACACTAACACTGCTACGAGCGCCCATGTTTCTTTTGGATCCCATCCCCAATAGCGACCCCATGATTCATTGGCCCASACTCCACCGAGGAAAGTTCCAACCGTGAGCATGAAAACACCAATCGTCATGAAAATTTCAGAGATGTAGGTCAATTCATTAATGTTGATGTTCAKGATYGTTGCATTCTTCTTATTTCTGAAGSCATACAAAACCAATGATAAGAAGCTCAAAATACACGCGATTCCCAGTGGAGCATAACTCCCTGTAATAATTGCAACGTGAATCATCAACCAATATGATTTCAAAACGGGTTGCATTGSCGTGATTTCAGGATCGAGCAAATTCATATCTGCAACGAACAACATCAAGAAAGCAAGAATCGCTGCACCAGCTGTAACAACTGGGTACTTTTTGTATGTAAAGAATCCTGCAAACATCGTTACTAGTCCGATAAAAACGATTGCTTCGTAGCCACTACTCCWTGGTGCATAACCTGTGATCATCGCTCGCATGTAAACTCCGTAACCGTGATACAAAAATGTAATTCCGAGAAGTCCAATAAGAACAAGACCAATCATTTTCAATCGCTTCTTAGCTTTCGAAGTTGGACGAACGAAAATACCGAAGAAAAACACCATCAACAATAGGAATCCGATCATCCCATATAAATTTGCTGCATTATGGAAAATGTTCATTTTGTTGTATCGAACTTCCATGTTAACATCACCCACACTTGGACTGTCCTTCCCAGCAACGGAACGTTGATATGTTATTAATTCTTTCAATAAAGATAAAGCCTCAGTATCTGATTTAGATTCTACAGAACGATCTAGAGAAGTTAAGAATCTCAAGGCTAACTTGCTTCCAGTGGTATCAACTCCAGCCAATTCAGCACTCAATGGAACATACCACGCTTTAATTGGATCTGTTTTACTTGGTATAAGTTTCATTAATCGCCAAGTTGCGACATCGTTGACCAATGAAAAACGTTCTGCTATTTTCAATAGTTTCTTTTCAAACTCTCCTCGCTGTGATTCTTTCTTCTGGTGTGCCTTCTCGTATTCAGCAAGAAAGATGAAATTTCCAGTCAAGGTATCCGTTAAATCGATCAGGGAAACATATTTCCGACCCTCAAAACGATCTCGGATTCCACCTTTACTATCGATGTAGATAACCTCTTGGCGCAGCCAGTAGTCTGGATACATGTGCATGCTCATTACTGTTTGAACTGCATTGTAATCGTTGTACGTATTTTTTCGACGTACTTTTCGTAGCAACTGATCGGCAAAGGTGTGGAAAGGTATGATTCTTCCTCTAAAATCATAAATCAGCAAGCTCGCAACTTCATCCGAAACTTCTTTAGACATCACTCTGTGAATCGATACTCGCTTAACTGCGGGTCTACGTGGAGGAGCTTGTTCTATCGCAACACCATTTGAATCTACAACCGGTGCTTCCATATTGGAATGATCGTGTCCTGAGTGATCATGTCCTGAATGATCCTCTTCAACTGCAGTAGTTTGTCCGAAAGCAGTCATTGAAAACAACAATGCAATTGCCAACGCTGTGTTCTGGATCTTCTCTCTTCTATCGTGCGACTTCTCCAATTTCCGAATCAAATCTCGCATTCGACCATTTTTCATAAAGAGCGATAATACCATACCAAGTGCCATCAATAAATATCCAATGTATGTAATGTTGGTTCCAAGTCTATCGTAGTTCACACTCAGTTTTGTTCCTTTTTCGTCTGGGAAGTAACTTGATTGGAAGAAACGGTATCCACGGTAATCCATTACGTTGTTCATGAATACAGTTTGCTTGTGGTTGTAATTCCGTTTTTCATCGATAATCTCTAGATCACTTTCATACGACGAGGCTACATTTGATCCTGGATAACGATCCAATCTGAAATCAATACACCCGACTTCAAATGGCACTTCGATAATCTTTGGACCGTAAGTCATCTCATAGAACAATCCGTTCAGCTCAAACATCGTTGGCGATGGCAATGAATTGTTTCCACCTATCAACGTAATAATTTTTGATTCATTATCATGCGATACTTTAACGATCAGATCATCCAATCCGGCATCCTTTACATCAGACTTTACTCGTAGCATTTTCGTGTGCTTCTTAATCCCCTTGAATACAAATTGGGCCTGTCCTACTTTATAGAGTATTGACATTTCCAAAGAAACAAGTGTATCCATTGGAATTGGTTTGTACAATGAATCCGCGACTCCAGTTGTTCGATCGGCTGCTCTCAAGGTTGACATTGGAAGGCTTGTCCCTCCAGGCATCAAAACTTTCATTTTGATCACATTGCCCATTTTGAAGAATTCAACTCCAGGCATGGCATTCTTTTTATCAAAAGAAAACGCAACATTATCGAGATTTAAAAATCCATTTTCAGGAATGAAACGTGACTTCCCTAAGTGAACAAGTTCAATCGAAGATTCTTTAATACTGTCGTTTGTTACCAAAGAATCAATCATGTTCTTGTGATAATCAATGTATTTAATTGAAATCTCACCTTTTTTTCCTGGGTATACTTCTGTTTGTTCAAAGTCGTTCCACCAATCCAATTCTGATAAAAACAATGGRAAATCATTCGTCAATTGTACTTTCTTGTCCGTAATTCGATAAGAAACATGAGGACTAGTAGAATACATGAAGTTCGAAGTTTCGCCTTCAGCAATCACCATCATTCCTTCGAAGCTCACGAAGCGTGTAACTCCGGCACCGATTAAAATCACGATAAAGGAGAGGTGAAAAAGTAAGACCGCCCATTTTTTATTCTGTATCATTCGATGCCGCATAATATTTGCGATCAAGTTCAATGATAAATACGTCAGTAAGAGGTTAAACCACATTGCATTGTAAATGAATAACTTCGAGGTTTGGGTGTCGTATRTTGATTCTAGTAGGGTTGCTCCCCCAATTGCAACGAAAAAAATAAACATTGCAACCGCCATCATGCGCATTGAAAAAAACTGATTCGCAAATTTGTCCATGAATTATAGAAATATTGTGATGCACAAATTTAACGATTCAGTCGCGTTTAGCTACATGATATTCAGTATTTAATAAAATGCTTATTGGGTTTTTCTATATTTGTGTGATTGACAAACCTATAAACGAAAATAGTATGGCAAAAGAAAAAGTCGAAGAGACGCAGGAAGAGCGAGATATTTCTAAAATACAGGCGGTCAAGGAACTCATTTTCGGACCTGACATTCAAACGTTTGAAGACCAATTCAAAGCACTAAACGAACGCCTTGATGACCTTCAAAATCAATTGATTGACGAAAGTAACGAACGTGAAAGCTCTGTTCACGATCTTGAAAAGAAAACAGACAATAATCTTTCCAAATTGGAAGATCAAGTCCAAAAAGAATTGGATCGTCTAAAAGACAAGAAAACCGATCGTGCAGTTCTTGGGAAACTATTGATCCAAATAGGCGAAAAATTGCAGTCATAAGCCTGCACATGAGCTAAATGGAGACGAAAAATCAATTTGAAGAGCTTCGTAGAATTATCTTATCGGATGATCGCGAGGAAAACAACGAACGAAACCAACGTTTGCTGGAGAAAATTGATGTGCTCGAAAAACAGCTCAATGATCCAGATGAATTTGTAAAAATCCTTCACAACTCAAAAGAACAGGTGGTCGATATGCTCGGTCCGCATGTTGGAAAGCTCATTCGTAAATTTATCAGGAGTGAGATGGAACGATTATCTGAAAACATCACTCAAAAACGAAAAGCATTCTTCTCGTTTGATTATCTTCGGAGAAACAAAAAAGAATCAGCGAACGGTCAGCTCGCACAAGTTTTTATCATCCACAAACATTCTGGATTGGTAATTGGTGAGTATGGAAATGAAGATACAATCGAACCCGATTTAATTGCAAGTATGTTAACGGCGATTAAGTCTTTCGTTGAAACGGCTTTTGGAGATGGAGAATCAGATTTAGAAAGTCTCGAATATGGAAACTACACCATTCTACTCTTCAATTTTGAACAATTCTATTTTGCACTCATCACAGAAGGAATTCTCACCAAAGAAATGAAATCCTTGTATTTCGATCAATGCTTAGAACTTGCTGATGATTCTATTGGTTCACTTTCGTTTAAAGAGATTGATGACGTTCTGACGAATAAAGTAAATAAATATATCCAAAACACATTTTTTTCCACTTCCGACAATGCGTGAAATCAGTAAAAAAATAGTCCTACTAGGAAATGAATCAGTTGGTAAAACATCGTTAATCAAACAATACGTCCACAGTATTTTTAACGAAGAATATTTATCAACTATTGGTATCAATATTTCTAAGAAATCAGTGGTTATCGGTGACAAGACTTATAAATTGCTGATTTGGGATGTCGCAGGTGATTTAATGAATGAAAAATTGTACGACGCCTACTTGCGTGGAACACATGCTTTTCTTCTCGTTTTTGACGTCACACTAGAGACAACGTATACATCGATCATGCAAGAATTGGAAGTCCTAAATTCTTACTTCCCTGATGTCAACAAAATTATCATTGGGAACAAAATGGATTTACTCGAAGGTGACTCACCTGCTTTTGATGCCAAATTCGATATCTTGACCAGTGCAAAAACAGGACAAAACGTTGAAGGAGCATTCTTTGATTTAGCCAAACGAATCGATAATGAGCGAGGCTAATTTACATCACCTTCTTGAGAAACTTGAATTATTAGTTTCCGAAAATCAATCCTTGAAAATTGAAAACAAATCCTTGCGCTCACTTGTTGAGGAAACAGAACCAGATGCTTCGAAGGTTATTTGTTACAACAATGAGCTCGAACAATTCACGTATGTCGCTACGCATGATTTAAAAACACCATTGGCGAATATTTCAGGATACTTGGACCTCTTGGAAATGGATCTTGAAAACCCTTCAGAGGACATCAAAGACTCGATAAAATGGCTGAAATATTCCGTTCGAGAAGCAATGAATGTCATCAAAGAGTTAACGTCTGCATTAAAAGCCAGAAACGACAAGGCGGACCTTCTTATCCCAATCAACATGGATAATTTGGTTGAAAGTATTTTGTCGGGGATGCGATCCACCATCAAGCAAAAAAAGGTTTTATTCATTTGTGATTTCACCGAAATTGATGAATTCCCCTACTACCAAATTGCACTTAGAAGTATTCTTCAAAACCTCATTTCAAATGCAATTTTATATTTGGATCCAAAGAAAGACGGCGTTATTCAAATTCACACTGAAAAACGAAGCGATGACACAATCTGTATTTCAATAGAAGATAATGGGGTCGGTATTGATTTAGAAAAAAACCGAGAAAAATTGCTTGGACTTTTCAAACGAGTAACGAATGATGGCTCAGGATCGGGAATTGGAATGTATATTATCAATAAATTATTAGAAAATTACGGCGGACAATTAGAAATTGAAAGTGAAGTAGGTATAGGATCTACGTTTCGAATCATCTTACCATTGACGGAAAAAAGCACATAATCATGGGGAAATTGAAGGAAATCTTAATTATTGACGACAATGAAGCTACAAATCATTTCCACCGACGGCTAATTGAAAAGCTGTATCCCGAAATTCAAGTTCACCTCACTAAAAATGGAAAAGCTGGATTCGATTACTTTGTAAATGCAGAGGAAAAACCAGTGCTGATATTCCTTGACTTGAACATGCCTGTCATGGACGGATTTGAATTTTTAGGAGTTCTTAATGCGTATTTACCCACGGAAGAGCAGCATAAAACAAGCATTGTGATATTGTCCTCTTCAGATGAAAACCTTGATAAGGAACGAACGAGATCACTGTACCCCAATATCTCATTCAACCCAAAACCACTATCGAAAGACAAGCTTTCTAAGATTATCGACCCATACAACAAGGACTAAATTGGAATCACTTGACACCTTATTGGTCCAAATTGGAAATTGTACCGTTTGCGAAAAATTTTTACCGCTTGGTCCTCGACCTGTGGTGTCACTATCTCGTAGAAGTAAGATTTTAATTATTGGACAGGCTCCAGGAACGAAAGTTCACGCCTCAGGAGTTCCATGGGATGATCAAAGTGGAAAAAATCTGCGATCTTGGTTAGATGTCACAAACGAGCAATTCTACAATACAGATTTATTCGGAATTGTTCCAATGGGGTTTTGCTACCCAGGAAAAGGGAAAACAGGTGATCTTCCACCAAGAAAAGAATGTGCCCCGCTCTGGCATGAAGCACTTTTCGAACAACTTCCAGAATTGGAACTCATTTTGTTGATCGGTGTTTATGCTCAAAAGTACTACCTGAAGAAAGAAGCAAAAAAGAACTTAACTGAAACAGTTTTGCATTTCGCGGAGTACTTGCCTCGAAATTTCGTCTTGCCTCACCCTTCTCCTAGGAATGCTATTTGGATGAAGAAAAACCCATGGTTTGCTCATGAGGTATTGCCTGCGCTCAAGAAAAAGACGTACGAGATTATTTCAAATCACCGCTAGCTAATGCTAGCGGTCAAGTTATTCACAATCAAGGTAACAAGGAAAGCTCGAACTGGAAAAGTGACAGATTAATAATCCCCTTGGCCTGAAGACTTCTGGTTTTGACTCTTACTGCTCTTGTTGTTCTTGGTCATGTAAGACTGAATTTCTTGTCTCTTAAAATTTGTCACTATCGAAATAAATTCTTTAAATCCCTCTGCGTGAGTATCGAATATTGAATAATTATTGCTTAATGCAAAATAATCATCTCCTTCATTTCTAATCAACTCAGCATGCTGTCTATAATGACGCCATCTTTCTTCGAAGGAAAAATGGCGGCTTAATCCAGTAGCAATAGCAACAGTCAACCCCAGAATTCCAATAATTCCTAAATTTCCCCAAACCTTAAATTGAAGGCTGGAGTTTTCCAAAACAGGTATTAATATTCCTGTGATTATCACTGTTACCTGCAAGATGTGAAAATACCTAACACCTAGAGTTGCGTTTCTATTAGTCAATTCTAAATAATCCAACCACGCCGATTTCATGAGTTCTTTTTGCGTATCAGAAATTTCCAATGAATCTATCATTTTCTCATTTCTGTCTATACCTGCATCTCTTCCACTTATCATAGTCAATAATTATTTTTTCAATAAAAAATATTGAAACTTACTACTCCGTTTGCTCGTTAATTTCTGATGATTAAATATATAAAAATAATTAGCGGAAATCACTTTGATTAACTGATATCGAACAATTCAACAAGCAAGAATAAGTAAAGAAAACAGCTACAATTGACCAGGACAGCACCTTTTTCAGGTCATATTATTGTTGAGGAGTAATTAATTGTGAATTAGGTAATTCAAAGCTAGCAATTGATGACTTTTTAGTTTCAATAACAAAACTTTGGTAGAAAATCATTTTACCCATAAATAAAAACATTCTTGGTATAGAGTCCTTGCGACTTCTTAGCTAATAACTGGCACTAGTAATCACCTCCAGCCGATGCATTCTAGTATCAAGTTAGTAACAACCGACTATTATCACTCGAGAAATAACTATGGATTTCACTAGCTAATTGAATCATATTACTAAACAAGCTAATAACGAACAGAGTAAATATTCATAATACATGCAGAAAACAATAACCATATTCATTTTTCTATTAGTGCACTTATTCTCTTTTGGACAGGATG
>NVXP01000074.1 GCA_002733985.1 Fluviicola sp. | reverse complement strand
TATCTCCTTCATCCAATTCCATATCATCAGTCTTTTGTCTTCGAGTCTAATGTCACCTTCACCCAGTCCCATATTATCAGTCTTCTATCTACAAGTCTAATATCACCTTCATCCAACAATCCAACGCGAAGCGTCCAAATATCCAATCAATCCAACTATCTTTGCAAAAAAAAACTTACAGATGGGATTTTCATTCATGCGACGATTAAAATTTTACGGAGTGGGCTTCGGTCTTGGACTTGTCTTCGTTTTCTTCTTCTTTCAGAATCGTGGTTGTTCTTGGCTTCCTGGGAATCGAGTTAAGAATACTATTCTTGAGCGTGTAATGGTTATTTCGGACGAGACTGCCGAAGCATTCGAAAAGAAAGGAGTGACAGAAGAAGATGTAGTTGCTGCTCTCAACGATGGTTCTGTACTGTTCGGAGAAAGTAATAAGAACAAAGAGTCAAAAGTATATGTCATCGAGTATGAAGGGAATAAATTCCTATACACTTTACCATATGAAAGCTTTATTACTGAAGTGAAACTTGGTGGTGATGCTCTAAAAACGAAAACTACAGATGTGGGAATGGGTACAATCTATCGCTTTCCAGTAGATAAGAACCTTGTTTACCTTGATTCCAGTAAAGTACTCAAGTGTCAAATAGATCAATTGAACCTGAAAGACGCAAAAGCAATATTTAGTAAAATAAAAAAGTCCGGAAAAATTGATTTTGAACGCACCGATTTGACTGTTCGTCCAAAGCCTGAACATTACATCGTTTTTACTCAGGACTCAGTGCGTGTAGTGGCTAAAACAATTTGGTACAAAGATAAACTTGAGATACTTTCCTTCGATTTTCCTTCTGAAGTAAAATGTCCTTGAAACAATTAAACCAACGATGTTAATAAAAGGCTCGTTGTACTATCAACGAAACCCTTGTTTTTTATATTTTTGATGCATGAAATTTTCGGCGGAACAAATTGCTGGTATTATTAATGGAACGGTAGATGGTAACCCGTCAATTGAAGTGAATACTCTCTCAAAAATTGAGGAAGGTGCTTCTGGATCGCTCTCATTTTTAGCCAATCCTAAATACGAAGAACATATTTACAAAACGGATTCAAGTATCTGTATTGTAAATAACACCTTCAAACCAACAAATGCACTACCTGAAAATTTGACGCTAATTAAGGTCGATGATGCTTATGCATGCTTCGCGAAATTGTTAGAGTTTTACGATACTCTTCAGAAAGAGGAGCCTCGGATAGAAGACAATGCTTTCATTCATGATACGGCGACAATTGGCGACAATATTTACCTGGGTGCATCTTCTTATATCGGAAAAGAAACTGTTATAGGAGATGATGTTGCAATTCATCCAAACGTAACGATTGGTCCAAATGTCACAGTTGGAGATGGAACAGTTATCTATCCCGGAGCGACAGTTTACCGAGATTGCGTTATTGGAAAAAACTGCATTATTCACTCTGGAGCTGTTATCGGCGCTGATGGATTTGGTTTTGCACCAAACGAAAAAGGTGAATTCCAGAAGATACCTCAAATTGGAAATGTTGTTCTAGAAGATTTTGTAGATATCGGTGCGAACTCCACAATTGATCGTGCAACTTTAGGAAGTACAATCATTCGCAAAGGAGCAAAAATCGATAACCTTGTTCAAATCGGTCACAACGTTGAAGTTGGAACGAACACTGCAATGGCTGCTCAAACAGGAATTGCTGGATCAACGAAAGTTGGAAACAATGTTCTTATCGGTGGACAAGTAGGAATGGCAGGTCACCTTAAAATTGGTGATCGCGTGCAAATTGCAGCACAGTCAGGTGTCGGTGGAAATATTAAAAATGATGCTAAAATGATGGGGTCTCCCGCATTTGATAGCGACGATTATAAGAAATCTTATTTAGGGTTTAGACGATTGCCTATGATCCTTACCCGTTTGAAAGCAATTGAAGATACGATCAAAAAATTCACAAAAGACCATTAACGAATGTCAGAAAAGCAAAGAACGCTCGCGGAAGCGGTTTCGTTCAAGGGAGTAGGATTGCATACTGGAAAAGAGGTTACACTAGAAGTTGTTCCAGCACCAGATAATCATGGATATAAATTTCAACGCGTTGACCTTGATGGTGAGCCTTTGATTAAAGCTGATTGTGACTTAGTTGTTGCAACAGATCGTGGTACAACACTAGAGCAGAATGGAGCGCGTGTATATACGACTGAGCACATTCTTGCTGCACTTTACGGCTGTCAAGTTGATAATGCCTTGATCAAATTAAATGGGCCCGAAATTCCAATTATGGATGGAAGTGCTGAAGTATTTGTAAAGGAATTTGACCGTGTTGGTTATGTTGACCAAAATGCAGAGCGTACGTACCTTGAGCTTGATGAGAATATTAAATGGGAAGATACAGAAAAAGGAATTGAGATTTTAGCAGTTCCAGACGCGCATCATCGTGTGACAGTTATGGTTGATTACCAATCACCCGTACTTGGAACACAACATGCAAGTATGTACAACCTGAGTGAATTCAGAAAAGAAATTTCAACATGTAGAACATTTGTGTTCTTGCGTGAATTGGAATTCTTGGCGAAGAATAACCTGATCAAAGGTGGTGACCTTGATAATGCAATTGTTTTGGTAGAACGCGAAGACGTGAATCCAGAAGAACTAAGGAAATTGGCGAAACTTCTTGGGAAAGAAGACATGGATATCAAAGTCGAAGGAATGGGTGTACTGAATAGTACGAAGCTCAAATTCGAAAATGAACCAGCTCGACATAAATTATTAGATATTTTAGGTGATCTTGCTTTGGTTGGGAAGCCAATAAAAGCGCATATCCTTGCTGCACGACCAGGTCACTCTGGAAATGTTCGCTTTGCGAAAGTACTCAAGGAATACATGAAGGCTAAAAGTAAGCCTGTTAAGAAATTCGATTTAACAAAAGAGCCACTTTATAATATCACAGATATTGAAGGAATGCTACCGCATAGGTTTCCATTTCTCATGGTTGATAAGATCATGGAAATTGGAGAAGAATCAATCGTTGGTGTGAAGAATATCACAATGAACGAACCGATTTTCACAGGTCATTTCCCTGGTAACCCAGTGTTTCCAGGTGTTCTGATGATTGAGGCAATGGCTCAAGTTGGTGGGATATTTGCTCTTTCGAAAGTAGATGAACCACATTTATATTCGACGTACTTCATGAAGATTGACAAAGTGAAATTCAAGCAGAAAGTAATCCCTGGTGATACGATTGTTTTTGAATTACATTTGCTTTCTCCAATTAGAAGAGGTTTAGTCAATATGGGAGGTAAAGGATATGTCAACGGAAAGCCCGTTGYCGAAGCCCAGATGTTGGCACAAGTGATCAAGGATAAAGAAGAATGATAAGTAATCTCGCAAATATTTCGGATCACGCAAAATTAGGGGTAAATGTCCGAGTCGATGGATTCTCTACAGTTTTTGAGAATGTAACGATCGGTGATGGAACAATTATTCACCCAAATGTTACGATCTATCCTGGAACTACAATAGGAAAGAATTGTCAAATTTACCCTGGTGCCGTAGTTGGTGTTCAACCGCAAGACCTGAAGTTTGAAGGCGAAGAAACAACTGTGGAAATTGGAGACAACACGATAATTCGTGAATGTGTAACGATTCACAGAGGCACAAAGGATAAGTGGAAGACAGTAGTTGGAAACAACTGTCTGTTAATGACTTATGTGCATGTTGCACACGATTGTCAAATTGGAAACAATGTCATTTTAGCAAGTTATACAGGACTAAGTGGACATGTTACTGTAGAGGATTTTGCCATTTTAGAAGGTAAGGTTGCTGCACAACAGTTTGTGAAAATTGGAGCACATTCATTTATTGGTGGAGCTTCATTGATTCGAAAAGATGTTCCCCCATTCGTGAAAGCGGCAAGAGAGCCACTTGGTTTTGCTGGCGTAAATTCAGTAGGATTGAGAAGAAAAGGCTTTTCAGATGAAGTAATCAAACAAATTGAAGACATTTATCGCTTATTGTATATTCAAAGCACGAATGTTTCGAAAGGTATCGAGGCAATCAAAGAACAAATACCTGATTCAGAAGTGAGAGCACAAATTCTCGACTTCATCAATGCTTCAGATAAAGGAATCATCAAAGGCTTAATTTAACATGCAATTCAAAAGAGGAGAAGTCGTAACCGTTGAAATATCAGCGTACGCTTTCGGCGGGCGAGGAATTGCCAAGATCCCAACGGAAGAAGGTGATTACATCATTTTTGTAGATAATACATTCCCTGGGCAGACAGCAAAGGCAAGAATCACTAAGAAGAAAAAACGTTTTGCTGAAGCAAAATTGATCGATGTTATTAAACGATCTCCTTTGGAGGTTATAAGTGATTTTCAAGAAATTTCTGGTGGTCCGTACATCTATGTTCCAATCGAAGTTCAAGAAAAAGAGAAGAAAGAAGCAACGTTAGAAGTAATTCGACGAATCGGAGGAATAGAGGATCCGTCTGCTGTTTTTGATGAGTTTATTTCATCACCTGAACATTTTTTCTATCGAAATAAAATGGAATACAGTTTTTCGTGTATCGAACATGATCGCGAAACTGGAGAAGATATTGATGATGCCTTCGCGCTCGGTTTTAAACGTCGAGGAACGTGGTGGAAAGTTGAATCTTTAAACAAAGCCAGCGGTATGTTCGATGAATACTGGGAGACAGTATTGATTGAAGTGCGCCAATATTTAGAGAAAACAGGACTTCTTGCTTGGCATCCTCCAGGAAAACATGGTTTCTTTCGGCACATCGTCGTTCGAAAATCATTTCATCAGGATCAACTATTAATCAACCTTGTTACTTCGTCTGATGGCGTTGAGCAGTTTGATGCAGAGGCATTCTCTTCGTTTCTTCAAGAAAAATTAGGAAAACGATTAGCAGGATTGCAGCATACGATCAACGATAATGTTGCTGATCGCGCGAAAATTGAAAACGGAAAAATTACATTGTTATATGGTGAGCCAATCGTAGTAGAACAACTTCTAGGATTGAATTTTGAAATTTCAATGGAGAGTTTCTTCCAGACGAATCCAAAATGCGCCGAAAAACTCTATACGAAAGCACTTGACTATGTCATGGAAGGCAATTTAAAGCCTGATGATGTCGTAATGGACTTATTCTGTGGAACAGGAACGATTGGTCAAATTTTAGCTTCAAAGATGAACAATGTTCGGATTGTTGGAGTTGATATTGTTGCTGAAGCGATTGAAGATGCGAAACGAAATGCTGAAAATAATGGCATCTCAGGGATTGAATTCTATGCAGCAGATGTCGGTAAATTTTTAAGTGAATATCCCGATTTCAAAGGAAAGATCAATACAGTTATTCTTGATCCTCCCCGAGCTGGGATTGCACCAAAATCCTTACTCAAAGTAATCAATTTAGGAGCGAAGCACATTGTATATATTTCTTGCAATCCTTCAACACAAGCTCGAGACATGGATACATTGATTCAAGCTGGGTATAAGGTGGATAAAATTTCACTAGTGGATCAATTTCCACATACAGGACACATTGAGTCGATTGCAAAATTCACAAAAAAATGAAAGTAGAAATTATTTCCATTGGTGATGAATTGTTGATCGGTCAAACGGTAAATACGAACGCTACATGGTTGGGAGCGGAATTTTCCTTGCGTGGAGGTAGTGTACATCATACAACAGTTATTCGCGATGTGAAAGCTGATATTATTGAGGCAATCGATCGGGCTTTTACCCGTGTTGATGTGATCATTGTCACTGGTGGTCTCGGACCAACAAAAGATGACATCACGAAGCATACGCTTTGCGAATACTTCAATACTGAATTGGTCGTAAACGAGGAAGTGTTAGGTCGTTTACATGCTTTTTTTAAGGCAAGAGGTAAAGGGGTGTTGGAAGTGAATACGAAGCAAGCAGAAATGCCTGAGAATGCACGTGTTCTCAAGAATGATATGGGAACTGCATCGGGGATGTGGTTTGATCACAAAGACAAAGTATTGATTAGTCTTCCTGGTGTCCCATATGAGATGAAACATTTGATGACGGACCGCGCTTTTCCACTCTTGATAGAGCAATTCGACATGAAGACAATCTATCATCGAACATTGCAGACGCAAGGAATAGGTGAATCGTATTTGGCGGAACGCATTGAAGATATAGAAACAGATATTAGAAACAACGGTTTTGGTCTGGCGTATTTACCTTCTGCCTCACAGGTACGCTTGAGGATCAGTTCGGAGCGATCTGAGCTCAATAAAACTAAGATTGAAGGATATTTAAGACAAATTGAAGATCGTCTCCCTCAATACGTTTTTGGGAGGGAACAGGATCGGCTTTCTGAGGTGATTGGCAAGTGGATGATCAAACATCAAAAGACAATCGGTACGGTAGAAAGTTGTACCGGTGGAGCAATTGCATCTGAAATTGTTTCAAGTTCGGGCTCGTCAAAGTATTTCTTTGGAAGTTTGGTGACGTATTCATATGAACTCAAATCGAAATTGGTGGGGGTAAATATGGACGATATTCAGAAAGATGGAGCAGTAAGTGAGAGTGTCGTTCGTCAAATGGCGGAAGGTGGAAGAGCAACATTGGGTGTCGATTATTGCATCGCGGCTTCTGGAATTGCTGGTCCAAATGGTGGAACGGAAGATAAACCTGTCGGTACAGTTTGGATTGGAATTGCAGGCCCAGAAAACACGAGTGCACAGAAGTTTTTGTTTGGAGATCAGAGAGATAGAAACATTGAACGGACAGTTCTCACAGCCCTAAATTTATTGCGCTGCGAAGTGTTGAAAATTAATAAGTAGAAAATAAGTAAATAAGTAAAGAAATCCTTGTTGAATTCAGAATAAATTGGTTTCTTTGCACCCCTTTTAGTAATAGGATTAAATAAATTATAGATGTCACGAGTTTGTCAATTAACAGGAAAAACGGTAATGGTGGGTAACAATGTTTCTCACTCTCAACGTAAAACGAAGAGAAAGTTCTACCCGAACTTATTTACTAAAAAATTCTTCCTTCCTGAAGAAAATGAATTTATCACGTTGAAGATTTCAACGTCAGCGTTGAGAAATATCAACAAGAAAGGAATTACGGCTTGCGTTAAGGAAGCTCGTGTTAAAGGATACCTTAAATAGTTCTACTGAAAAAGTAGAGTCTAAACACAAAGAAAATGGCAAAAAAAGGAAATAGAGTTCAGGTTATTTTAGAGTGCACTGAACATAAAGAGTCTGGGAAACCTGGAACTTCTCGTTACATTACAACGAAAAACAGAAAGAACACGCCGGATCGATTGGAAATTAAAAAATTCAACCCGATCTTGAAGCGTATGACTGTTCATAAAGAAATCAAGTAAGACATGGCAAAGAAAGTAGTAGCATCCTTGCAAAAAGGAGGAGGAAAAGAACATTCAAAGGTCATCAAGATGTCTAAGTCTAAAACGACTGGCGGATTTGGCTTCAAAACAGAAATTGTACACAACGATAAAGTTAAAGAGTGGTTCGACAAGAACTAATCACTTTAGTGTAATGTATTATTAAAGCTTCCCTCTATATGACGGAGGCTTTTGTTATTTTTAAGATATGGGAGTTTTTAGTTTCTTTTCAAAAGATAAAAAAGAACAACTCGATAAGGGGTTGGAGAAAACAAAGAAAAGTTTCTTTGGTAAATTGGCGCGTAGCGTTGCTGGGAAATCGCGCGTAGATGCTGATGTACTGGATAGCCTTGAAGAGACTCTAATCACTTCAGATGTTGGTGTAGATACTACGCTTAGGATCATCGAAAAAATTGAAGAACGCGTTTCTCGTGATAAATTCATGAACGTCGATGAACTCGATGTGATCTTGAAAGAGGAAATTACAAACCTCCTCGAAGAAAATAATTCTACTGACACCGAAAACTACGAAATTCCAAAAAAGGGAGATGGCCCATACGTAATCATGGTCGTTGGTGTTAATGGAGTTGGAAAAACAACTACAATCGGTAAACTGGCGCACAAATTCAAGCAGGGTGGAAGTGATGTCATTCTTGGTGCTGCCGATACTTTTCGTGCGGCGGCTGTCGATCAATTGATTATCTGGGCAGATCGTGCAGGTGTTCCAATTGTTGAGCAAGGTATGAATGCAGATCCTGCTGCAGTTGCTTTTGATACACTGGAATCTGCGAAAGCTCAAGGTGCTGATGTGGCAATTATCGATACTGCAGGTCGACTTCACAACAAGATCAACCTCATGAACGAGTTAACCAAGATCAAGCGTGTAATGGGCAAGGTGATCCCTGGTGCTCCACATGAAGTTCTATTGGTTTTAGATGGTTCAACAGGTCAGAATGCCTACGAACAAGCGAAACAATTCGCCGCTGCAACGGATATTACAGCTCTTGCAATTACAAAACTGGATGGAACAGCGAAAGGTGGTGTTGTCATTGGGATTTCAGATCAAATGAAAATTCCTGTTCGTTACATTGGAGTTGGTGAAGGAATAGATGATCTTCAATTATTCAACCGAAAGCAATTTGTCGATTCACTTTTCTCGAAGTGAAAGTTACAGTTCTAATTTCCTGATCGTTACGTTGGGATTACTAGCTTAGAATAAAGTTCTTATCGAACTAAACCGTTTTTCAGGGCACTTTTTCCTATCTTGAGGGAGTAAACTATGCTTATTTATGAAAAATGTACCCTCTCCAATACGTACGTTCAGAAAATCTATGGCTCTAGTCTTAGGTTTTTTTCTAACGTTAAACCTATCTGCACAGACACCGTGGGTGGATGAAATGCTCAAAAAAAATGCGAATTTTAGCACGATCAAACAGGCCTTCGATCTTGAATGGGATGGCAAACAATACGTGAAAGGCAAAGGCTGGAAACAATACCAACGCTGGCAAGCGTTTTGGGAAACACGACTTCTGGCAGATGGATCGTTTCCTGATTTTAAGAATTCATTCCACGAATATCAACAGTACATGTCAGTAAATGGGCAAGCGAAAAGTTTGCAAAATGCTGGTAACTGGTCTCCTATGGGGCCGTTCTCTTACAGTAATACTGATTCATGGAGCCCAGGATTGGGTCGAGTGAATTTTGTTGTTGAAGATCCGAACAATGCAAGTATAATTTATATTGGTGCACCTGCCGGTGGAGTATGGAAATCTATTGACGCTGGTGCGACATGGACACCTCTTGGTGATGATTTAGCCGTAATGGGAATTTCAGCAATTGCAATTTCAGCTGCCAATAGCAATGTTTTATATGTAGCTACAGGAGATGCAGATGGAGGCGATACATACAGTATTGGTGTTTTGAAATCAACTGATGGCGGATTGACCTGGGCTGAAGTTGGAAATGTTGGTGGAAACTTAAGGGATATTGTTGTAGATCCTGCAGATGAAGACATTGTATACGTTGCTTCAAATGGTGGAGTCTATAAAACAATTGATGGTGGGACAACTTGGAATCAAGTTTTGGTAGGTTCAATCAGAGATCTCGAATTGAAGCCAGGAACTGCCTCTACAATTTATGCAGCAACTTCTGGTCAAGTCAGGTATTCTACAGACAGTGGAGGAACATGGACGTTGGCAACAGGAATCCCTACAGGATCAAGTCGAATTGGATTGGCAGTAACACCTGCGAACAATGCTTACGTATATGTTTTATTAGCCGACGGATCGGGTGATTATGGTGGGATTCATAGATCAACGGACAGTGGCGTCTCATTTTCTCCAAGGAACACAAATACAGATGTGTTTGAGGGATCATCTCAATCATGGTACGACATGGCTATTGGTGCTTCGGCAACAAATGCAGAGGTCATTTTTACAGGTGTTTTGAATGTGTGGAGGTCAACGAATGGTGGAACCAACTTAACACAATTGAATAGTTGGAGTAATCCTGGTGGAGCGTCTTACACGCATGCTGATATTCACTTCCTGAGAGGATATGGTGGTAAAATTTACTGTGGTTCTGATGGTGGAGTTTACCGCTCAACAAATGATGGGGCTTCATTCACGGATATAACAGATGGTATTCAGATCAGCCAGTTCTATCGAATAGGAGGTTCAAAAAATGACGTCACAACAATTGCTGGCGGACTTCAAGATAATGGTGGTTACGTTTACAACAACGCTACTTGGAAAGTTTACTATGGTGCAGATGGAATGGAAGCTGCGATTAGTCCAGTCAATTCAAACATCATCTACGGGATGATTCAAAATGGAAATTTATACCGTTCAACAAATGGAGGAAATTCAAGCCAAGGTTTGAGTAGACCTGAAGCTGGACGTTGGGTAACACCTATGCAGTTTGATCCAAATGCGAACAGAGTAGTTGCTGGATACAATGATTTATATGAATATAACGGAGGCTGGAATCAATTGTCGACGTTCAATTTTCCTGAATTATTGAGAAGTATTGAGTTTTACGATGCCAATTCATCAGTAATCTACGTTTCAACGAATGACCAAATTTACCGTACACTTAATAATGGTGCTGGTTTCTCTGAAGTGACAAACAATTTAAGCGGAATCTTAGCTGGAAATATCATTACATCGATAGAAGTTGATCCAACAGATTCAAGTCGTGTTTGGGTGTCTATTGGTGGATTTACAGACGGGACAAAAGTGGCTTATACTGCCGATGGCGGTGCGAACTGGTCAAATGTCTCGGGAACTCTTCCGAATTTACCGTGTAACGTTGTCAAATTTGAATCGACATCAACAGTCCCGAATGCACTTTATGTTGGAATGGACATTGGAGTTTATTACAGTGATGACGTGCTCGGAGATTTTATTCCGTTCATGGTTAATCTTCCAAATGTAATCGTAAATGATCTAGAGCTGAATGAAGCGAGTGGCATGATTAGAGCTGGAAGCTACGGGCGTGGTGTCTGGGAGTCTGGTTCCTATTCAATTTCAGTTCTTTCTGATGACGCTGGTATCGCAGATGTTTCTCATCCTACTGGATCGTTTTGTGGAGATACATTTGTTCCAGAAGTGACCTTGAGAAACTATGGAACTACTGCATTGACACAGGTGACAATAAATTATCAAGTCGGATCAGGAACAGTTTCAACGTTCAATTGGACAGGGAGCTTAACTTCATGGACTTCGCTTGATGTATCTCTACCTTCAGTTACTGCTGGCGGACAAAACGAATTTAAAGTATGGACGTCAATGCCAAATGGTATTGTAGATGTCAATTTGCAAAATGATTCAGTCATTGTTAATTACAATGGAATATCGAATGGAATAGAGATTTACACACAATTGATTGAAGATTGCTGGGGATCAGAATGTACTTGGGAGATAATTGATGCTACTGGTATACCTCAGTTTGCTGGTGGACCTTACAGCGATGGAAACGGTCAACAATTAAACCTTGATTCCGTTTGTTTATCTGCTGGATGTTATGATTTCATAATCAATGATTCATATGGTGATGGTTTATCTGGTGCTTCGTATGCATCGTGTGGCGCTGATGGAGATTATTACGTGATAAGTAATGCAAATGATACACTTGTTCAAATGGGCGTTTCAAACTTTGGAAGTCAAGCAACACATAATTTCTGTGTAACAGTTCCCAATTTTGCTGATTTCTCGTGGAACGGAACAAATTTCTGCGCAAATGAAACGGTAACATTTACAGATGCGTCTCAAGGAGCTACGACTTGGAGTTGGGATTTCGGAGTGGGAGCTTCTCCTGCAACGGCTACAGGTGCTGGACCACATGTTGTGACATATAATTCAGGAGGTACGAAAACAATTGGTTTAAATACTAATGGTGGTGCGCAAACATCGTCGCAAACTGTTACAATTAATGCTTTGCCATCTGCTCCTTCGATTGCGAGTAGTGGTGCAACAACATTCTGTGATGGGAATTCGATCACTTTAACTTCTTCTGAAGTAGGAGGGAATGATTGGTCAACAAATGAGACTGCGGATGCAATTGTTGTTAATTCTACTGGAACATACTCGCTCATATACACTGACGGGAATGGTTGTGCTGCATCATCAGCTCCAGTATCTGTAGTGGTGAACTCAAATCCTACGATTGGATTAGGAACAGTTACTGATCCATCTGTCTGTGCAGCTGCAACAGGAACAGTTGAGTTGACAGGATCTGGAACAGGTGATGTTTCATGGTCTGGTTCGACAACAGGTTCTGTAACAGGGATTTCTCTTCCTTATACGGCAACTGGTTTTGCTGCTGGATTCTACAACTTAATCTATACGGATGGAAATGGATGTTCTTCAACAAGTCAAAGTGCCTCGTTAAGTGATCCAACTCCGCCTGCAACTCCAGTAATTTCTACTGGTGGAGCAACTACCTTCTGTGAGGGTGGAAGCGTTCAGTTAACATCATCTGCGACAAATGGAAATACTTGGTCAACAAGTGCTACGAGTTCAATAATAACAGTAACGACTTCTGGCTCTTATGGTGTTACAGTCACAGAATTTGGTTGTTCAGCAACTTCAGCGCCTATTGCAATTGTGGTGAATCCAAACCCAACAATTCCAATGATAACAGCTGATGGCGGAATTACTGAAGTGTGTTTAGGAGATTCCGTTGTGTTAAGTTCGTCTTATGCGTCAAGTAATGAATGGTCTAATTTGGAAACAACTGAGACAATTACAGTGATCACAACGGGTGATTTTGATGTAACTTATACTGATGGAAACGGATGTTCGTCTACATCAATTTTAACTTTGGTTGTAGTCAATAGTCTTCCCGTTGTTAATGCTGGAGGAGATCAAGAGGTCTGCGATGGCGAAGTTGTAACGCTTTCAGGAAGTGGTGCGAATACATATAGTTGGACGAACTCTGTTGTTGATGGAACGCCATTCACCCCAGGATTGGGAACAACGACATATGAAGTTGTAGGAACCGATGCGAACGGATGTGCTAACATAGATGATGTTGATGTGGTTGTGAATCCGCTGCCTTCGGTAGATTTCACACTTGGTCAGGATACGACATGTGTTGAAGCTGGTTCGGTTACATTGACTGGTTCACCTGTTGGAGGAACGTTCTCAGGGACGGGAGTGAGTGGGAATATTTTTGATCCAAGTACTTCTGGAGAAGGACAATTTGTGATTGAATATTCGTTCACGGATGCGAATGGATGTAGTGAGATCGAAACACAAACGATTGTAGTTGAAGATTGTTCTTCACTTCTTGAAAATGAGTTGGCAAATGTTCAGGTATATCCAAATCCAACGAGCGGAGAATTTACGATTCAGTTAGATGGAGACTTTAGCTATGAAGTGCATGATGCGCGAGGTAGAATTATTCAAGTTGGAAACGGTTTGAATATAACTGAAGTTGATCTTGTGGAAGCTGAAGCTGGAATTTATTTCCTCCACATTACAAATTCGATAGGACAGAAGGTCGTTCGAGTAGTTAAGAACTAAATTTTAAAAGAAATTGAATGAAATCCTCACTGGTCCCGATAGCTATCGGGAGTCAGTGAGGATTTTTTTTGAGTTTGTAACTCATGTTCCAATTTTGTCCCTAGCTTTTCTCTATTTTTGGGAAACATTCAAGCCAACGTGAAATGTCAAGATTTCACGATACAAAAAGCATCAAGCATGGGGAAAATTAAAATCAACGGGCACGGACATATTTTACCAGAACCGCACGAAATTCCACAATTCATGAAAGACAAGAAATTGTTCTGGATTGATGAGGATAGAAAATTCATGCGCCAAGGGGAGAAGTGGTCCCGACCAATTACAGATGCTAGTTTTTTCTTCGATGAGAAGTTGATCTGGATGGATCGCTATAGTATTGATCATGCGGTCATGCTGAACCTGTCGCAAGTATATTGCAATGGTTGGGACAGACAGGATACGTACGATGCAATTCGTTGGCAAAATGACTTCAATGCAAGTGTGCAAGATCGTCGTCCGGACAAATTCACGTGTGGGTTTGTTGTTCAGCCTTTGTTCATTGAAGATGCCTTGAAAGAAATCGAACGTTGTGTAAGTGAATTGAAGTTGAGATTGTTGTGTTTGCCATCCCATTTTTTAAATGAAGATGATGAATGGTGCTCGGTTGCAGACGAAAGCGTTGCTCCAATTTTTGAATTGGCAAACCATTACAAATTGGCGGTTGAAATTCATCCATACGACGGTGAAAAAATGGTTAAACTGAAAGACGAATTCTGGCGTTTTCACCTTGTGTGGATGATGGCTCAAACGGCGGATACACTTCACTTTTTTACCCTTCGTGATTTTCCTAATCGTTTTCCGAATGTTCGAACGTGCTTTGCACATGGATGTATGCTCGGTCAAGCGAATTATGGTCGTCGTTTACAGGGGTTTGATGGTCGCCCCGATTTGTTCGAGGGTGGTAAAGATCCACGTTCATCACTTGGACATTCCAATCTCTTTTTCGACACGCTTGTTCATGATTCCCACACGCTCCAATTACTGAAGACACGTGTTGGACCAGGGCAAATCGTTGCTGGTTTAGATGATCCGTACCCACTCGGAGAGATGGAAGGTGTTCGGAATTCATATCCTGGTCGCGTAATTGATTATGCCGTAGAAGTAGATATTCTATCGAAAAAAGAGGCAGATGATATTTGGTGTAAGAATGTACTGCGTTGGTTGGGGAAAGAAGGTGTTTAAGTCGATCTTTAGATTGTCCTAAACGCATCGTTAAGATGTTCCGGTAAAGTTGAACTTTCGGAACCTAAGATGGGAACATCTAGCCCGCTAATTGTGTTATCAGGAAATCTGAATTCAATTAGGTGAAGAAGTAGATATTCTATCGAAAAAAGTAGCAGATGATATTTTGTACAGGAATATACTGCGTTGGTTGGAGGAAGAGAGAGTTTAATACTTAAGTATTTTTAGTAAAATTGGGCTTGATCTATTTCGCAATATTGCGAAATAGAAAAATTGCAATATACAATCCAGAAACAGCACTTGAATTCCATCTACTTCATTCAATTTACAACATCGTTCATCCAAATAATCATACTAGTTCTCGCAACTCGGAAAATCGAAAAATCGGAACACCCTTTCCCTGCATTTATTAACTTTGCCCCAAACGAATTCTAAATGGCGCAAAAACCATCAACTCCGAAAGGAACAAGGGATTTTCTTCCTGCTGAAGTAGCAAAACGAAATTATATTTTTGATACAATTCGAGGTTCATTCGAAACGTACGGTTTTTCACCTATAGAAACACCTTCTTTTGAGTTATCATCTACCTTATTAGGGAAGTATGGGGAAGAAGGGGATCGTTTGATTTTTAAAATTTTGAACTCTGGCGATAAAGTGCGTAAAGCTGATCTCGAGGCACTGAAGGACGGCAATCTTGCTCGTTTTTCAAATTCCTTAGCGGAAAAGGCACTTCGTTACGACCTCACGGTTCCCTTTGCGCGTTTCGTGGTACAGCACCAAAATGAGTTGGCATTTCCATTCAAGCGTTATCAAATTCAGCCCGTTTGGAGAGCAGATCGTCCACAAAAAGGGCGTTACCAAGAATTCTATCAGTGCGATGTGGATGTAGTAGGAAGTGATTCTTTGCTTTACGAAGTAGACTTTGTACTGCTTTTTGACGAGGTACTTTCAAACTTAAAGATTCCTAATTTCACGGTAAAAATTAACAACCGAAAAATCCTTTCTGGAATAGCAGAAGTGTGTGGAGAAGAAGATAAGATCATAGCAATTACAGTTGCCATTGATAAACTAGATAAAATTGGAGTAGAAGGCGTTGTGAAAGAATTGAGAGTGAAAGAAATTTCTGAATCAGCTCTTGAACGCATCATGCCTCTATTTGAAATTACAGGTTCAACGAAAGAACGATTGTCTCAAATGAAATCCTATTTGGAATCGAGTGAAATTGGTCTCAAAGGAATCGAAGAATTGGAATTTGTCTTGGATCAAGCGAATGAACTTGGAGTGAGCTCTGACAATATTGAATTTGATGTTACGCTTGCTCGTGGATTGAACTACTATACTGGCGCTATATTCGAAGTGGTAGCGAACGATGTCAACATCGGAAGTATTTGTGGAGGTGGTCGCTATGATGATCTCACAGGAGTATTTGGAATGCCAGGTGTTTCTGGTGTTGGGGTTTCCTTCGGAGCAGATCGGATTTATGATGTACTCGAAGAATTGAACCTCTTTCCATCGACTGTTGATAATCGCTTAGATGTATTATTCGTCAACTTTGGCGAAATGGAGCAAGCACACTGTTTGAAAGCGGTAAGAACACTTCGAGCAGCTGGAATCTCTTCAGAGGTATATCCGACATCAGCGAAGATGCAGAAGCAAATGAAATATGCGAACGCTCGAGGGGTGAAAAATGTCGCAATGCTTGGAGAAAATGAAATTGAAGAAGGAATTATCAAGTTGAAGAACATGGATTCAGGTGAACAAACGTCTGTGAATGTTCAAGATTTGATTAACACATTGAAATAAAACGAAATGCATACAATTGATAATAAATGGTTGACATTAGGCGAGTTTGAGCTTCTCTTCACAAGTGGAAAGAAAATCGAATTGGGCGGAATTCCTACAGAGGCTGTTCAAAAATGTCGAACCTACCTAGATGACAAAGTAAAGAATGCCGATCGTTTGATCTATGGTGTGAACACAGGATTTGGTTCTTTGTGCAATACAGCAATTTCACCAGACGATTTAGGGAAGCTGCAACGGAATTTAGTTATTTCACATGCCTGTGGTACAGGAGAAGAGGTTCCTTCAGAAATTGTTAAGCGAATGCTTCTTTTGAAAGTGTTGGGCTTAGCTCATGGACATTCTGGGGTTCAATTGGACACGATCAATCGTTTGATTTTCTTCTACAACGAAAACATACTACCAGTTATCTATCAGCAAGGTAGTCTTGGTGCATCGGGCGATTTAGCTCCATTGGCACACATGTCTTTGCCGCTTTTGGGTGAAGGAGAAGTTGATATTAAAGGCGAACGTATTTCCGGTGCTGATCTCTTGAAAAGATACGAGCTCGAACCAATTGATTTGCGTTCAAAAGAAGGTTTGGCCTTGTTGAATGGAACGCAATTCATGAGTGCATATGCAACGTATGCTGTCGCGAATGGAAAAAAATTGGCAAGTCAATTCAATATCATTGCGGCATTGTCATTGGATGCGTATGATGGTCGTTTAAATCCGTTTCAGGATAATGTAAACGTAGTTCGAAATCAAGTTGGACAAATTGCTGTAGCGAAGTTCATGCGTAGCATGCTTTCGGGAAGTGAAATGATTGTTCGTGAAAAAGAACACGTTCAAGATCCGTATTCATTCAGATGTATTCCTCAAGTTCATGGAGCAACGTTTGATACAATTCATCACTGCGCAACAGTGGTAGAACGTGAAATTAATGCAGTAACAGATAACCCAACTATTTTTCCTGATGAAGACGATGTTGTTTCTGCTGGGAATTTCCACGGGCAGCCGTTGGCGTTAATTTTAGATTTCTTAGCGATTGGGCTTTCTGAATTGGCAAGTATTTCTGAACGACGTGTTTACAAATTAATTGGTGGAACAAGAGGATTACCAGCATTCTTGGTTGCAGAACCAGGATTGAACTCTGGATTTATGATTCCTCAATACACCGCTGCATCAATCGTCAGCCAGAACAAACAATTATGTATGCCTGCGTCTGTCGATACAATCGATTCCAGTAATGGTCAAGAAGATCATGTGAGTATGGGTGCGAATGCAGCGACAAAATTGTACCGAGTGATTCAAAATTGCTTCTCTGTCCAGGGAATTGAATTGATGAATGCAGCGCAAGCAATGGACTTCAGAAAAGAGAAAACATCTCCAAACCTAGAAGCACTTCGAACAGCATATCGTGAAAAAGTGCCGTTTGTGAAAGAAGATGTCTACCTGCACCCACTGATTGCAGCGAGTATCGACTTCGTRAAAAATGAYTTTTAATCTTACAACATATTSAAYATGACAGAAATTATTGAACAAYCAAAAGAAGATAAAAGACCAGTAATGCTGTTGGTTTTATCAATTTTAAGYTTCATTTCRATCGGWATTGGATTGTTGGCKGTCCTTTTTAGTTTSGYKATWGGYCCRATGAATGAKGATCAAKTWYTRSWRYMMCGYGTYGAWAYMGCRAAGCAGAAAACKGARYTYCGTCANMKTRGRRWKRASWSRTTWKWYRRWTWTYMKKRMMAAATNTYWGGCAATTRTKGAASAAACAAATGAYAGCTTTTATTTAGCGAATWCGATTCTRYTYTTGACCTATRTAATTGGCTTRTTCGGAGTGATTATGATGCTCYGYAGAMGGAAACTMGGGTTCCATYTATACATYATTTATTCTTTACTYGCRCTGWKTGGRTYRTATATCTATGTTTCGGCTGAAAACGTTCCAATGATYGCAACAATGWTCRRCCTSRYAATCGCTGGWCTWTTTGTCTTTTTRTATTCTAGAACTTTGCGTTGGATGCGTTAACTTTAGAAGATGAAACTTCTAGTTGTCATTCTTCTTTTCTTTACGTCTGGGATTTATGCTCAAAATAATGAGCGGATAGTAAATCTTGAAGAATGGAATAATGCTGTCAACTTCCTTAGGGAAAAATCAGAATGGCAAGATGCTGATTCAGCGTCGATTGTTGTAGTTGAAAGCTTAATACGTGCGGAATTATTAGGACATGAAAATCCTATTCACGATTCTCTTCTATTGTTAAACTTAATTCGAGAATACTGTTATTCTAATGGATTCTCCCATGAAGAGCTTTACCGTGAGTTGAAGTTGTTGGGGCTGTATTCTCCATATTTAACTCATCAGGAATCAGAGGAGCTGACTAGAAAGGCTGGGGAGGTATACTATATTTTTGGTGATTATGAATTAGCGAAGGAGTTTTTTAAGAAGAGCTTGAGTTATCACAACTTGAAGGTGGAATCCTATCTACTGGGTCGAATTGGTCGGTGTTTTTTGGATTTGAAGAACTTGGATTCTGCGATGATTTATTATGAACATGCTTTGATGCTGTCCAAAAATGAAACAGAACGTATCGGTAATGCAAATTCAGTTGGCTATACATCGTTTTTGAATAGGGATTATAAGAAAGCAAATAAATACTATCAAAAAGCACTTGATCTGTTTTCAAAGAATCATGAGTCCATTGATTCGATTCAATATTTTATCGTTCAAAGTAATTTAGCTTCGCTTAAGCTGGAGACTGGGTACATTGAAGAAGGAGTGCATAAATTAGAATCTATTGCATATTTGAATTCGTTGTTTTTAAAGAAGTACAAATGGTATGCGAAGGAGATTTATAGAAAGCTTGTTGATCATTATATTGAAGTCAAGGATTGCCATAATTCTGAAAAGTATCTGTCTAAACTTCGAGAAATTTTTAAAGATGCCCCGAACAATTCCGGATTGATTCTTTATTTAGAAAGCGAAGCACAAAGCGCATTGTTATGTAATAAGACGGCAGAAGCGCGTAAGGCATTTATTCTATACGAGAAAAAACGTAAAGAGTATCAAGCGCATGTTGATAAGCAGCGAATGATGATGGGGAAGATGCAGTATGACCTCTTTTCAGAACAACTAAGAAATAACCAAGAAAGCCTCGAATTAAAGAATGCCTTTGAAGTAAGTTTGAAAAAGACGAATGCACGATTAATTTGGGTGACAATTATTGTCGTGTGCTTATTGCTAATGGTCGCATCATTCAGTATTTGGTATGTGCGAAATAAGCGCAGTGTGCGATTTAGAAAAGAAGCACTCCTTAAATTGAATAGTGATTTGTTAGTTGAGAAAGAAAGAACTGCTGAGTTGAAAGTTGAGATTTTCAATGAGGAACTGAAAAACAAAAAACATGAGTTGTCTCAATTGCTAGGTACAGCAGAGTTACACTCCGATTTACACAACGAAATTCAGAATCGATTAGAAAAAATACGATTGGCTCATTCTGACGAAAATGGTGAGATCGCCCAATTGCTTCAGTTTGTTAAGTCGATAGGGAAAACAGAAGAGATAAACAAGTTGATATTCAATAGCCCTGATTTGATTGATGGGAAATTTAAGGAAAGAATTGAAAAGCAATTTCCTGAATTGTCTCGAGGTGAGATGCAAATGGTGATTTTCATTAAATTAAGATTGTCAAACAAAGAAATGGCACAAATTAAAAACGTTGAATCTGGTTCTATTCGAATTTTTAAAAGTCGTTTAAAGAAGAAGCTGAATGTTCCAGTGGACTTAACTTTAAGTGAGTTTATTAACACGTTATACTGATTTAGTATACGTTTTTTACATCTTTGTATACGCTAAGTAAACGGTTTTAGTTGGGGGATTGAGTGAACTAGAATATCTTTGTGTCAATTAAATACCTACTACATGAAGTCTTTTCGCCTACTCCTTGCAATTGTGCTACTTTCTGGTTTTACCGGATTTGTTTTTTCTCAATCCGCAAATGCACTATACAATACCGGAAACATCCCAACTAATTTTTCAACGTATTCTGGAGCATGTAATGGTCCACTCACAACATTAACAGTAATTATTCCTGCAGGAATGAATGTTACAAGTGTTTCTGTTACTTATGACATGATCGCTCTTAATGGTGCTTGGATGTCAGAACAAAACTCGCAAATTCATTGTCAAGAGACAGGGATTACTGAAGCAGTTTTTACCGGTACTGGAGGTAATTTAGCAGGAACAGAAACGTACAATCGTGCTGGGGTCACAATAGCAAATGGTATTTCTGCAACTGGTATCTTAACATTTGAAATGCGTGCTTGGAGAAGTTGGGGAGGTACGCTCTGTGATAATGCTTATCAGTATATCAATAACAATACATGGACAGTAACAGTGTTCTATAATAATTCTGTTCCGAGTCCAACAGCAAGTCCAGGTGGTGTGAGTTCAGCTAATCTAACGAGTTGGTTCAAATCAAGTGATCAATTATATCAAAACGCTGGAATGACAATTCCTGTCGTTGATGGCTCAAATGCTCTTGCGTGGGGAAATATGGCTACAAATGCTCAACTTCCTTCAGTTTCAAAAATAGGGGGTGGAACTATTACATACACAGCGGTTGATGATTACTTCAACTACAATTCTACAATGCAACTTACCAGTTCGGCGTTTATTAGTAACGTATCGGGCTTTAGCGATATATTTTTGGGTTCGGGAACAAGTTATTATAGTGTTTTTGCCAAAGGTGGGATGGATTTGGTCTATACGTTTACGTCTGCTAGTACAGTATCTCCTTGTGGTTCTAATCGTTGCTGTACAGGTTTTAGAGGAGGTGGTAGTCAAGTCACCAATGTTGGCGTACCATACGGAGTAGGAATAGATAATACAAAGGCACATTTCTCAGGTTCAACAGCAGATTTTTCGACTATTGGACAGAATAATACAAATGGAATCTTAGGAACGAATAGTCCTGGAACATTTAACACTACATCTGGAACTTATTCCTACAATATTTTTAATTTCCCAGGGTATAATGGTACTGGCAGGTTTTCAGAAAATTTCACGTTCGATAAATCATTTTCTACGAATGAAACCAGTAGAGTCGAATCATATCTAGCAATTAAATATGGAATAACTCTAGGGACTAATGGTACATCAAAAGATTATTTGAATTCTACTTCAACTGTTGTTTGGACACAGTCTGCAAATTCGGCTTTCGCATATGATATCGCAGGTGTTTCAAGAGATGATAATTCTGCCTTGGATCAAAGAAAATCACATTCAGTTAATAATACAGCACTCGTTTTTGATGATATTCTAGTAGTGGTAAATGGGAATAACTTTAATAGCCCAACTGCAATAGCGACTGATAGGTCAGCATTTGTTTGGGGGCATAATGGACAACCTGCAACACATACTGGATGGCCTATTTTAGCATTGCCAACTGATAATGGGGAAATAATTGAAACAATTTTTCAAAGAAAATGGAAGTCACAAGAATCAGGAACGTTAGGATCAGTGACATTGGAATTTGACTTATCCTCAGTTCCTGGAGTGGGAAATGTTCCTGGAGCGAACGATTTGTCCAACTTGAGGCTATTGGTTGATGAAGACGGTGATTTCACTAATGGTGCTACCGCGATTGCTCCAAGTTCATTCAGTAACGTAACAGATATAGCGTACTTTATTCATGATTTCATTCCTACAGATGGAAATAATGGAACTCCGTTTAGAGGATTCTTCTTTACCTTAGGTTCTATAGATGCAACTACAACACCTCTTCCGGTGACAATAACTAAATTTGATGTGAGTAATTCAAATTGTCAAACAACAATCAATTGGACGACTGAATCAGAAGAGAATTCAAAAGAGTTCATTGTCGAATGTACAGGTGATTTGGTCGATTGGCGTGAGGTGTGTAGAGTTCCATCAGTAGGGAATTCCAATTCACAAATCTTCTACGAATGTCACGATGATTATTTTGAAAATCATGGAACGATCTATTATCGCTTGAAACAAGTTGATAACGATGGTGTTGAAACTATTTATGACATGCGCAGTGTAGCAGGACAGCAATGCGATCAAGTAGAGCCTATAATTTACCCGAACCCAACTGAAGGAATTGTCAATATCGATTCTCCATTGGCTGGTAGTGCCGTTATTACTGACGCAACGGGGAAATTGATTTTCAAGGGATTGCTAAATTCGGGTGTGAATACCATAGATTTAGGGCAAATCGCTTCTGGGATTTACATCGTTTCGATTCAACTTAACAATGGTTCGTTGCGAATGCTTCGCTTTATCAAGGATTAAATAGCTTGAACTATACAGAATTTGGAGAAAAGCCCTATCTTTGCGGCAAATTTCTTTGCAATGATTTCAGTAAATAATCTTTCTCTTCAGTTCGGAAAACGTGTTCTTTTTGATGACGTAAATGCGAAATTCGTTAATGGTAACTGCTACGGCGTTATCGGTGCGAACGGTGCTGGAAAGTCGACATTCCTTAAAATTCTAACAGGCGATCAAGATCCAACAACGGGTCACGTCCACTTAGAGCCAGGGAAACGAATGGCGGTATTGAAGCAAGATCACTTCGAATTTGATGAATTTCAGGTTTTGAATACTGTACTGATGGGACACACGCGCCTATTTGAAATCATGAAAGAGAAAGATGCCTTGTATGCAAAAGAAGATTTCTCAGATGCAGATGGGATGCGTACAGCGGAATTGGAAGGAGAATTCGCAGATTTAGATGGGTGGAATGCTGAAACAGATGCTGCGGCCTTGCTTTCAAACTTGGGAATCGATGAGTCGAAGCACTACATGAAAATGGATGAGCTTTCGAATGACTTAAAAGTGCGTGTTCTTCTTGTGCAAGCATTGTTTGGAAATCCTGATTTGTTAATCCTCGATGAGCCGACAAATGACCTTGACTTGAAGACAGTGTCATGGTTGGAAGATTTCTTACTCGATTTTAAAAATACCGTGATTGTTGTATCGCATGACCGTCACTTCTTAGATACTGTATGTACTCACGTATGTGATATCGATTTTAGCAAAATCAACCTTTTCACTGGAAACTACACGTTCTGGTATGAATCATCTCAATTGGTGCTTCGTCAACGTTCAGACAAGAACAAGAAGGCAGAAGAGAAGAAGAAAGATCTGATGGATTTCATTGCACGTTTCTCTGCAAATGCATCGAAATCAAAGCAAGCAACCAGTCGTCGTAAAATGCTTGATAACCTCGATTTGGAAGCGATTAAGCCTTCAAGTAGAAAATACCCTGGGATTACGTTCCACCAAGAGCGCGACGCAGGGAATCAAATCTTAGGAATTGATGGATTGACGGCATCAAATATTGATGGTGTCCTTTACAAAGACGTTTCGTTCACTGTCAATAAAGGAGATAAAATAGCATTCATTTCGCGTAACTCAGTAGCAATTACAAATTTCTTCGAAGTATTAACTGGAAATGCAAAACCAGATTCTGGAGAATTTAACTACGGTACAACGATTTCAACAGCATACTTACCTAATGAGAACCACCTTTTCTTCGAAGAGAAATTGAGACTCATTGATTGGTTACGTCAATATGCTCAGACAAATGAAGAGCGTGAGGAAGTTTACTTAAGAACGTTCTTAGGTCGTATGCTATTTACTGGAGAAGAAGCGTTGAAAACAGCGAATGTCCTTTCCGGAGGTGAAAAAGTGCGTTGTATGCTTTCAAAAATGATGTTGGCGAAAGCGAACTTACTCGTGATGGATGAACCAACAAACCACCTCGATCTTGAATCAATTACAGCATTGAATACGGGGATGAAAGATTTCCAAGGAACAATGTTGTTTACATCACATGATCAGGAACTAGTAAACACGGTAGCAAATCGTATTATTGAATTGACTCCAGCAGGTATGATTGACAAGATGATGCCTTACGATGATTACTTGAAAGACAAACGTATCGCTGAATTGCAGGAAGAGTATTACGCTTAGACGAGAAAGATAGAATTGATTATCTCTATGTAGTTATGAAGTTAACTATATAGAGATTACATTTCCCCGTTTTAGTTAATGGTGATTTACCGGTGAAGTATAGGGATCGTAATTGGTTTGACAGATTCTAGAGAGGAAGTCATTACTAGCCATATTATAGTAATAGCTATTGCTGTAATAATGGGGATTAGATTTCCTACTATTCCATTAACCGCCATTTCTAAGTTTTCGCGACGCTCGGAAAATCCTTTTACTGTACCGTATACATTAATTCCTAAAGCTGCAATTAGTGCGGTCGCGGTAAATTTCATCAGATTTGAATGTGAAATACCGAGTTGTGAATTGAAAATTTCGATAAAAAAAGTGAGTGAATAGATTGTATAGGATATGATCATCAAGCTTATTGATGTATAGCCTTCTTTATGAGGAGGGAGGTTAATGGGATCGTTATTTTCCATTTATTTAAGCATTTCCAATAACT
>NVXP01000073.1 GCA_002733985.1 Fluviicola sp. | reverse complement strand
AGAAATCCATATAAGGGTTTACCATATAGGTGGTGCTGTGTTCTACAGGGCAAAGTCGAGTTTATTGAAGACTATAATACTAGATTTGGTCGAGATTAATGATTTTGGTATTGGTCCGATTTACACTTTTGATCCATTTCGGCGTTAAACAGTTGACAGTTATTCGGAGTAAATATGAGTAGCACTCTGAATGATAGGGATCATTCCTTACCTTTATCAAGGTCAGTATTTGGATATTGAAACGGAATTAACATATAATAGATTTAGATATTATTCTCCAGAGAATGGGACTTATGTGAGTCAAGATCCGATAGGATTAGCAGGGGAAATGCAAATATGTACTCGTATGTGCATGATTTAAATGCTTGGATCGATCCTTTTGGATTGAATGAAGTATATAATGGTACTGTTAACAGGGGGATGTTAACTGATGCTAACGGAGCTCTGCCGTATATTCTGGAGTTACAGATCCTGCCAATGGTTTGAATGCTTCAAAATCTCTGGGAATTAGGCCTGGTGAAGCGGGAATGTCTACTGGAATTGATCCTAATGGTTTGCAGTCTCATAGAACCCCCCCCCTGAATTTGCAGGTGGGACGTTTAAAAAAGGAACAATGTTTGGAATTGAGACGAGTGCTCTAGATAAACATGGACTTGTGGCGATTAAAGATGGTGATAATCATGTCAGTATTGTAACAAAAAAAGGAGTTGATCCGAGTGAACTTGGAGTTCGATTGGCCCGAACAAAAGGTGATTGGACTAAAGTATGTGGCTAAAATATAGATTTATGCACAGAGTAAAATTAGAGGAAGCATTAAAAACGAAAGATCAAATAGAATCAATTCGTTCTTATGTATTGGTGTTAAAACAAAGAGGTTTAAAGAGTCAGGAGATTTACGATATTCTTCACGTGATTTCTCTAGAATTGATGGAAGAAGATCGAGAAGAAGAAGCTGAAATTATAGAAGATGTAATGGATATGGTTACTGGTTGGTATGTATGTCGAAATATAGAATTTGACTAGCCGCTCTGGTAACAGACAAATGGCATCCTTGTTCGCGCTGATTTCCCAATAAGTACGTTAGCAAGAAGTTAGCGATTCTAAAAAGAGAGTCAATCGACATGGTTCTTGTTTTAGACCAAAAGACACTTGCAGATGACACTGATGACACATCCGTCCTAGAAATGAACCTTTGGCTCTCCCATTAACCTAATCTACTCCAAAAGGGCATAGAACTCATGTCTTGGCATCAGAGAGTAAATACCACCATAAGTTCCGGACTAATAAAAAAGATCAAAAATTGCCTTAACTCTTCGTAATAATAAATTCCATTCGACAGTTTTCACGGTGATCCTCTTCCGAACATTCCATGCCATCTCTACACTGATTTATTATTTCCTTCTCTCCAAACCCTCTTCCTGAAATGCGAGAAGATGATATTCCTTTTGAAATAATATAATCTACTGAGGCTTTTGCTCGTTTTGTGGACACCTTTTGATTATCAGTTGATTTCCCACGCGAATCTGTATGGGCTCTCAATCGAATGTGCATCTTGGAATTTTCGTTCATAAATGCAACAACTTTATCTAGTTCCCTAGCAATGTCTCGATTGATCGTGAAATTCGTAGAGTCGAAATAGATAGGCTCAATGTCAATTAGTAAGCTCGCATCGATACCTGTTTTTATTCCTACACGATTCATTTTTAGAGCATTCCCGAAAATTTCATCGAGCGAGATATCCTGCATCGTTTCTAAAGTGTATTGAAAATGCACCTCTTTTGTTAGATAACCTTCTTTCGCAATTTTTATGGTTAAATCAATGGAATCTAGTTCTTCCAACTTTAACATAGGCTGGGAAACAGACCCCCCTGGACCAGAAAGTTGGGACATAAACAATTTGTTAGTCTGGTTGTCGATCATCGTTACCGTTGCACCTTCCACCGCAAGGCCTGTTTTTAATGCGATCAATTTCAAACTAATTTCAACTCCATTATCCCTTTTCATGACGATATCACTGGTTAAACCAAAACCATCACCAAGCGTTGAAATTTTATCGTCTTGTGGGTCATATCCTTCTAGCGTATAACGAACGTTATACTGCGATTCCTCTTCCAAGTCGAATGTGTAATTCCCTTTTGCATCAGTAACTTGAGTGTTGAGCACATTTCCATTCAGGTCCATGAGTTCAACAGTTATCCCTCCCTGTTCTGGAGCATCTTCAAGGGTAATGACCCCAGAAATGATTGGTACAAATCTGAACGGAACTACCTGGTTAAAGCTGTAAATATCATCGGTACTATCTCTATTAGATGAGAAGTATCCTTTGTTCAGATCTCCAGGGATATAGGCAAAATCATCTTTGTCAGTATTTACTGGGTACCCAACATTGGTAATCCGTGTGTAGGTATCACCTTTGTAAATCGCCATGAATATATCCAATCCTCCCAAACCCTCATGTCCGGTGCTCGAAAAGTACAATTCGTCTTTGCTCCCAATTGACGGAAACAGTTCATTCCCAGGTGAGTTTATTTCTCCCACGAGGGTTTCAGCTTCACCAACATCTCCATTGCTTTGCACCTTAGCACGATATATATCCGTACCACCTTTCCCTCCAGGTTTATTCGAGCTGAAATACAAATACTTTCCATTATTACTTAGTACAGGGTGTCCTACCGAATAATTTAGATTGTTTATCGACAGTTGCATTTCATCTTCCCATTTATCCCCCTTAATCTTTGCAGTATATAAAGCGAGATGGACGGTTCCGTCGATTGCTTTTTCTCCATTTTTCGCTTCGTAATCCCGTGTGTAATAAACGCGAGAACCATCACTCGAGAAGCAAATAGGTCCTTCGTTCAGTTTTCCGTTTATTTTAGTACCAGCGAATTCTGCCTTTAGACCAGTTTTAAGATCGACGACAAAGAGGTCCAAAAATGGTTGTTGGTTCTCATCCGCCCAAGAGACAGGCCACATTTTTCGATCGCTGAGAAAATATAACTTCCCTTTATTAATGTATGCGCCGAAATCGACATGTTTATCGGAGCTAAGAGCTGATTTTTCGATAGTGTAACGAATTTTCTTTGGCCCCTTCGGATTATCTACTGAAGAACTCATAGGACCTTGAGCTTGCACAGCAAGACCCAATAGTGTAAAGATTCCTATGATGAGATAGTGTATTTTCATAGCTTGTTTAATTAGAAGAATCTCGGTGAAGCAATAGATGATTTCTTGTAATTCATATCGTACGACAACATTACTTCGTGCGATCCAAAATTGGTTGTTCTTAAAGAGGCTGTAGTCCCTAAATCGAAAGCATATCCCAGTTTAATTTGTGGATTTAACTGGAATTGGGCAATGAAACCAATACTTGCTCTGTATCGATAATTAATCCCAAAATAGAGTTTTTCGTATCCAATGAAGGTAGCTGTTAGATCTACACTTAATGGTGCAGTTAATGAACCTCGAACTTGTGTTGTAGGTCGGAACACCCATTTATTACTCATATCTAGTAAGACTCCTGCGAGTAAATAGGTTTGCATTTGATTTGAGTAACCTCCATTGTTTTCTGCATTTTTATTCCCCAAAAGTCTCGGTGTTCCAACTCCCATAAACCATTTTGGCGATCTATACATAATTCCAACTCCTACATTGGGCGTGATCGAATTTGTTAATGTTTGAGCTCTAGGATCGTCGTCTCCATTCGAGAGTGTTGAAATATCGGCAAAATTGAAATCTGCCAAGCCCTTGATTCCAACTGAAAATTTTCCTCCATTCTTGAACTTGAATCTATAAGCGAAATTAGCAGCTACGGTCGTTCTATTCAGTGTTCCTAAAGCGTCATTCCAAATGTCCATTCCGACCGCTATGGATTCATACTGCAAAGGTGAATGAACCATGATCCCTGAGGTCATTGGCGCTCCTTGTAAACCTGCCCATTGTTGCCTGTGGATACCTGCAATCGTAACATGATCATTACAACCTGCTTCAGCCGGATTCGCGTACAATTGTGCATCAATGTACTGAGTGAACAGTGCATCTTGCTGCGCTATTGCGGAATGAAATATCCCACAAACAATTAGTCCGAGTGAAATTATGATATTCTTTTTCATAAATGTCTATTTCGTTTTTGCTCTCTTTGAATCAACCGACAAATCAGCTTTTATTTTCTAATCTCGATATAGCCGCGAATCAAACCTTTTCCGTTTCCTACGTCCAATGTATAGTAGTACACGCCATCGTCGAGCATATCAGTACCAATAACTGAATCTTGATTGACTTGTCCCGCCCAGTCATTGTTATAATCCTCGTTTATGTAAATTGGTTCTCCATATCTGTTAAAAATAATTAATTCATGTCTGTCAACTACCTGAATTCCTTGAATGATAAGTGTCTCATTAACGCCATCTCCATTTGGTGACACTATGTAGTTGATTTGTTGCCCCTCAAATAAAACATCGCTCATATCCCATTGCGCTATGATTCCATCACCATCTTCATCAGGACTTCCTGGATTAAAATCAGCGTCGGCTTCATTATGGATTCCATCTCCATCAGAATCGCAGCCATTCAGAAGAGTCCCGTTTCCATTAATAATGTGATCGGCTCCATCGGTTGTTCCATCTCCATCAGTATCAATATTATTATCGTTTGGGTCGACATGGTCTGGTAAGAGATCTTCATCAAAATCTGCTATGGGCCAAACTAGATCACTGAGTCCATCGCCGTTTTCGTCTGGACCATTAAGGTCCGCATCACATCCATCTTCAATACCATCGCCGTCAGTATCAACTAGGGGAACGGCATAATAAAATACATCATCAAAACCATCATTATCTAAGTCTATCCCGCCATCATCATTGATGCCATCACCATCAGCGTCCACGTCACAACCATCAAAAATCCCATCACAATCAGAGTCGATATTATAGATACCTGGTCCATAGATATCATTGTCCGGGTCAAGTAGATCTGGCAAACCATCATTATCGGTGTCTGTATCATCATCTAGTATTTTGGCCTCTGCAGAGCTAGAAGAACCAATGGAACCAATACTAGTAGTTGCAATTGTTGCGATGACGGTTTCTGTTGCTTCTATCTCAATATCGTCAATTACGGTGACAGGCACAGTTGTTGAACCTAAGGTGTTGGGTATCGTGAAAATTGTAGATTCAGAGTAATCAATTCCACCACCTGTTGCCGTTCCAGAATACGTAAGGGTTCCTGTAATATCTGTTCCAAGTTGATTGACCAATCCACCTGCTAAACTAACGGCGAACTCCACATCCAATGCTCCAGGGATCGGCGGTATTTCAATACCATCTGATGTGACGGCAATTTCGAGTTCTATCAAATTGTTATCATCAAAAATTAAGGCGGTGGCGGTATCACTTGCACTAATTGTTCCTATTACGGGAGATGAAATTGATACAATCACAGATTCTGTTTGCTCGATAAATAAATCTTGAAAAACACCTAAAGTCAACGGCTGTGAACTGCTTCCATCAGGTATAGCAAATTGTATTGGAGAATCAAAATCAGCATCGATACCAGACGGGGTTGCTGTTCCATCGTAAGTGAGTGTCCCTGTTAAATCTTGCCCAAGGCCGTTTGTCAAACCACCCCCCATGGAAACAATGAACGATAAACCACTTACGCCTTCAGTCCCATTTGGATTGGTTAGTGTATCGATAGAAATAAGTAATGAACCTGCGTCATTATCCGTTATGTTTACCGTTACACTGTCATTAGCAGAAACTGTTCCTACACTTGGAGCACTAATGACCGCAATTAAGTCTTCGGTGAATTCCACAGCTTGATCGTCAAATACTGGTAAGGCGATAACTGCTTGGAAGTCTCCATTAGGAATAGAGAAGGTAACTGGCAAAGGAATGGGAGTCGTAATAAAGTCGTTCGAAGGATCTGCTGTTCCTCCGTAGGTTATTGTACCTGTAATTGGAGTCCCCGTTCCGTTAAATGCCCCACCATCCAGAAATACTGTGAAAGCCCCATCTACCGTTCCTTCGGCACCATTTACAGGAGAACCTACAGAAATCGTCAGAAACGACGCATCATCATCGAGAATATTCATTGTAGTTGTCGTGTTGGCAAACGTTCCTGTGGATGGAGACCCCACACCAGCCACCAAGAAAGCATTTACGGTTTCTGTAGGCTCCGTTGCTGGGTCATCAATTACATCTAGAGTGACCGTTGTAGAATTTTGCAAAGGAGGAATAGAGAAGCTCGGAGCTGAGGTGTAGTCTGGACCATCCTGCGCTGATCCCGAATAAGTTATGTTTCCAGTAATCGGTGCCCCCGTTGTATTTAAGGCTCCCCCCTCAATAAATACCTCAAAAGAAATAAATGGTAACCCAGGTGATGCAGGCCCCTCCGTAGTATCGGTAGGGGAACCAATGGAGATAAAGATCCCACCTGCGTCATCATCAATAATTGTTACGGTTGTGTTGTTATTTGTTGCATCGGCAACTCCATGACTTAAACCCGAAATATTGGCAATAACCGTCTCGAGTGGTTCTATATCCCCGTCATCAATTACAACTATTGAAACAGTCACAGAATTGGATCCATCCGGAATTGTAAAGTTAAAGGAAGAGGTATTGGTATAATCCGCAGCTATACTGGGCGAAGGGGTCGCGGAACCAGTTAAAGTAACCGTACCCGTAATATTACCACCAGTTCCATTGAATTTATTATCATCCATTTGGATTAGATAGTCAAAACTACCCGCCACTAAATTTTCAAGCACTGTTGCTATAGGAGCTGTTATAGAGATTTCTAAATTTGCTGAATCTTCATCTGAAATGTAAGCGGTGTCTGTAAAGAAGGTCGCGTGTATTGCACCTGCTCCACCTATGCTTGGATTCGAAATAATGGCGATTACAGATTCCGTAGGTTCTACTAAATCATCAGGAGAAACTGTGGCAGTGACTAATCCTATACCCGCACCGTTCGCAATACTGAATATACCAGACGTTGTAAAGTCCGTTCCTGAAATAGCAACCCCCGTTACGTAAGTAACATCACCAGTGATAGCTGCCCCCGTTTGATTCGAAACACTTGCTCCCAATGAAACTGTAAATTGTAGTGTTCCTCCGTCTTCTGCAGCGTCTACTGCAGAGCCTATTGATATCTGAAGATTTGTTTCTTCATCGTCAATAATATTAGCCGTTGCTGTAGAAATCGAGGCTATGGCTCCTACCGAAGAGGCTATAGTAGCCAGAACGGTTTCTGTACCTTCCAAAAACGAATCATCATCAACAGTCAATGTTACTGTCGTTGAAGCCACGCCGATACCAATTATAAACGTTGTTGCACCAGTGCTTTGAAAATCGGTTCCTTCAATAGCGGTACCGCCTGAATAAGTCAATACACCTGTAATAACTGAACCAGAAGTATTATTTCCTCCTCCAGCTACAAAAATGTCAAACGTTACACTTGCTCCGTTTTCCGCTCCATTTACGGGGTTTCCTATTTCAATTTGATACGAATCATCATCGGTAATGGTCATTGTATGAAGTTGCGCTGGTGCTCCACCACTCGCATTTACATCTCCATAATCTACACCTGGCCCTAAAATTATTTGGAAAACAGCTGTTTCGAGCCCTTCGTCTATCAAATCCTGATTACTGGCATCCAAGGTCGGTGGAGTAAGGGTAATTATGTCCGACGAATAGGTCCCTGTGTTTAGTGTATAGTTCGCGTCGGTATACGTGTAATCAGCGCCTCCGACTGTGTTATCAGCTGTTCCTCCTACTTCATTCACATCAATAAAAGTTGTTACATTAACAATACCTGTTGCAATGACGTCTGGAAAACTATTTGGACCTGACCCCATCGTTTCTTCATCCACAGAAGCTGACGTGGATGTGGAAAATTCTACAATCAGGTCATTACGAACAGCAAATGTAAAGAAGGCATTATCGACAAAGTTCACGGCTGAAGATGTTTCCCAGATTCCTGATCCCATGGATGTTTCCGTCAACATTACTGGAGATGCCATAGTAAGCGCACCTGGTCCTTGTACCAGATACAAATCTCCCACAAAACTCGGAATACTATTCGCATCAACCTGAACATAAACGTCAGGTGTACCCGTCGATTTTTTTACTCTCCAGTTGATAGGAAGAATTGCATAATCAGTAGGCGCTCCAGTTAAGGTCAATGCTGACGCTGCCGAAACATTATTGTTACCCCAAACCAAATAATTTCCGTGACCCAGTACTGGTCGAGCAGTTGAATTGTCTGAGGTGAAATCTGAATCAGTCGACATGGTAACAATTGCCGAAGGGTTTTGCGATTTTGATATTCTTTGGTCCAATGTTGAAAGTGTATCTTCGCCAAGTCCTGCTACATCATACCAGTGCGATCCGAAAGTCCATAGGCTTGATGAACCATTACCTGCGACATAATTCCCCAAACTTGAAGGGATCGTTAAGCCGTATTTCAATCCAAGATAGGATTGAATTTTTTTATCCTCCTCCGCAGTTACTGAACTTCTAACAATAATGATTTCTGAAATGTTTCCATCGAAATAATTAGACCCGCAACCTCCGTTTTCACGTCTCCCTACCCATCGTTCTGTAGGATCGTTTGTTCCTGTAAGAGGAGAAAATGAAAGCGCTGTAGATGAAGTTGCCGTCCCGACATCGCCGTCCTGTGTTTGGATTGTATGACTAGTTCCGTCTCGCTTAAAACTTATTAAAGAATATGCCGACGCGGGAGTATCAGTTACAAGAGATGCAGCGGCCACTTCAGAAAAACTTCCATCGCGAGCAGTACCATCAAAATTCCACTCTCCGTTGGACTGATCATAGTGTATATTGTAACCGCTCGTAGTCGTACAAAGATTATCAGCAAATAGCGTTCCGCTGGCACCTGGAACAACTTTCGCTACTGAGTATATACTAAAGGGATTCACTCCCATTGTTAATGCGTCAAAAGTACCTGAAACTGGACTAAGCCCCAAATTCATGCGGTGATTATTACCATCGTCGAAAAAAACAGATGGATTAAAATTATTATCCATGTCAACGAATTGAGGTCTGTTACTCCCCGATCCATCTCCAACTCCATCAAATCCATAGTTACCTTGATCATACCAATTGTCAACATCACTACCACTAAGGTTTGTAGAAGTAGCGCCATCTGCCTTCAACCATAGTGATACGTTACATGGATCAATCCCACCTGGACCAGGCCCTGCAAAAGATGTAATGTACTTACAATTCAAATAATCGTGAATACGTTGCAAGGCTTCTCCTGTTAGGGCTTCATCGTAGACAATTACTTCGGCGATGTAACAGTCATTCAAGAGAGTCGTGTCTCTGTTTCCGTTGAGAAAGTACTGATCAAAGACCATACCGTCGGCTGGAAATGTTGTTGAAGTATTTGGCGACAAACCATCAACGTACGTCGTTACATCAGTAGCTCCTGCTGTTCTCGTTACKGTGTAAAAAGTTACGTTTTGTGCAGCACTTTGGAGACCGAAGATGTTTTCCGTTCCATCGGGAGATGCAGGCGTATTCGAACTCGTATAATACGCAAACTGAGTACCCGATGTTGCAGAATCCGAACTAATGCGAAAATGATCGTCAAAATTGGACAATGCTGAATCATCAATCCCACTCGAGAAAATAGAAGTTCCAATACTAACTAGAGCTGTTTTTTGCTTAAAAACAATGAAGACCGTATGCGCTCCGTTCCAAGAAGCAGCCAATTCATGAATGAGCCCTGAGTTGGAATTAAAATCTACAACTGTGTGACCGCCAAAATTAGGTTCCAAAGGACTATATCTAGGTGTGTCAGTGAAAATAAGTCCAGCTGTAGGCAACGTAAAATGTGTTGGTTCTGTAACAGCTCCTGATTTATCGCGCCATTCAGTAATTGTAGAATCTCCAGCAGAAACTCCTGCTTCCAACATTCCCTCAATGATTCCGTCTCCATCCAAATCGCTTGCATCGAGCCATAGTCTAATACCCGAGTTAATACCTGCTGGGCCTGTTTGACTAAAACCAAAGGCTGAAAATGAAAGAACACCTAGTAGAAGTGCAATTTTTTGAATTCTCAGTTTGATTGAATTGAGAGATGTAATCGGTTGATTATCAGAGTATATATTTTGTTGAAAAAGTGGTAATTTTCCATTCATAGCGTACGAAGTAAGTATGTTAGCTAATTCGAACCACTTAAACCACGACTTTAAAGATAGAAGCTAAAAGACAAAAGTAGTTAGGGGCGGTTGTTCAGCACTTTGTTAAGAATGCAAGTTAAAAAAAAAAGAATTGCTAGACTAATTTAATTTCAGTCGGTTTATTAGGGGGGTGAAGTAGGGTTTTGGATGACAGTGAGGTAAGATTGTTATTGGTAAATTCTCGCCTGATTTCGAGAGAGAGGAAAAGACTAAATCAATCGAAGATAATGTATCAGTCTCTCGGCTCAAACTGGGAGGTGTTTCAATTCAACAAAGACGAGTATGTGATTCGAAACTTTAACAATTAATTTTGTGAAAATCACATTCTCTATTTCCTTCTATACTCGTTTTCTAATTAACAAAAAAAGGAGCTTTTCTTTCAAAAAGCTCCTTGTACTATTTTCGATAGTTACTATTTTTTTACAACCCGCAATGATTGCGATTCTGTCATGCTAGAGACATGGACAATATAAACACCGTTTGCTGCATTAGTCAAATCAATGTATGCTGATGTGTTTGGTGCTAAGATTTCCGTCGATTTGTAAATCAATTTACCTGTTAAGTCCATTACTTCAATGTTCAATTCTCCTGTATACGTTAAAGTAGAGATTGAAAACTCACCATTGGTTGGGTTTGGAGAAATTCTAATTCCAGAGATCAAACTCGATTCATCCAAGGATGTGAAATCTACTGCAAAGCACGCAGATGTATCTTTACATCCATTTGCTCCTGTAACGATTACAGCGTATGATCCTGTTGTCGTAGCTGTGAAATCCTGATTTGTTTCTCCAGAAATCTGAACATTTCCGTTACCACAATCAATCCACTGATAGGCGACACCTGCAGAAGCATCATTTGAGGAAATCGTTGGAGAGCTCGTAGTTGTTAATGAATTATCTACTGGAGCGTTAATTGTCAAGTCTAGTGTAACAATGCTATCACATCCACCAGCTGCTCCGCCAACAATCGTGTGCGTTGCTGTATTGTTGTCTATAGGGTATGTGTTTCCATCAATCCACGTGTACGGACCACAATTTGAAACTACATCTGTACCTTGAGAATCTTGAGAGAACAATCCCGATGTCCAAACGGTAGCTGGATCAGTATTGTAAAGTGTCAAATCATTTCCATTCCCTGACAAATCAGCTACAGTGGTGCTTCCTGCGCCTTCCTCAAAGCGGTAATATGCAATAAGCCCCGGTTCACTACCTGTCAAGTTCGTTGAATAAGTTGCGGTTATTTCTGCTTGAGTTCTAGCTACCTGCCAAATACGTACATCTTCAAATGTTGTATTCGTGAATTGCTGAGTTTGATCAAATCTCGCTCCAATTGTAAGACCGAAGTTGTTACCATTATTTTCAGTTACTGATCCTGTTGTGGCAACAGTTGCTGATGGAACGCCATCAATGTAAATGATCTGATCTGTTCCGTCAAAAACATAGGCAACGTGATGCCATGATCCTGTAGCTGGTGCAGTACCTGTACCAGAATTGATCGTGAAAGGATTCAAGCCGTCTGACCAAGTGTTAAAACTCCCGTCTGGTTGCCATCCACCGAGTATCAAGTAAGAACTTTGATTAATTGTAACATAAACATCGTTGGTTAGGTAATCTGCCGAATTGATCCACATTTCAATCGTGAAATTACTTAAAGCATAATTTGAAAAAGGAGAGTGCAGATAATCATTAACTCCGTCCAATTGCACTGCCGAGTAGCATTGAGCCTGCGCTTGACCGGTGCTGAATAATGTTGTTCCTGCTACTAATATTGAGAATAATAGTTGTTTCATGTAAATAGTGTGTTTGTATTTTATGCGAAGTTACTACAAATTAGATTTTTTCGTGCTTTGAAGAGGACAAAAAATGGTAGAATACACATTAATATTGTGGTGCTACTCAAATATAAGGCTATGTAGTTCAGTATAATTAATTGTGAGAGGTTGATTATATTTGTCCTTAATTAGAGATTAGGTTTAATGAAAACGGAGGGTTTTAGTTGTCATTGGGATAGTGAATTATCTAATTGTTCAACTCAATGTCAATTTTAACAAAACTAAAATCACCGCATAAATCATAAATCACTAACTTCACTTTCCTAAAATAATTTCATGAAGTCATTACTCCTGATTCTATTCACATTTTTCTTTTCAGTTTCTTTCGCCCAAAAGCCTTTAAAAGACGTTTACCTTAAGCGTACGCTTAAACAAGATGGATTTCAATACGAGTTCAAAATATTGGACGATGATAAGCACGGTATTTGGTTTTATAGTAAGGAGAAATTTTATTTCTGGTATAAAGCGCAAGGAGTAAAATCAACGCAAGGCGAATCATCAGGTACTTTACTGCATGGAAATTTCGAGTCTTTCTATGAGAATGACCAGCTTCATTCGAAAGGAAATTTTCAAAGAGGCCTCAAACAAGGCGAATGGATGTCTTGGCGAGAAGATGGAACGCTTTTGACTTCTGAAAAATGGTCGAATGGTGAACTTAAAGGTGAAAAACGATATAATCGGCACGGAGATCTATTTAAAGTAGAGCGCACTCATGGACGGAATTGGCACAAAGATCAAGCGGATACCATACTAGTTAAACGGAAATTGTTGAAACAAGAGTTTCGAGCTTACCGCAGCGATGATGGAAAATTAGTTCGAACTGAACAATGGAAAAAAGGCGCATTACACGGAACTGTGAAGTACTATTCTGATGGTAAGCTGGAACGTACCGAAAAGTACAAAAAGGGTGAATTGATTTCTTCATCAGATGACATCAAAGAAGCCAAAACCGAAAAGAAAATTCGCGGAAAATCGGATAAAGAACCGAAACAAAAAAAGGAAAGAAAATCTAAAAAGAAAGCAGAGAAGACATAATGAGTTCAGATCGTTCCAATTCTAAAATTCGATCCTCAGCATTGGGGTATGCGATTGCATTTATGCTGCTCGTTGGAATGATCGCAAGTGGAATCCTCTTCATTTCAAGTGTAAATAAACGCTTGGAACGTCATCACAATATGAAGGAGCATCTTCTCATGGACAACTACCTCGGTTTGCTACATGGTGCTCGAACACTCACCGAAGGAAAACAACAAATTATTCATTCTTCTGGTGATACAACAGAAATCACACGCAGGACTTGGGGCATGTTTCGGGTGATTGTCTCGCATACTCATCACAAAGTTGGAAGCGTCACAAAATCGGCGATTGTTGGATATGAAACCGATGAATCTCATCCTGCGCTTTATCTTCCTGAACGAAAACAGACGCTAAAATTGTGCGGAGAAACGCGACTCGAAGGAACGATCGTAGTTGGTGAACGTGGGTTAGAACGTGGACATATCGCTGGTCAGTCCTATAAAGGAGATAAATTACTTTATGGAAAGCAAAAACAAGCTGAACGAAGTCTGCCGGGAATTAAAACTTCCCTCAAAAATGAAAACATTCAAAAATACCGAGAGAATTGCTTGAAAATTGACCCAATTCGAAAAGACACGACTTTTTCGTTTAGTGAACAAACACGCTTAGTGAGTCAAATTGAACGCCTGTATATTCAGAACAGTATCCGCGGAAATGTCATTCTTCATTCCTTTGATACGATTGTTGTTTCGGCAGGGATAACGCTTGAAAATGTAATTCTGATTGCACCAAATGTTCGCTTCGAAGCTGGATTTCAAGGAATGGTTCAGGTCATTGCGCACGAGCGAATTCTACTCGAAAAAGACGTGAAATTACTTTATCCTTCAGCATTGGTTTTGAACGAAGATCGAAAGAATACATCGATGGATGAACACGGTATTTATCTACGCGAAAAATCTACTGTTTTAGGTGGAGTTTTGCTCTTTTCTCAGTTCCCAAATCCACGAAGACGACTCAAGCTAGAAGTCGACAAAGCTCGAATTGGTGGCTTGGTGATTAACTTGGGGGAAACGGAATTGAACGGTGAAGTGATTGGGCATTTATATACAAACCAATTTACGCTTCGTGCTGGAGGAGGAACGTATTCAAATCATCTACTGAATGCAAAAATATCAACTGCTGATCTACCCAAAGAAATGGTGTTGCCAAACTGGCTCACTGACGAGAAAGTAACGAAACCAAAAATCATTTCATGTTTTTGAATCGTAAAATACAAGCCTCAGGTATTGCTGAAGTCGTGATTGCGATTTCTGTAATTGCCTTGTGCATTGGAATTGCGTCTTTGGTCTTTGTTCGATCAACAAAATCAACGGTTAACTTTCAGCAAGTTCGAAAGCAAACGGAAATTCAATCTCAACTTTGGGAAAAATTGTATTCTCAAGAAAATGAGGTCGAAGCACCTGAGGATTTACAATTGGAAATACAATCAACTTCGAACGATTCAATAGATGTCTTGATTTTTAAAGCGTCCGATGGAAAAGTGGTACTCAAACAGGATTGGTGGCATGAATAGATCAAGGCAACATATCGATGCATTTACCATATTTGAGGTGACCGTCGTGTTGGCGATTATGGGGGTGATTATTGGATTAATCGCTACTTCTGTCAATCGATTTCAAGAGCAACTCAAAATGACCGGTGACATCAATCAAGAATTAAATGATTGGTTTGCCTTTCGAGCGAATTTATGGAATGAGTTATATCAATGCGATTCGATTCAACAACATGAGCAGGAATTGTATCTATTTTCCAATGATCGACTCATCAAATACAAACTCGATGGTGATGAGCTTCTTCGATCTAATGGAGACAATTGGATGGCAACAAAGACGAAAGCAGAATCCATCCGACTAGAACGAAACGATGAAAAGACCAATGTCATTTTCGATTTTCTCTGGAAAGGTGAAAATATGACCTTGAATTACTATTTTGAACCTGATATAAAGAGCAAAATCAATACACATTTTGCCAAATTGAAATGAGCGAAGCAAAACCATCCATATTTCAACGGGAGATCAAACTCGGAAAAACGTTCCCTGATAAGGCGAAGGAGAATTTTTACACGGAATTTAGTTCGTTATTAGAAAGTGGAATTGATATTCAACGAGCACTTTCAATCTTGATTGAAGAACAAGAAAGTAAAGGTGTGAATGCGATTCTTTCCAATGTTCTTTCTGATTTGGTCGGTGGAAGTTCACTCGGCGAGGCTTTGGAAAAAACGAAGCATTTCTCAGCATACGAATTTCAAAGTATTCGAATCGGTGAAGAAACAGGTCGCCTACAAATCATTTTGCATCACCTGGCGGAATATTTCACCAATAAAGTCAAATTGCGTCGGCAGTTGATCAGCGTTTTTACCTATCCAACTTTTGTGATTTGTATAACTATTGGGGTGCTTTATTTCATGTTGAATAGCGTCGTTCCCATGTTTGAAGATGTGTTTAAGCAGTTTGGTCAAGATTTGCCATATCTCACCCAAAAGATCATCGCGCTTTCTAAGAACTTCTCAACATACATGATGTATTTTATCCTGTCGATCATTGCGATTTCTATTTATGGGTATACCCAACGGAAAGAGGATGGGTTTCGAAACTTCACTTCGAAAATCGTGATGCGCTTGCCCATTTTTGGGACCTTGATGAAAAAAGTTTACACAGCTCGAATGTGCCAAAGTCTTGCTTTATTACTCGGTGCAAAAACGCCATTGGTTACTGCCTTGTCGCTTGTAGAAGAAATGATTGGGTTTTATCCAATTGAGAATGCGATCAAGCAAATCAAAGGCGACATTGTTAAAGGTGATTCTTTGCATCAGGGCTTCGCTAAATTTCCTATTTTTGATAAACGATTGGTCTCCCTCACCAAAATTGCTGAAGAAATTAACCAACTGGATTCCACTTTTGAACGTATTTCAAAGCAGTATCAGGAAGATATAGAATATAGAACGAAATTGATCGGTACGATTATCGAACCGCTCATTATTGTGATAATTGGTCTTGTCGTCGGAGTCATTATGGTTTCAATGTACATGCCAATGTTTAACCTAAGTAATGTTATTAAATGATATTCACTAGAAAAAATACTAAATCAGGATTCGTCGACGCCTTTTCACTCGCCGAAATTCTTATCGTTCTCGCAATTATGGGGATTCTCATTATGCTGGTTGTGCCCAAACAAGCAGGAGTTGCAGCACGCACAAAAAGTTTAGAAGCACAGCAAGAATTGAAAATGGTACACAACCTTCAGTATGCCTACTTTTTGCAGTACTCGAAATATTCAGGAGATGTGAAAGAAATAGGATACCTTCCTCATAAATTGATCACCGAAGGTGGTTCGGCGCTCTATCAAGTGTCGATTTTAGAAGCGTCGCCAAGTGGATTCAGAGCTAAAGCTGAAGCAGTTCAGGATTTTAATGGCGATGGACAACGCAACATTTGGGAAATTGATCAAGAAGGAATGGTGAAAGAAGTTCAACCAGACTAATGATTCTAATCGCATTCATAGCACTTTTGATCTTGTGTACATATCAAGATATCCGATTCCGTGGAATTCATTGGGTAATTTTCCCATTGATTTTGATCGGAGCACTTGTCTTGCGATGGGATGAATTAAATCCAGTTACTTTAGTTTGGAATGCAGGATTTCTACTCTTCCTCTTACTTGGTCTCACACTTTACCTTTCACTAAAAGAACAACGATTAGTCAATATCACGAATGGATATTTTGCAACGGGTGATATTCTGTTTTTAATCGCAATAACTCCACTGTTTACCTTTCACTGGTTTGTACTATTTTTCACCATTGGAACTTTGCTCACCTTGGTATTTCACTTGGTAGCCTCAATGATTAAACCTCAAAAAACAATTCCGTACGCTGGTTATTTAGCAATCGTAGGAGTTGGATACGTGACATTTAGTAATCAGTTGCATCAACTCATTATCCTCGACTAATGGCAGTGATGAAACATATCGAACTTGAAGCAGATCTGCAGCAATTGATCCGGTCGGATTTGGCATGGCATTACCGAATTTTGCCCAAATCTCAGTCGTCTTCATCCATTTCTTTCTTCATTGATGAAACGGTTGATCATGAAATGACACGTGAGGAATTGTCTGCGTTGTTGGGCGTTGAAATTGAATTGGAATTGTGCTCGAAAGAGGTCATTCAACGAAGTTTGGGCAGATTCTATCGAAATACTGACGATGAGGATACGCGAATTTCTTTTGATGCCAACACGGATTTTGTGGATCGATTGATTCAAGAAGCAAACCGCCTAGGAAGCAGTGATATTCACATTGAAATCTACGGAGAAAAGGCACGAATTCGAATTCGAATAGATGGTAATTTGATGCAACGGTTTTCAATTGCGAAGGAAGATTATCCCGAGTTGGTAAATAAGATTAAAATTCGTTCAAATCTAGATATATCAGAAAAACGACTGCCGCAAGATGGTCGAATTGAATACGAGGATTTTGATATTCGTGTGTCGATCTTGCCAACACTTCACGGTGAGAAAATCGTAATGCGGATCTTGGGTCATGATGCATCGTCTATCAGTTTAGAGCGAGTTGGCTTTTCTGCAGATGAAGAAAAACGGTACTTGGAAGGAATTCGTAAGCCGAATGGCATTATTTTAATTAGTGGTCCAACAGGTTCAGGTAAGACGACTACCTTATATGCAACGCTGAAATTATTGAACCAGGAGAAACGAAATATTGTGACAGTTGAAGATCCTGTTGAGTATACCTTGGATGGAATCAATCAAGTTCAACTAAAGGAATCTATTGGTCTTACGTTTGCAACTGCTTTACGTTCTTTTCTTCGACAAGATCCAGATGTGATTATGCTCGGAGAGATTCGTGATGGCGAAACAGCTCAAATGGCAATTCGAGCGGCATTAACAGGTCACTTGGTGTTGTCTACGATTCATACAAATTCGGCATGGGGAACCATTTCTCGTTTAATCGACATGGGAGTTCCACCATTTTTATTGGCAAATACAATCAATACCTCAGTCGCTCAACGTTTGGTGCGTCGTTTATGTACAAATTGTAATACGAGGTCGGAATTAGATCCAACTGATTGGCCTCCGATTGATACCTTTCAGATTCCAAAAGAATTAAACGCCCCTGTTGGTTGTGATCAATGTCATTACACAGGCTACAAAGGTCGAATGGCCTTGTATGAAGTTATTCCAATCGATCAGAAATTGGCCTTAGCGATCAAAGCAAATGATCACGAAGTAGATGAATTATTAAAAGAACGCGGAATCAAGAATTTGGCGACTCGAGCATATGAAGTATTAATGGAAGGAACGACCTCATTGGAGGAAGTCTATCCTTTATTATCAGGAATTTAAATGAAACGAATATTATTAGTTATTACACTCCTTGCGTGCGTTTTCTCAAATGAGGCGACAGCACAAAAGTATTCGGAAGGAACATTGAGAGGTGTTTTGGACAACTTGGCGGGCGATCATCCTGGACTGAACAATCTACTGCAGTTGAATGTAAGTGGATTGCAGTTGTCAGAATTGGTGAGCTCAGTTGCTTTGGAGAATAATTTGAACGTCAGCGTTGATCCAAACTTAACGGAGCTGATTTCCTATAATTTCTACGATGTGCAGGTGAAAGACATGCTCGTTTTTCTGTACCTCAATTTTGAATTGGAATACGAGTTTATTGGAAGCATTATCTCAATCCGTAAACGAGATAAGGAAGAAGTGAAAGCAATTGTTGCTCCACCAAAAAAACTAGACATCTCATACAATCCGTCGAATAAGTTCCTCTCGATGGATTTGAAAAATGACACCTTGTGGAAGGTCATGCAAGAGCTTACACGTGTTTCGGGTTACAATTTTGTTGTTGATCCCGAGGTGAGAAATAAAACAGTGAATGCTTATTTTATGAACCGTCCACATGAACAAGTCTTGGAGATGTTCGTGAAATCAAATGAGCTCACCCTTGAGAAAACGGATGATTATTATTCAATCGGAAAAGGTGAAGTTGGGCAGGCAGTTATTGGACCGAATGCACGACCGAAAAATTATACTCCAAATGCAAAAAATGGTGATTTTATCTTAGTGAAAAACGAGGTTGGAACCTTGGATATTTTCGCACGCGATGTCGATCTGCGTTCACTCATTCAGGCTGCGGCGGATGAAACTGGAGTCCACTATGTGTTGTATTCTGATATCAAAGGGAAAGTCAACATGGATTTGACCGATGTTCGTTTTGATGAATTACTAGATATCGTTTTGAATGGTACAAACTATTCGGTAAAACAAAAAGATAAAATCTATTTGATTGGGGAAAATAAAGTGGAAGGTTTACGGAAAACTGAATTACTTCGTCTCGAAAATAGAACAATTGAATCGGTAAAAACAGCTATTCCAAATGATATGCTGAAGGATTTAGAAGTGAAAGAATTTCCTGAATTGAATGGATTGATTCTAACAGGAAGTGCTCGAAAAATTGATGAACTGAAAGCCTTCGTTTCTACGATCGATGTTGTTGTTCCAATGGTGCAAATTGATGTGATGCTCGTGTATTCTGAACGAGGTTCTGGGATTAAAACGGGAATTAAGGCGGGAATTAAAGATACGCCAACATCAACTTCAGGAGAGGTCTTCCCTGGATTAGATGTCGAATTGGGATCGCAGTCGGTTAATAATATTCTTAATGCTCTTACCGGTTTTGGCTTGGTGAATTTGGGACAAGTCACAGAGAATTTTTACATTTCCCTGCAAGCACTAGAAAGCAACAATGTAATTGATATTGAAAGCACACCAAAGATTTCTACGTTAAATGGACACGAAGCCAGTATTTCAATAGGTGAGACGACTTACTATCAAGAAACGCAAGTGAATGTTCAAACTTCGGTTACGAATCAAGGGGTATTGCAATCGCGTCAATGGAAACCAATAGATGCGAATTTATCTGTTACCATCAAGCCTTTCGTAAGCGCTGATGAACATGTGACATTAACAATTACAGTTGAGCAAGATGATTTTTCCGGAAAAGTTGACCCAAGTTCACCGCCGAACATCACRACTCAARCCTTCGAATCRATGGTGCGKGTRAAAAATGGTGAGCTCGTTTTACTYGGAGGATTGGAAAGAAGGGAAAAATCTGATTCAGGTTCAGGCGTTCCTTTTCTGTCTAGAGTTCCAATTTTAAAATGGTTTTTCAGTAATCGAGAGAAGACAAAAACCAAATCGAAATTGCATATCCTTATTCGTCCAATCGTAACGTATTAATGAGTCGCTTAAAAAACATATGGTCCCCCAAGTCTTTAGTCCTTGTCTTTTTAGACTTCGGACAGGGAGAGTGTGTCGTTTCGGCTGGGAAAATTAAAGCTGGAAAAACCGACCCTCAGGAATTCGAACAATTTGATTCCTTGGAAGATGCGGTCAAACATTTTGGTACATCCAAGCCGATTCATTTGCACATTCTTGGAACAGGAATATTATCCCGAAAAATCCAAAGTAGCAATGCCTTTCAGCAAGATTTGATCATGAATGGCAATCCAAACGAGTTTCTGTTCACGACTTTTGATGACGGAAACAACATGGCCGTTTCATTTTGCCGCAAGTCCTTGATGGAAGATCAGCTCAAGAAAATTGACGAAGAAAAATGGCATTTGTATGGGCTTAGTTGCGGTTATTCAGCGATCTGTGGAGTTTTAGATAATGAATCGATTTCGACGGATTTCTCAATATCSATAAAGAATGATCAAATYGTTTCTTTTCAACGTGCAACAGARGTTAATGAAAAGGCTTTCTTCAGAGATGAACAYTGGTCRTCTAAATCRTTAATCGCTCAAGCAATTKCTTCGCAACTTGGAAARGACGAGAAAAAGTGGAAYGTTTTCGGTGAGARTGARGGGGATTCCAAACGTGAGAATTACAACCAGTTCAATCAATTCAAAATTTTGGGACTGGGGATTGTAGGTGTGATTTTACTCTCACTTTTGATCAATCATTTCTATCACAATTCACTGAACAATGATATCGCTCAGCTCGAAATGAACTTATCAGTTCACAATGAGAACTTGTCCTTACTCGAACGCCTCTCTCAGGAGAAAATGCGAAAAGAACAATTGATTGCCAGTGCAGGAGTGAATTCATCCAGTTTCTTGTCCTATTATTTAGATAAGATTGCTGAAAGTATTCCGAAATCAATCACCTTGTCCGATATGACTGTTTTTCCCGTTGTAGGTAAGTTGAAAGACAAACAGAAAATAGAAGTCAATCAGAAGAGCATTGGAATTGCTGGAATTACTCCAGAGAATGTTGTGTTGGATGATTGGATTGAGAAAATGGATCGCTTCGAATGGGTTGAAAGTGTTGAATTGCTCAATTACTTGAAATCTTCGGAGGAAAGTGCTGAGTTTGAAATCGAAATTAATCTCGCTCAATGACATTTTTCGATCAATATAGCTACAAACAAAAAAACATTGCCTTGCTGGTCTTGGGAGTGTTACTTGCTGCTGTTTCCTACAAGCGCGCATTCAGTGTTACGATGGAAACGTCAGAATACAAAACAGAGCTACAGGAAAAATTGATTTTGGCAGAATCTTCGGACCAACAAATTCGGACCAAACAAATTGAAATTGCTCAACTCAATCGCTTAATTGGGAAGGAGGGGAATACAATAGAAAAAGTACAACAAGAATTTCTGAATTTCTTTGCGAAAAAAGGTCAACACATTTCTGTGCATCAAATTGAGGAAGTCTTGCATTTTCAACATCCAGATTTTTCGATCAATACCCACCGAATTGTTTTGAGGGGAGACTATATTAATACGCTTCGCTTCATTTATGATTTGGAGAAGAAGTTCGATCTTGCCAAAATCCTAAACATCTCATTTGAATTCAGGAAGTTCGATTCCGACGATGAGAAAGATTTATATACTACATTGTTAATACAAAATTACCTGAGATAATATGAGAACACTAGCATTCATTCTGTTTATTGCAGTTCTTTCTTCGAGCTGTGAAAAAATTATTGCCGAAGACATCACGGCGGAAACCCCAGTACTTATTTTACCTGTAGTAAATGACACGGTGAATGTCAATCCCGTTCATTTCAAATGGGAAGAAATGGAAGGAGCATCGAAATACCGACTTGAAATCGTTTCGCCTAGTTTTGCGTCGATCAATCAATTCTTGTTGGATAGTTTAGTGGTCGGAACCGATTTTTATCTAGATCTCGACTCAAATGAATACGAATTGCGTTTAACAGCTCAAAATGGAGGGTACGAATCTCAAATTTTGTCACCCGTTAAATTTTGGGTGGGTGTTCAATCTTCAGGAACAGTAACAAACGTTGTTTTGAATTCTCCGATAAACGGTATTTATGAAAACGCTTCGTTTGATGGTCAATTCGGGTGGGACTTTCCTTTCGGGGCGACCAATTGTGAATTTGCACTACGCGAGGGCAGTTCTTTTTCGACAGGGACAATAATTGATGCGCAGAATAACCTTTTTACGTCAAGCTACATAACTCCATTTCTTCTTCCTGAGGGAGAATATTTCTGGGGAGTTAAAGCATACTTTGGTCCTACTGAAACGCCATTTACTATTGCACATTTTTATGTAGATGAGTTCGCTCCGAATGAGGCCGCTTTATCCAGTCCAGTGGAATTTTCTACTAACCCTCCTGGAGATATTGTTTTCACTTGGGGTAACGGAACAGATCCAGGCACAATTCAATCTCCCGTAACGTCAAAATTGGAAATAGCAAGTGATTCTGGCTTTGGGATAATTGTGAACACAGAAAATGTCAATGGGAATTCAGTTACGGTCAATTTAACGGCAGGAACATACTTTTGGCGAGTAACGAACACAGACGAAGCTGGAAATTCAGCAGGAACATCAGTCGTTTACCAATTTATCGTGTCATAATGAAAAGCAAAGCTCTCACAGGAGTATTATTAGTGGTTGTCGGATTGATCTGGTACAACGCATTTTTCCGTGTGAAAGATAGTTTGTTCGGTGAGGAAGAAACATTCGCGCAACGATCGTTGRATARCCCTATTTCATTYGCAARYCTGTCGCGAGACACCTTTTCGATTAATTTGGAGTATCGAGATCCTTTTGGAGAAACGAAACGCAGTTATCGAGGGCCAKTAGAAAATGATCAAACGGTACAAACYCGRCCTGTTGYACGGAGGATTAAACCAGTTATTAATTGGCCAGCTATTGTTTATTTCGGTCAAGTTCGTAAAACAAGTTCCAAAGATCCACTGGCGATAATCGGTATAGATGGACACAAACATACCATGCGTACAGGTGAGAAGGTTTATGATGGGATCACTATTAAGGCAATTGGTCGAGACTCTTTGGTTATTTACTATCAGAAAGAGAAACGGGTATTCTGGAGAGGAGGTTGATCTTGAGTAGAGGATGCATTATTTTTCTGATTATGTGATGTTTAATCCTGAATTGAGCCGTAAGTAGCTTGTTATAAGTCATTTATAACAAGATTTGTTTAGATTAGTATCATTGTGTGAATTTTTTATTGAGTTATGTCGTCAACGAGTGATTAATTCACGTACCTTTGCGGCTCACGAAACAAAGAGCCTAACCGCTGTGTATCAATTTAGATTAATAACATACTTCCCCCATTTTATAGGTTCGTCTAGCATTTTGACGCTATTCAAACTAAGTAATTCTATATACCCAAAATATTTACTATGACCCATTTTGCCTTAAGGCCTTGTGTCCTGTTTTTATCTCTTTTTATTACACTTTCCTTTTCATCGAAGGCTCAAAGCTTTGAAATCTCAAGTGATGTTTGTGACTCTTTGGCACCGACTTCGTTTCTGATTCATGTTTCTGGTTATGCCACTTTTACTGACTCGATGATAATGACAGTTGAGTTAATAACAGCAGATTCGCTGAAAACGGTTGTTTACAGCGCGTCGAAGGATTTTGGAGTAGGTGGTTCGAATACACTGACCAATTTTACATTTGATCCATTGACCGAGGTGTTTAGTTTGGACATTGGAAATTATCCGACAAGAAATTACCACATTCGAATAACTTCTCTGGAAGTAGGACAGATTAAAGAAGAACTCAACATTGATACTTTTTAAGATGAAGAATAGTTTATTATATATGTTCTTGTTGCTATTTGTAGTAATGAACAGTGAGAGTACATTTGCGGAGAGAGGTGGATCGAACCCAACGGTAACAGTTGTTCCAACAATAACTCATGCAACTTGTTTCAATCCTAATGGAACTGTGGGATATGAAGTAGTAGTATCATCTCATTGGGAGAACGGGGCATCAATGAATAGCTTATCTCTTAGCGATGATGGTAATCCACCTCAGGTTGTTTATGATCATGGTGGCCCAACATTAACTGGGACAATTGTAAGTCTTCCAGTCGGCGTCTATACTTTTTCTGGATCTGTTACGGTGTTAAATAGCAATGGAATGTGGGTTTCAGTTCCATTCAGCGCTACAATTTGGGTAGGGATTGAAACAGTATGGAATGTTTTAGAAGATATGATTCCATCTCCGAATTCATATTCTGCAAAAAGAAATATAACAACACAAACTTATGGGGTCGCATATTCAAAAAATGTCACGTCACAAAGTGAGTTTTGGATGGAACTAAAAGCGACGTATGGATCGTCAACAAATAGCCACTTATACTGGGTAGTAGGTGAAACAAGTAGCTCAACTGTCTTTAGTCCGAGTGGTGCCTTTCAGTACGTCGAATTCTACAAGACGTCTTCGGGTAGCGGTATCCTATTGAGGCAAAACAATTATGGAACGTACGAAACTACCATAATTTCAACAAACTCCGATGATAAGGTGAGGGTTGTCCGAGATCAATATGGGGAAATAAAAATTCAGTTGAATGATAATGTAACATCTATATACACATTCGATATGTTGTCTAGTGATCCAATGAATATTGGAGTTTTTAGTGTCAATCAAGATGATGGGTGCTTGAATGTGGTTAGTTCTTTTGATTGTTGGGGTGAAGTTTATGCAAAAATGGAACGAAAACTGAGAGGGGTGAAATATCAGCC
>NVXP01000072.1 GCA_002733985.1 Fluviicola sp. | reverse complement strand
GAAATGCTGTCTTTGTCGTGGAAAAACTCAAAATCGTCACTATATAATTTTTCAAACTGGCTGATATCACACGTGTTAAAACCGACATCAAAAAGCAAGCTGTCTTTTGAAATAATCGTTTTATATAAATCAGAATTTGGATTTTCTTGAGCTATTATCAAGTATGATGTAGCCAGAGATAGAAGAAGTAATAATGCGTGTGTTTTCATAAAATTAAACGTCTTTGTTTTATTAGACTGGAGAGTTCAATTTTAGTTACAGTTTCTCATGTATAATGCACAACATACGTACGGCTCCTAACTAAAACTTGTTTTTCGAAGATAGTAATGATTCTCTAAACTTAAGTGATCTAACGAAGCATAAGCCCCGTATGGTTTTTGGTGGCTGTTAGCAACAGATTATTCACTGAGAGATGCAATTATCTCTTTGAAGATCGAATATTGCATAGTTGGTATAAAGGTTAGATAAGCAGAGAAAATTATCAATGGAAAGTATGTTACGGGGTTATTGAATCCATCGTAAGATAACACGCTGAGTACAAATAGAACGATCAATGGAACCCAATGATTAACGGTATATGTAATCCTTAATTGCTTACTATCAATTGTTTCATTATTGTCGGGTTCCAGGATTAATTTAACATTTGAAACAAAGAAGAAAGGGTGGTAAGTTAGATGCTGTCCAATTCTTGTCACAAAGAGTAATTCATTACCCTTTTGGGATTTGAACTTTAACCCTTGCCTCAATAATACGTCTTTACTATTTTCTACTGATTTAGCCATTGAATTTTCATGCATCATGGCTTCCTCACTAAATGTAGATGCAATTATTTTAGGGATAATTTTCACTCTGAATTTCTATTGTTGTCAACGGTCGGCTGGCGCTACGCACTGTGCCGATATCTCGAATATAAGCTTTTCGGCATGAAGTGTAGGTGATGTCACTGTTGCACAACTCGAAAAATTCAAGAATGGAGTGATTTATACATTTCTTCAAAAGTGTAAGTCGCTAATTATCTTCGTTTTAACTTTTTGTGTTTTGATCAAATCAGACGGTTTCTCAAGAAAATCGGGTTGTACAACAGCCACTGATGTTATGAGCAGCAATCCTTTGAACAGCTCACAATAAGTACTTTTTTAACATAATGATTGTCTCTATTTTTCTGTGACGTGTTTACAAGGTCTTTTTTCATTGCCTATTACATGAAATAGAAGCTAGTTTAGATAAGTACATAGTGATAAAGGTGCTGAGCTATCATTCATCAATAATGTTTATTTTTAACCAAAACAATGTATGAAAAATATTTCCACTCTTGTCGTGATTGTCTTCTTATTACAGGCTTGTGCGTCTACAAAAAATATTCATACAGATGTGTTACCAAGTGAAGTTGAGGCAAAAGTGAAATTTGATATGTCATTAGATGATTTCAAGAAATTGAAAGGAACATCTGCTAGCGAGACAGAGGCGAATAATTTCAGGACAATTTATACTGAAAGGGTCAGTGAAGAACGTGTAAGTGGATTTGCGTACTATTTTAGCACTGAGGGTGAAAAGCCACTTTATGAAATAATCATAATATACAAAGATGAGAACGAGAGAGATATAGATGCTGAACGTTTATTTGGTGAACCAAATGTTGATGGAGAAGAATGGTTTATTGAGCGTAAGCCGCATGATCTCAAGGCATGGAAATATCGTAATAAATTGATCATCACAGCCTTAATCCCTGGAACAGAATGGTATAAAGATGCCTATGATTGAAGATGAAGATTGAGTGGGCGGAACTGAACAAAACGAACTTATCTAAACATTGGACATCATATCGAGTATTGGTGTACATTGCTCATAACGGTTAAGCTATACGCATTTCTTTCGTCTCATCAGAGTAATGCGCTTGGGTATGAATACCGCAATTCAATTATTGGCCAATCTATGGCTATAATGAATTGTGAAGTAACCTCGACTTAAGTCACTAACAATATTTCTATGAACCCCTTCTTGATAATATGACATGAGAACCTCATCTTGACCAAAAATAAAATTATACGTCGCCGAAATTGTAGAATTACCGAAAGTTAAACCAATTTCTGGCGCGATGCCGAATGGAGTTGTTGATAATTTTAGTAGGTGAACGTGGTAACCATCACCACCACCTCCACTAATTTTCTGATAATAATATCCAACTGAAAATGCAATTAAGGGCTTTAGATTTTTTTTTCCGAATGCATATTGACTTTTTAGCAGAAATGCCGCGCTAAATGAAGTTGCAGTTTTAAAATTTAAATCGGAAGCTTCGAAATTATTATAGAGAAATGTATTCCCTTCAATGTGCGGATGCAGAGACAACCCTCTCGTAATTTCAAATTTAGGCTCATAGAGGAATGATAATCCTACGGCGTCCAAAAGCCCACTTTTGGCCACAACCCCGACCCCAACGTATTGTGAGAATGAGTGATGCTCATTTACTTGTGAATAGGATGTCTGAGAACCAATCATTATTGCAAAAGCTATTAAGAATTTCATGAGAAGGAGTTTTACTTTAAGGTGCGACTTAATGTACTTGAATTTGGATAATTAATAGTTACAACTTTTAATTTTTCATTGGATTCCTATTCCCGTCTTGACTGAGCCAAATTTTTTCGATGGTATTTGATAGGTCGTTGGATCGGATCTGCCAAAAATGACTCATGCCTATAAATATGGACATCTACCACATCAGATACTCCACTATTGATTTTTCACCTATTGACCGTTAAGTTCTAATAATAAAATTCGCTAAGATAAGAGGGGGCTTCTTTCTCGAATTATCTTCATTGTGTATAACGGATGGTGCTAGGAAAAGTAGGGCTTTTCTCGGACATAATTGTTGCCCTATTTTTTTTAGCACGTGTTATGTTTATTCTTTTCCTTTCCAAGGAATCAATGTCATACCAAAAAAGAAAACGATAATACCTAGAAAGAGCATTGCGGCAGGTGTCAAAGTGTGATAACCATATCCACCACCATAGTATGTGTCGTAACCTGTGATACTCGTATTTGTAGAAAACATAATTATAGCCACAATGCACATTGCAGTCCCTCCAAAGAGGGCAACAAATGTTACGGGTCTCCACTTTCTAGAGGATGGTGAGTCGTAAATCACCTCAGATTTTGACGGAACGAAAAGACTATAGCAAGTTCGAGCAATCTCATTTTGTGAAAGTTCCTTAAACCTAAATTTCCGCACAATTGATATTTTCTCTAATCTTTCCAACCATTCAATATCATGAACCGTCAATCGCAGTTCTTCAAGTGAATATGTTTTATTCTCGAAAGAAATGAAGCCACTCGCCTCATGAGTCGATACGGGTATAGAGACATCAAAGTTTGCAAACTCATTGACCTCACAAAGTTTAGTGAGCTGTTCCAATATTTTTTCTTCTCTGGGTTTCATTAAACATAACTTATTTATATACGCACCCCACTCGACGAACTAGCATTTATTACCAATTCAATGCTTCTTCTCTGGCGCCTCTTCTTTACCAGTATTACCTAACGTAAAGGTGATAGGTAATCGACATCTGGATCGAACCATTTTTCCATCCACTTCCCCTGGAATCCAATTTGGCATAGTGTGTATTAATCTTATCGCCTCTTTATTAATCGAAGGAGAAATTCCTCCTCGCATAACTTCAATACCAGATAGAGATCCGTCTGGTTCAACAATAAATGTGATATAAACGCGCCCTTGAATGTTCTTTTCAATAGCATCTATGGGATATTGAACATTATTTTGAATGTACGTTTTCAGCGCCTTTACTCCTCCAGGGAACTCAGCTCCCACATCAGGAAAATCTGTTACCCCCATTTTAATGTCTGATGCTCTTTGATCTGTGACTTTAATACTCGGTGTAGACGGAGGAGGTGGTGGTGGTACGACAATTTCAGTCTCCTGAGCAATTCCAGTCCCCAAAAACAGCAAGCAAATTGCCAACAAAGCATTTTTCAATATCATCTTATCTTATTTATTTCGTTCGTATTCTATTTAACTACTACACTATTCATCTGAGTTCGTCACTAATCTAAATCCCAAATCATCAATTTTAAACGAGAATGGGTGACTTCTCCTTCGAGTAGTTGCCATCACACTTCTTTCTTGGTCGCACCAGCCTCCTCCACGAAAAACCCGATACGATCCGTAGATAGTTTCATCATAAATATCTGTACACCATTCCCAAACATTTCCCAGCATATCGTAAAGCCCCCATTCGTTGGGTTCTTTTTGTCCAACGACTTGGATTTGATCATTTGAATTATCCTTAAACCACGCGATATCATTCAAATTCCCATGTCTAATATTTGTTGTCCCAGCTTGACAAGCATATTGCCATTCAGCTTCGGTTGGCAAACGAAATCCATTTACTGTTGAATCATAGCTTATCTTTTCAGAATCTAAATCAATCGTATAGCATTTAGTCCTTCCTAAGGATTCAGATAGTTTATTACAAAAAATGACAGCGTCAATCCAAGTTACGGTCTCAACAGGTAATTTTTCGCCTTTGAATGTCGACGGATTCTCTGAAGACAAGGACTCGTATAAATCCTGAGTAACAGGGAATTTAGACATCCGAAATGCAGGAACTTCAGTCTCCCAATCTTCTTTTGTTCGGTCATCCCTCATCTTCACAGATCCTTTAGGGATGACAATGAATAACTCATCAATTAGAGTTTTGTCTGTACTACTTTTAATCACTTCTTATTCTTTCTTTAGTATTTCTTCAACTTCCGCCAAGCTCTTCTTCCCGAGTAGAATTCCTTCTGGAGAAATTAAAAACATCGTTGGGATTTCCGTTACGCCATATTTCTACGCTGTCGATGATAACATCATCAGTCTTATAAACGTCCTTATTCGATCCGCAACCAGCAAGAAAAAGTAATAAAATGTACAGTGGTATGTTTTCATTACGTATAACATATTTATTCATACACCTGACTGGGAGAACAAGCATTTATTCCCAATTCAATGCTTCTTCTCTGGCGCTTCTTCTTTACCCGTATTGCTTAGCGTAAAGTTGATCGGTAATCGACAACTGGATCGAACTTTACTTCCGTTTATTTCCGCGGGTGTCCAATTTGGCATTTTTTTTATCAATCTTTTCGCTTCACTGTCGATAGATGGAGAAACTCCTCGCATAACCTTAACCCCTGAAATTGATCCATCTGATTCAACAATAAACGACAGGTAAACGCGCCCTTGAATGTTCTTTTCAATAGCATCTATGGGATATTGACAATTCTCTCGAATGAAAACTTGCAGCGCCCTCGTTCCTTCAGGGAATTGCGCTTCAACATCAGGAAAGTCTACGATTTCAGCCTTAACAACAACGTTCTCTTCTAAAACTGGAGGAGGTGGTGGTGTTACAATTTCAGTTTCCTGAGCAATTGCAGTCCCAAAAAACAGTAAGCTAACTAGCAACATGGTGTTTTTTAATATCTTCATCTATTTCGTTTGAGTTCTTTTCGTTTTCTTCGCGAAGGGCGTCCGCCCAGAACAAATGTAATTGGTAATCTGCAACGAGCTCGCACCGCTTCTCCATCTATCTCACCAGGAAGCCATCTAGGCATGCTAGAAATTAAGCGGATCGCTTCAGCGTTTAACTCAGGAGTTAAACCGCCTCTCATAACTTCAATATTACTCAAACTACCATTGCGCTCTACAACAAACGTTACGTAAACCCGACCCTGATCCCAATTTCGAACAGCAAGGTCTGGGTATTGAATTTCCATAGCAATGAACTTATTCATTTCACTTGCGCCTCCCGGAAAGCTCGCTTCTTTTTCAGGAAAAAATTTGTTTTCGTTCTGTGAAAACCCACAGAAAACACTCATCAAAAACAAGAGTATTATAGGGTATTTCATTTACTTCTCATTATTTCTTCAACTTCCGCCAAGCTCTTCTTCCCGAGTAGAATTCCTTCTGGAGAAATCAAAAACATCGTTGGGATTTCCGTTACGCCATATTTCTGGGCTGTAGATGATAACATCACAAAACTCGATTCTTCGACAATCTGATATTTCCACGTAAATCCATCTTTCTTTGCAACAGTCCTTCCTGCCTCTGCGTTCTTTTCCAAGGCAACACTCACCACCTTCAACTTCGATTCATATTTCTGGTGCAAGGCAATCAAGGAAGGAGTTTTCACACGGCACGGTCCACACCACGACCCCCAAAAGTTCAGCAACACATAATCTCCTTGTAAATCACTGAGTTTAAAATTCGTTCCATCCACTAATTCAGCTTGAATTTCTGGGGCTTGATCTCCTTCACCTGCAGCGGTCAATTTCAAATAGATAAATCCGATTACTACGAGTGCAACCGCCACTAACAAGGTGATTCTTAAAAATTTCGGCATTACTTCTTTTCTTTAGCGGCTAGATATTCCAAAATAGCTTGATCGTTTACAAAAATATTGTCCAATCGTGCTTCACCATCTAGAATTCGAACACCAATGTAAATATCCAGGCGATTGCCAGTCATCACCTTCTCAGCTCGCAAAGCATCATCTTCATTGATGAAATACTTGTTCATGTTATCAGGGATTTTAATTCGAACACAACTTCGCGTATCCATGGAGTTAATGTCAAAACCTCCCTCTTCAATAGCTGCCTCAATTTCTCGTCTCAATCTCCTATTCCTTCCAGACGATTTAATCGTAGTTTCGAGGTAATCTCCATTCGTTGGTGCAACTTTAAAGGCTTCTTCAAAAAAGGCAAATCCTTCTTTGTCCACTCCAATTGAAACGTAAGCAGTTTCACCATCATCAAAATCGAATTCCGTTCGGATATTATCTGTTTCGTAGTTCACGCGTAGAAATTTCCCTCGGAACGGGTCGAATGGATCATAAGCCATTGGCTTAAACTTGTATAGTTTTCCATTGTCCAATACATTCTGAGAGCTCACCGCGATATAAACCGGCACCAAAATGATGATCGCCGCAAAGGCAAAAAACAGTCCTTTTTTAATAGTCATCTCTTCTCGTTTTATTGCGTTCTATTCGTTCAAGTTTACTCTTCTGCGACAAGTTGATCAGGAAGAAAGTTCCTCCGATTCCGATAAACATTAATCCTTTCATGATGAAGTTCCAGTCTGTATCGAAATAGCGAATCCAGAGCAACGCAGAAATCAAGAAAAACCCACCAACCATTTGTGCAATGTTTTGATTTTCACTCCCTCTCATGAGGGCATTTATGCCGAGCAAAAGAATGTAGCCATTTACTAACATGACGATAAACCAATGTGGGAAGATGTATTCGTGGCAAATCATTAGTACAAATAAATACACCGGTGTAAAAAGAAGGAGCTTACTGACATCTATAAAATGCTTTCTGAAATAGAAATAGATGAAATAAATGACACTCAATACGAGTATGAGCAAAACGAAATAGAACATCTTTCCTTCGTTAGGATCAATCTCCCTCAGGTATTGATATGGGAGATCCTCTTGTGATTTAAACAGGTTGAGGAAGGAGTCACTCTTTAAACCAAAGCGCAAAGAATCCTTATTCGACAAGGAAAGTAGTAAGAGTACAATCCATGTTTGACTCAAGAGCTGAAAAGGTCGTTTGATGATATTCACATTTTCGCCCATGAAACGGGTACCGAAAATATAGAAACCAACATTAGCCACTGCAATCCATAAAATGTAGTTCCCTTTGATTGTCATCATCAAGGCGAGCATGAACGATAGATAAACCACATACGACATGTACACGATTCGGATGCTTTGCGAGCGGCTTTCCTTTTTCAGTGCCAAGTAGTAATGCGGAAGGAATCCCAAAAGTAGGACCCAATACCAAATGTTATTCACGTTTTCTCCAAATCTCGGAAGTCCAAAGAAGTTAAGCGATACTTGTACTGCGAGCACTGAAATCAAGCCCAAATAAAGGATCGTTATTCCTGAAGCACGCGCAAAATAGAAGAGCGGAAGTGTGAGTACTGCCCAAACTTTTATGAACTTATTGAAATCACCATCGAGCTGATATGTTTGACTTACAAGCGCAATTGACGCCCCAATCATCAGCATTAGAAAAACAGAACTGGCTTCAATCCACGGGCGGGATTTTGGATGATGAAATACGGCTCGATAATAAAAATACAAACCGCCCAAAGCAGGAACAACACTGAACGCTCCGCGAATGTACTTTGGATACTCATCCCAGTTGTGACTGATCAATGCAAAGATTCCTGCAGCGCAAAATAAGGCTCCCATGATCCCCGAAATGATTAGAAATAATTCAATCGGTGTTGAATCCTCTAGCTTGCGAATGTAATTCCGCATCTTGATCGCAGTCTTCTGATTAACAATCTCTCTTTGTTCGATCTTATCCGCAAAATTAAGTAGGAGCTGCGTTGAATTCATGGGTTATTATTTTCAAATTGATAAACAAGATAAACAAATCCAAAAGATTCAACTTGAATTCAATTCTATTTTCTTTCTTTGAAGCATGAAAGAACTGGAAGCGCTTCGCGGAATTGACGTTTACCTCATCGATCAATTGTTGAAAAACAGAATAACTTCGGAAAGTAAAATCCTAGATGCAGGGTGCGGGAACGGACGAAACATTCACTACTTGATCAAAAATGGATTGGATGTCACGGGCATAGATGCAAACCCCGACGCTGTTCAATTACTGCGAGAAGTTTATCCCGAAAAGTTCGAACATTTTATCCTTTCTACGCTAGAAGACTTCACTTCTCCCCTGCGATTTGATTTTATCATTTGCAATGCAGTTTTACACTTTGCAAGAGACCATGAACACTTTTCTAAGATGTTTACTTCCTTGGTAAATCACCTTACCCCAAATGGAATCGTGTTTATTCGAATGACCTCAGATATTGGCTTAAAACTGGATCAAAACGATCGAAATGGGATCTTCAATTTACCAGATCATTCAGAACGCTATTTAATCACGCGAACCCAAATCAACGAACTTATCTCTAAACATTCACTCTCACTCCTGGAGCCTGTGAAAACAGTTAAAGTGGAAGAATTACGATCAATGACGACACTCGTATTGAAAAAGAATTAACGCTTGAGTCACTCGTCGAAGTACAGGTGGTAGTACCCTTCAATGTTATCTAAATACGCACCATCAAATCCTGCATTCAATAATTTCTTTGTGTACGATTGATCGTTGCCATAGATGATTTCTTTCCAATCCTTTTTCCAGAATTTCACCCAATATTCGTCAGGATAACCATCGTATTCCTTCTTGATCCATCCTGGACGCCCCTTTTTCCATTTGTCTTGCCAATAATACCGATATGTTTCTGCCGCTCCAATGTTCATGTAAGCAATTACGAGGCGATTTCCACCATTCGCTTTTGTTTTCAAGGATTGAATATCTGCTGCGGTCAACTCTTCATCTCCGTAGAATAGGTCGATCAAAACAAGATCAAAATTACTGGCGGCAATAGCACTAAGGAATGCAGCTTTCGAACTGTAAGTTGAAGTTGAAATCAAGTACAAAAAATTCTGGGCATTTGATAAAGAATTGATATCATTGGAATTCTCGTTGTGAACGCTGTCTGGAATAAATTGATAMTCGTAACCGTCTGCCGCTCTTGGAAAAGGAATAAAACCACGGTTATCGCTCTGCAAAAAGGCATCCACCATGTTTGAATTTGGATTCACATAATCAGCRACCAATACAGGTTTCGTTAACCCRATTTCYTCTGCTTGTGCTATTCTCCCATCCTCCASTGCCGTTCCAKAATTGTAAAATARSCCCTCTATTCCAACCCCGTCAATCGCATTCATGTAGTCAGTTGAAATCCCATCAGAAATTGTTTCGTAATTAAAACACAACTCGATCCCATTTTGAGGAATGACAAGRAAACCTGGATCTTGCGACTTCGCGTATTCAGAAAGTTCGATAACAAATTCACGCATTTTGAGCGCCGCATTCTCAGAACGTTTGGCTTTTGAGCAGGAAGCAAGAAGGATAACAATGATAAAAAGTGATAGGATTCTCATAAGCTTCGGGGTGATTGGTCGTTTCTTTAAAACTCTAAAATTTCTAATTTGTTGCGAGAGATTTTGATCTTGCCCTCCTTTTCAAGGCTTTTCAATAATCGAGAAATAACCACACGTGATGAATGCAAATCATTGGCAATTTCCYGGTGTGTCACTTCCARCTCCGTTGTTTTCGTWACGAGYACTTTGTCCTTYAARTAACGGTAAATACGATCGTGCATGTTACTAAACGCCAAACTGTCAATTGCTTCTAACATTTCCGTAAACCGATTCGAATAACTGTCAAAAACGAAGCTCATCCAGCTCTTGTATTTYTGAATCCAAACYGCCATGTTTTCAATTGGGATCATCACAAGSGTACTGTCTTTTTCTGCTACGGCACGAATCTCACTTTTGGTATCCCCCATGCAGCATGTCATTGTCATCGTACATGTATCTCCAGATTCCAAAAAATACAGAAGCAATTCTTCTCCCTCAGAATCTTGGCGCATAATTTTAATCGCACCATCCAACAAAAGAGGCATATAACGAATTGATTGTCCGTAATCAATGATGATTTCTCCTTGTTCAATGGTTTGGGAATGGCCATTTTTCAAGATTTCTTCCATCAACTCGTCTTCAAAAAGATACCCGTAATTGTCTTCTAGTGCTTGTCTCATATCTATATTTCTCTTCTGTAAAGATATATCAAACGCTCCATAACGCCTGTCTGAAGTCCATCTTGATTTATTTTTTTTATTCTGGTTAGGTATTCTGCCTTCGTAGTCACCAATCTGTATAAACTGAAAAACAAAACAGATGAAACGAAACATTCTACCCCTAATTCTCTTGATGGCCTTCTTTGGATATCATCAACTAAGTCAAGCGCAAAGTACCTTCTATGTTGATGCAAGTGCAACTGGCTCAAACACGGGGTTATCCTGGACAGATGCCTACACAGATTTTCAATCTGGCCTCGACGCCGCATTATCTGGCGATATTATCAACGTCGGAGTTGGAACTTATTACCCTTCCAAGGATATAACTGGAAACAACTCACCTTCCGATCCTCGAATGGTTACTTTTTTCTTTGACGTAGATGTTGAAGTCCATGGTGGATATGTAGGTGGAGTTCAAATTTGTGATACGAACAATGCAACGATCTTCAGTGGAGACATTGGAATTGCGAATGACCAAACGGACAACACATATAATGTATGTTATTCCGAATTTTTAACCACATCTACTATTATAGACTGTATCACGATTGAAAGAGGAACTTCTGAACAGACTTCCTTGAGTGGATCAGCTTGGTTAAATGATGGATCAGGAGCAGGAAACAGTTCTAACCCAAACTTCTTGAATTGCTATTTCAAATTCAATATTTCAGGCTGGGGAGGTGCAGTCATAAATGATGGATCAAATGGCGGAAATGCCTCTCCAGATTATACGGGATGTATCTTTCATAAAAACGTTGGTGAAGCTGGTGGCGCGATGTTCAATAATGGTGAAAATAGCGGGATTTCCTCTCCAACAATTACACAATGTCAATTCATTGAAAACTATTCTGGAGAAGGCGGTGCGATGTATAACTATACGGATTTCAATGGAACCTCAAAACCAACAGTAAGCAATTCAACATTTATTGAAAATTCTTGCTACAATTCTGGTGGTGCCGTTCACATCTACGGGAACTCTGGAGATGGCGAAGCTATTTTTACAAATTGTACATTCACAGGAAACGAGTCTGGTGGAAGCGGCGGAGCAATCACTGCTTGGACCTTTGGTACAACGTTTACCACTCCACAAATGATCAATTGCACGTTCAATGGAAACCTTGCCGCATCAAATGGTGGAGCAATCTGGTGTAATGTAAGTAGTCCATTAATTGATGGCTGTCTTTTTGAACAAAATCAGAGTGGAACTAGCGGTGGAGCAATTATGTGTAACGGATCTCAAGGGCAAGTCTCGTCACCAGATATTTTTAACTGTACGTTCAAATCAAACGCTACAGGAAGTCGCGGTGGAGCAATTATGATTGATGGTCTTGCAGGAACATCAAGTCCAAAAATCTATTACTGTAAATTCATCCAGAACAATGCAAATAATGGAGGAGCGGTTTATGCGGATGGAACAATTGGATTGTCTCAACCAGAATTCATTAATACTATCTTCTCAAGAAACACAGCAGCAAATGATGGCGGTGGACTTTACTTCAATAGTAATCAAGGAACAACTGAACCTCGTTTTGAGCACTGTAGTTTCTCTAAAAATCAATCAGGAGGATTAGGAACAATTATCGCTTTCTATTCACTAAACGGTGGAGTTTGTGATGGTCAGATTTTCAACTCTGTATCTCACGGACAAAACGGAGTTGGATTGTACATCACACCTGGATCTAGCTTCACAGGTCAAAACACGATGCATGAAAACGGCTGGTCTACACTTTGGTCTTTCGTAAATGCAGGAAACTGTACAGTCGGTTTTCCTTTGTACAACGATCCATTGAACGATGATTTGACCTTGCAATCACTTTCACCAGCAATCGATGGAGGTTCTGCAGCATTTACAAGCTTAACACAGGATTTGAATGGAAATGCACGAATTGTAGGCGTAAATCCAGACATGGGAGCTTATGAAAATGATCCGTGTCCAGTGAAGTTATTTGTTGATATTGATGCAACAGGTTCAAACAACGGTCTCAATTGGTCGAATGCATTCAACAGTTTGCAAGATGCAATTGATTTAGCACGAACGTGTATGGTCGATACGATTTGGGTAGCTGAAGGAACATACAAGCCAAGTAAAACAAGTGCTGGAAATGGAACAAATCCAAACAACAGAAGCAACACGTTCTATGTAAACTTTGACGTCGTTATTCAAGGAGGATTCCAAGGGTTTGAAACGCAAGCATCTCAACGTGATTGGATCGCTTATGAAACTATTCTCGATGGAAATATCGGTGCTACAGGAACAAGTACGGACAATTGCTACACTGTTGTCGAATATGCTACGTGTTCAAATGTTAGTCAACTGGATGGATTCACTGTACGCGGTGGACGTTCAGATGGATGGTCTGGAGCAACAGGAATTGGAGGAGGAATTTTGATTTCTTCTGAACCGATCATTCGCAATTGTTTAATCACAGCAAACTTTGCATCGAATGCAGGAGGAATTGCAGTTAGCTCATCAGCTGGAACTTCTCAACCAGCGATTTTAAACTGTGACTTTATCAATAACTCAGGATCTGTTTGTGCAGGCTTGATGATCAACACCTACGGTGGAACGAACAATACATACATTGCGAACTGTACTTTCCGAGGAAACTCTGCATCAAACGGTGGAGCACTTGGTTTCTATGCCTACAACGCAGGAGCGAATTGCGATCCAACAATGGTTAACTGTGAAATTTGGAACAACAGTGCTCAACTTGGAGCCATCTTACTTATTCGCGATGCAAACGGAACGATTTCAAACTGTACGTTTGGAAACAACGTTGGATCATCTGGGAAATTCTACAATGGGTATTCAGGAACACGATCTACCGTAATTCAAAACTCAATTATTTGGGATTCTGGAGCTGAAGTTTCTAATGTAGGCGGTATTCCTTTCGTATTTGATAATTGCATTGTTCGTGGTGGATACGCCTTGGGGACAAACATCACGAATGCAGATCCATTATTTCTAAACGCTGCAACTGGTGATCTTAGACTGAGTGCAGGTTCTCCGGGGATTAATACTGGGGTAAATACACTTCTTGGAAACGATATCTATGATATTGATCTTGATGGAAACACAACAGAGCAACTTGATATTGATCTTGACGGAACACTACGAATTCAAAGCCTAACGATTGACTTAGGAGCCTATGAATTTGGAGGATTGGTAGAAGAGGAAGAAATAGAAGAAACAATTGCTTCGAAAATCTTCCCAAATCCATTCAGTTCAGGAACGCAATTAACAATACAGCGCGCAACGAATGAGGAAACGCAAGTGATTGTTTTGAACTCAATGGGACAAACAATTTTCACAACACAATTGACGGATTCAACATCAACAATTGATACTTCGGATTGGACGGCAGGAATGTACATTGTTCGAATTGGAAATGAAACACTAAAAGTGGTGAAGATGAATTAAACAGTTTATCTATTATGCAATCAAGGCCTATGAACGTTCTGTTCATAGGCTTTTTTTTTACATTATTTTTGTTAATTTGACGCCGAAAGGGAATACAGATCCCTTGATATAAAACTAGACAATGAGTATTTCTGACATTATTAACATCATCTATTCGGCAAGTGATATTATTCTTCCTAGTATCGGGACAATAATTATCGATGTGATTCTAGCGATTCTATTCGCACTCCTTTTTTTAGTCTTTGTATTTGTCTTACTCTGGAAGATTGAATTTTTCAAACGAAACAGAAAGTACTACAACATAGCGATTAAGCTTTACATCCCATATATTGTAATAACCACTTTTTACATTTCGATCTTACTTGGATTGATTACGGGGGTTGCTGAAGTTCTTGAAGACAAAAATGAAAAACTAGTCGAATATACCTATAGGAATACTGTTTCACCAATCATTGATAGCTCAGAACATTGGGATACATTTTTCACTCGATTAAATGAAGCTGCCACAGAAATTGATGAGAAGAATGAAAAATTTAGTCTCGCTTTGCTTTTTGATAGTATAGACCCTTTTAGTTTCCAGGATTCAACTTCTCTAAAAGTAAACTCCTCATTTTCTGAAGAGATGTCTGCAAAAATCAACTCTAAAATTTATTACGCTTTGGTGATGGGAGCCATTCTATCTAAAAATGGGAATACATCTGTTTCCTACACTGGAAACATCAAGGTGGAAAAGTTCCAGAGTATCCTTGCTGAATTGAAAACTATTACCAAGGAGGATGTTGAAAATGAAATAAAATTAGAATTGAGTGTCGCATTAGATGAATTAATTTCAACACAGTATTCCAGCATGTTCTGGGGTACAATCCTGCTGTATTTAGGATTACTTCTTCCTCTTTTCGTAGAGTTCTTCTTGTACAAGAATTGGTTGAAGGAACGATTTGAAAATAAGGAAAAGTAGAACCGAGCTAAACCTCAAGATGGTTCGGTTGAGAAACGAGTAGTTGTAGATTAACTCACGAACTACACGACAACATCGAACAGCCAACTTTATCCAAGGCCCAATCAGGTCGTTTTGCAAACCATTTTTCCATTTCAGGTTGATCGTCATATGGGCGAAGTAGTAATTGATACAACTCGTCAATCAAACTAAAATCTTCTTTTTCTGCCGCTTCAATTGCCAATTGAGCCATGTAATTTCGAAGAACGTATTTTGGATTAACTGCGTTCATTGCCTCTGCTCGTTCCTCTTTGCTTCGATCTTCAGCATTTAACCGTTCTGAATAATCACTGAGCCAAGACATCCATGAATCAATGAAGGTATCAAACTTGTCTACCTCCAAATAACTCGATTCGCGAACGACATCTATGAAGGTAGTTGGATTATCAAACTGGCTGAGATTTCTAAAGAAAATCGTCATATCAACCGACGAATTCTCTAGGAGATCCTTTAGTTCATCAATCAACGGAGCATCCACATTTGATTTCTTTTGGAGACCAATCTTGGAACTCATCATCTGGAAATATTCGTCGAGGTATTCTGTTTTAAATCCATCCAGGATCTTTTCCAATGGCTCAACCTCATCTATTAATGGATAGAGCGAATTTGCAAGTTGCGTAAGATTCCACAAAGCAATGGATGCTTGATTTCCATAACGGTATCTGCGGTGTTGGGCATCCGTTGTATTCGGCGTCCAACTTCGGTCGTAATCTTCTAGCCAACCGTACGGTCCGTAATCAATCGTGAGTCCTAAAATGGACATGTTATCGGTATTCATTACACCATGAACAAAGCCAACACGCTGCCAATGAACGATCATTGTTTTTGTCCGATTCACTACTTCTTGAAAGAAGTTTAGATATGTTTCCTTTGAAGGTTCTCCTAAATGAGGATAATGTTCTTGTATAACGTGATCCGTTAACTTCTTTAAGTTCTCAATATCACGCCGAGAAGTGAAGATTTCAAAACTCCCAATTCGTACAAAGCTTGGAGATACACGGCAAACGATTGCTCCAGGTTCATCCTTCACATCTCCGGTGTACATAATATCGCGCGGAACCTGATCTCCAGTTGTAACCAATGATAACGCACGCGTAGTCGCTATTCCCAAATAATGCATTGCCTCGCTGCATAAATACTCACGGATGGACGATCGCAATACAGCCAAACCATCAGATCCACGGGAATAAGGTGTTGGTCCCGATCCTTTCAATTGAAATTTCCAATTAGATGAATCAATGTTTAACTCTGCGATGTTGATTGCTCTTCCATCTCCCAATTGTCCAGCCCAATTTCCAAATTGATGTCCACCGTAGCACATTGCGTAGGATTTGGCAGATCGATAAGGAATTGCACCACTCACGACTTTGAGGAATTCATCCTCATCATCTATTTCGAGTTTGAGTTCATCTAAAAATGAAGACGAAACGTGAAGCAGTTTTGGATTTGAAGGAATCTTTGTATCAACAAAAGAATAACAGGCTTCAAGCACTTGTCGAGGACTATTTACGGCAATGTGATCTGCAGGAAGCTTATCTGCAAAGCGTTGATCTATTTCTTGTTTGAGAATGTCCTTCATCTGAGATGTTTGCGTTGTATTGAGCTACAAAGTTAATGGATTTCGAAGGATTTGGGAAATGAACAGTTGTTACATCTTACTGTATACGACAATCAATAAATTGTTCTTAGGAGAAAGTACGTAAAACGAAATATTCCACACACTCTCATTATGCAGCATGGCACTGTAAGCATAATAATTCCCTTTTTCATTCAACATAACATGAATGAGCCTTTGAACATTCTCCAATTTTGTAGGTGGATGTTGAGAATGGTAATCGTATTCACTCAGAGCAAATTTCCTGAAGGGTGTATCACTTTCTTCTATTGGGCATTTACTCCATTTCTTTCTGAGCCAATTTGTATTATACGAGCTATTGACAGGGAAATCTGAAAAGAACGCTTTTTTTGGATTTCGAAAGTACTCTGCAGTCTCATCATCAATTCCATAAACATACATTGAATAACCATCACCAAGTAAGGGTTCGCGATAAGATTCATAAGTGAAAACATTATCCAATTTTATTGCTTTTCCAAGGAGACTTTTGGTATATCGATAATCGTAATAGGTCTTTGATCCTGGGATAAGTTCATTTGCGAACAAAACGTAAAAAAGTATTCCTCCAAACACAATCACTTTCGTCCAAAATTGACGTGTCTTTTTTGCCACATATGAGCGGTATGTCGACCGAATACATAGGAAACAAACAAATGCTACTATCAGCAGAAAAATATAATAAATCATCGTTTTTGTTATTCGCTTATTGGAATTTTATTAGAATCGAATTTTGAATATAACAAAAAAAGCCCCGACGATTCAGTAAAACTGAATGTCGGGGCTTCCTGAAATTTGATTTATTTGAATTTACTTTACAACCAACTTCTGAGTCAACGAGTGATTCTCAGTATGAATTGTTACGTAGTAAAGTCCAGCTGGTAAATCACCAACAGACGCTTGAATCGTTTGAGATCCAGCAGCGTAGTTTCCAGAAGCAATTTTAGTTACTTCTTGACCTGACGTATTGTAAATAACGATGTCAGCAGAAACTTCTTGACGAAGATCCAATTCAATTGTGAATTGATCCTCAACTGGGTTTGGTGAAAGTGTAAATGATCCTAAAAGACTCACTTCATCCAATGCCAAAACATTTAAGTGTTGTTGATCAGCATTTAAAATTTCGCGTTCTCCAACTACTGGATTGCTATAAGAAACAAATCCTACAATTGAAATTTCAGTCTCATCATATGATGTTGGGATCACGTAAGTGAATGTTTCCGAATAAGATGATCCTGGCGCAGCTGGTGAAGGAATAATTCCTGCATTTCCAAATACACCTGGCTCATTTGCACGAAGAACGTGACCATGGCTAAATCCAATCATTGGATCACCAGCTCCCTCGTACAGATGACCAGCAGTAGTATTCAAGTAATTCACTTGATCATATCCTGATCCTGTTCCTGTAACATTGTCTTCAGTAACTGCCATAACGAAACGCATATCTCCTGCAGCAAAATCTACAAAATCAGCGGTAACTGTTGCTGTAATTGTACGAGTTGTAGCATCATACGAATGGTCAATGCTAACTTCAACAGGTGTGTAACGAGTCAATTGAGAATTCACATTCGCTGTCCATGAACCACGTGAATGTGGCTCATCTGCCTCACCTGGGAATACTTTACGATCCACCATTCCATTCGGGTAAGCAGATACACCAAACTCAGAACGAATTCCTTCAGAATATTCCATTGCGTCACCATCGTGCACTGAAATTCCAATAACGTTAGTTGGGTTTGCAGCAATCAAATCTTCCATGATAACAGCTCCATCTGGACACCATCCACACCAAGCACCAGTAAATTCTTCAAGTACAACTTTTATAGTTGATGCACTCGTTCCGTTGTTTGAGAAAATATCAACACACAATTGATCGTTACATGTACGTTCATCTGCACTTCCGTTGATGTTATCAATCCAAACACAAACATCATGTTGCTCACCACCTGCTGCGATGGTTAAAGGAGTTCCATGTGTATAAGTTCCTGTACCTCCAAATGAAGCAATACTAGCTCCTGTTATAGATTCAGTTACTGCAGGACCTGCATCTACTGAATAATTCAAATCATACGAAGTAATAGTTTGCGATCCGTAGTTTGCAAACGATCCAGATACTGTGTTAGCACCAACATTCACAAAGTTTCCAAAATCAGACGATGTAATTGCTGCATCGTAAGAAATTCCATCTGAATAGAAAGAATATACGATATCATCAGTTCCTGCTGCAGTTACTGATGGGTATCCGTAAGAAGGTCCTTGAACCATCAATCCGTTTGCACCAGTTGCATCTTCACAACCGATTGTTCCACTCATACCAGTAGCATTTCCGTAATTCAATACGATATCAAAATCACCACATTCGTGTAAACGAATAGCAGCATACATGAATCCTGTTCCACTCGCTGGTGTAACAGAGTACCATTGAATGACATGCGTCTGATTTGGAGAAGTCCCATAATTGAATGATCTCACTTCATCAACAGATCCTGAACCTGCAGCAATATCAATAGCGTCCCAAAAGGCGTAAATCGCATTGTTCGGACCACCTGCACTAGGAATTGAAGTGTTTACTGGATCACTTACGGAAGCCGCACCATCGAAGGTAATGTACCCGTTATCACTTGCTTTGTAAGAAGTAACAGCGACACCAAAGAAATTCCATGCAAATGGAATTGTTTGAGCAGTTGAAAGGACATCATCAGATGGAACTGCCAATACTGTAGTTCCTGTATTGTTGTATGCGTAAGGATCTGCGGTGCCTGTACCTGTTCCAGAACCGTAATTCTGCGCGGTACCATATATGGCAAAACCAGAACATAATAAAAGGGTAAGTGTTTTTTTCATGTGAGAATTTAATTGATTGGTAGTTAACTGCTTAACATATAGTTCACAAAGATAAATAATACCGAAGCGAGTAAAAAAACTTAAAGTGATAATCTTAACAAAATGTTGGATAGCTAATACTAAAGTAATTCAACGGATCAAACGGTAATTGTTAATATTTTCAAAAGAGATTGATTAATTCTATAGAATAATCGTCTTACTTCCTTCTTATTCTTGTTTAAGATCAATTTGAACGTGCATATTCAACTCCTGCTAAAACCACTGAAATGTAAAGAAGATCCCTAGACAAATTGAATGAACAAATTGCGGAACTTGAAGTCAGGGTTTCGGATTTAGATGTTAAAACGGGTTCTATTTCTTCCGCCAAAATTCGTTGGCATATTGAGCACTCGCTCTTGGTAATGAATAGAATAATTCTGACAATGCAAGCATCTGATCCAAGTCAATTCAAGCGAGCGATTAACTTTCCAAAGCTTTATGATTTTGCCACTGGGCGATTTCCGAGAGGAAGTCAAAGTCACCAAATCTGTAGATCCGACTGGTCGAATAGACGAGAATAGATTGATACGGCATTTGGAAAGCACCTTGGAGAAGGTGAAGTGCTTGTCAACGTTGAACAACGAGGTGTTTTTTCATTATCCGAGTTTTGGGAAATTGGAGCGACGCGATTCTATTCATTTCTTGGAATTGCATACGGAACATCATTTGAAAATTATTCGTGGGATTGGTTGGGTTGGGTTGCTCTTTACTTTTTTTCATCGCCAAAAAAAGTAAACAAAAAAGTCTAGTGCTCTGTTCAAACGATCCTCTGACTTTTTGAAATCCGATTTATTCAATGATCACTCCGCTCCGCTTTGTGCTATCTCTTAAATTCGCGGATTTCAATGTGTCATTGTCACGTTTTCACAAATGCACGAGGCCTTCTAAATATTGATTTGAAGATTTGATGGAGGATGCTATTTGTAGGGGTTAGTTGATCTTAGAGGATAGGTTGGATAGGTTGGATAGGTTGGATAGGTTGGATAGGTTGGATAGGTTGGATAGGTTGGATAGGTTGGATAGGTTGGATAGGTTGGAAGAATACCGATTATTGAGGTGAAATACTCAAGATTATTTTTTCATTTCGCTTATTTAGATTCTCCTTTCAACACTTTTCGCAGATCGTCCATCTTCCATTGCTTAGCGAATTGACTGCTTACGTCAGGAACTAAAAACTCGTGTTTATTCTCACTTTCGCCTAAACCAATTTCTCGGATTTTCGTTGATGAATCACCGTGTAATGATATCATTTCGTGAAGTAATGACCCTATTTTTACGGATTTCATTTCAGGAATGTACGGCTGAGCATTGGGCATGTTAGATATGCATTCAAACAAAGAATCCACGGCTTCTTCTTTGGTCCAAAAGAAACGGGTACTTTCTGGGTCGGTGATGACTAATTCAGAACCTTCCTCTAAGGATTTTTTCCATACGTCGAGTACTGATCCTGTGGAATAAAACACATTACCGAATCGAACTACACGATAGCAACAACCTTCAGGATTAATTGATTGGAACTCTTGAAACAACTTTTCTACAATGTATTTACTTGCGCCATAGACACCTGAAATTTTTTCAGCTTTGTCTGAACTTGCAGCAACGACAAATTTCAGATTTCCGTCAACTGAAAGCTTTAGAATATTAGTGGTTCCGATGATATTTGTCTGAATGGTTTTCAGCGGATGTTGCTCTGCGATATGTACTCCTTTAATTGCAGCCAAATGAAATACACCGTCACAACCTGAGAATGCTTTTCTTAACAGGTATTCATCTTCAATTGGACATGGAAAGATCTCTATCGAAGGATATTTCAATTGAAGGCTGACCAAATCCCCTTCATTCCGAGCAATGGCGTGAACCTTCACTCCTAGCTTAATGAGCTTTTGAATCAATGTATCTGCAACAAAACCAGTTGCACCAGTTACGGCAACGGCTTTCATGGATGTTAGGTCTATCTTGTTCATTTCTTACGTATTCCTGTATTAATTAACTTGTGGTAAAAGTTCATTTTTCGCTTGCCGAGTTGAACTAAATCAAACTCATTTATTGCGAATTCTTTTGCATTCTTACTGAGCTCTTTTCTTAGTTTCAAAGAGTCATAACTTTTAATAATTGCCGATGCGAATGATTCTGGTGAATCCGCAATCAGGATGTTCTTTCCGTCGGTATAATTTATCCCTTGGGCACCCAATGACGTTGAAACAATTGACTTTCCCATTGCCATGGCCTCGATTATTTTTACTCGAATTCCACTTCCTGACAACAGAGGAACGATGAGGATCGATTTATCTTCTACATAGCTTACTGCACAATCGACTTCACCATCCACGACCACATTTTCCGATTGGACTTTGTAAAATTTCTTTGGCATTTTTTTACCGGCCAATTTCACCTTTATCTCCGGACATTTTGCTGTTAGAATTGGAAGTACTTCGCGCAAAAACCAGTTTACACCTTGAATGTTCGGTCGCCAGTCCATTGATCCTAAATGATACACAATTGGTTCTCCTTCGAATTGTTTCTGATATGAATAATCGTCCAATGTTCTATCATCGAATCCAATAGGTATTACTTCACAGGGCCTTAATCGAGAAATTGATTCAAAAACGATTCGATCCTGGACTGTCAACGAAATCACGCCATCAACATTGGCTATTGCATTTTCTTCAAATAATCGAAGCTTTCGAACCGCCGACTTCAAATAGAATTTCAAAAAGATGTTCTGTGATTCACTGCGATATGTCTCCCACAATTCATACTCAACATTTTGAGCTCGAAGCACAATTTGCCCATCAAAGACTTTCCGAATATCATCTAAGTACGAACACAAGTACACATGCTCCAATTGAATTACATCAAATGATTCATTGAGAAGGGTTTCTATCACTTTCTTCTTGTATTCCTCACAATAAAAACGTTCTGTGAAATCCGAGCGATTGCTAAAGAAATTCCGAATCATTCTAAGTGGTCTAAGCCTCGTGTCTACCTCTACCCACTCAAAGTTCGTTTTCGAAGCAAAACCCTTCGGAATGTCATCTTCAGGAAACCAATCTTTTCTGGTGTTCATTGCCAAGATCTTTAATTCACAATCTGCTTGGGTGAGCAAACTTTTCGCACTCGTATAGACCGAATATGCCCCTCCATCTTTGAGTGAAAACGGCATTTTATATGCTAGTTGTAAAATCTTCAATTCTTTCAGTTTGTTTTCAGTTTTCTCCATTCATTGGATCGTTCAAAACCAATTACAAAGCGCAATACAGCGATGAATATTTGAACATTTATTCGAATAAAAAGTAATAGCTGTTTTCGGAAAATGAGTGCCATAGTTAGAATAATCAAAGCTGGAATCAAGCCATTAGATATTTCAACGCGTTCCAGCGATAGTAGAATAACGGAAATCATACATGCGATCAAGATGAAGAATGGCATTAGCAATTTCAAATACTTGAACATCAGAAAGCGACAAAGTACCGGCTTTGGTAATGAACGTATTAGTTTGGACTGATCAACCAGAAAAATAAGGAGTCCTCGAACTAAACGTCGGATGCGTTCTTTTTGGTAGTAGGTATCAAATTCAACATCGTAAATAACTGCTTCGCTCTCTTGAATCACGCGTTTATTCTGCGTTAGAGTGGAAACTACGACGAAGAGATCATCGAACAACAAATTTGACGGGATTTTACGAAAGACACTTTTCCGTTGAGCATACAGCGCACCAAAAATGTTCAAGGAAGAAGAACTTTCGCTGTTTTTTAGTGCCATGAAATTTAAAACTGATCGATAGAAAGAGCCTTTTTGACCATTTTTTGAATCACATAACGATGAAGTAACCGTTCCTACATTTGGATCGGATAAATTATGAAGCAGTTTCTGAATTGAACCCGATTTCATTTTTTGACGACAATCACTGAAAATCAAAAAATCATGTTGACTCTTTTCCACAGCTAAGTTCACAGCATCAATTTTCCACGTACGATCTTTCAAAATGATCAGTTTCACGTCTTCTCGGTCTTCAAATTGACGCAATATGACATTGGTTCGATCCGTCGATCCTCCAGAAACAACAATAAGTTCTGATCCTGGAATCCAATTCTCTTTTGCCAAAATTGACCTCACCTTGTCCTCAATGAAAGCCTCTTCGTTAAAACAAGCGACAATTACACTGACTGGAGGGCAGAAATTTGCATTTTTATTGACAGGCTTGTTTCTGAAGATTGACAAAATAAATGCGCCAAAAGGAAGTAGGAACAACACCAGTAAGGGAACTATTGAGGTTAAAAGTAATATGTAGAGTACTGTTTCCATTGTTAGTTTCTTAATCCATTTCCGATCAGCCTTTTTAATGTGGACTTACTCTTCTTTACAAAATAAGTGACGCTATTTCCTTTCAGAATTCGCTCAAACTCCTGAATAATTGTTGTTGATTTAATGTTCCATCGATGCAATAAAACCTCATCAGGCAATGAAGTTCCACCATTTGTTGTAAGCATGTTTTTGTATCCGATGCCTTCTGCGATTCGTTTAACTTCGGATGAATATTTCCCAAACGGCAGGGCAAGACTTTCGATCGCTAGTCCTATTTTTTCTTCGATAATCTTCTTTGATTCTTCAAGTTCAAATTGAATTTCCTCAGGAATTGAATTACACAGATCAACATGAGAAAAAGTATGCGAACCAATTTCAAACTGATTTTGAGAAAGTTCCAGAATTTGATTCCATGTCAATCGATCCTGTGAACCAATGGTCGAAATCACGGGGAAGAAAGTAGCAGCGATGTTCCGTTCTTTTAGAATTGGATAGGCGATTTCATAATCGGAGGCATGTCCATCGTCGAAGGTGAGAACGACGGAAAGTTTTGATTGATCGTTATTTTTCAATCCATTTTGAAGTGAAACAATGGGAATTTCAAGCTGATCGATAAGGTCAAGCTGTTCAATGAAATTGGTTTTATGCACGAAAAAAATGGACTCAGCAGAAGCGTTTTCATGATCAGAGTCAAGAAGTCTGTGATAGTTCAAGATCAACAATTTGTTCATACCAGTTGATAGTTAAAAGTTAAACTGCTAATTGACAAAGGTCGTGAGTGAGGCATTCGAATAATGATTTCTTTAAAACAAGAGTAGTTGAATATTAGAACGAAAGCTTGGGCAGAATGGTTGAATTTGAATTAACTTAGTCTCAATTATGGACGGGACAAGAAGGGAAAACATTGAAATTGGATTGGAGGTAGAAGTTGTGTTGAAAAAAGATCAACGTTCTGGTGATTTGACGCACGGCTTTGTGAAACGAATTTTGACAAATTCGAAGTTTCATCCACATGGGATTAAGGTGATGTTGGATGATGGGAAAGTTGGTAGGGTGATGGAGATTATTGGGGAGGATTAGGCTTTTTCAAAAAACTGAAATAGGAGAATTTATCTTTTATTAAGTCACTTCCATATCCTTTGTCTAACTCATCCGATCTGGGAACATGGTTAATTACGATAACTTGGAACTTTCCTCGTATTCAAAACAAATGTCCTAACTTCTCTTGTCTTATAAAGCATTCTTTTTGTGATGGCAACAACTTCAATCGCCACATGAATTCCATGCATCATATCTGAGTTTCGAATACCAATATTTATCCCCCTAATGTTTAAGTTCTTCATTAGAACAACACCTGACTTGAAATTTTCTCTCGTTCCTTCTGACCAATAAGAGAAGACCGATTTACTTCTAAAATAACTCGCATTTGTAGCATCAAACACATATATATCACATTGATTAGCTCCTGGTGGTTTAGAAATCATATT
>NVXP01000071.1 GCA_002733985.1 Fluviicola sp. | reverse complement strand
ACCTCCCCCAGTAATGTCATTGTAGAATACCGGAAAGGCCTGTACAATATTTTGTGCTTCATGGTAGTGAATAGAAAATTCGCGATAGGGTTGTCTTCTGTCTGGAGAAGCTGGAACGTTGTTAAATGATGAACTATTTTCTGAGTAAGGAAAACGCCCCGCATTAGGTCCTGTTATTATCGCAGTAAGATCGGTATGAATTAATTCTCTGTAGTGAGGCCGATCAGGTGATGACGTATACATTCTTAAGATAGGATTCCCTTGTGTGTCCAATGCATTGTAATCAATAATTGGAAAAGCTCCTTCGAATTTTTTATTGTAGATACCGTATTTCTCAACCGTATCGTTATGAAATATTTTATTTGGCTCTGTAGGGTCAGCATTCGGAACCTCCCATCGGAGAATAGTTTGAGCTAATAGATCCTCAGTTACTTGACTTCTATAATATTCTGCTCCTTCAGGCTGTATGTTAAGTGAACCAAATAATCCGTTGGTCAATTGTCCACCATTAGTTCTACCTACTTGAATATCTGCACCAGTACTATACAATAGAAAAGCACCTTCTTCCGCTGCGATAATAGTATAAGTTCGAGTTTCATTAGGGGCAGCTAAACTTGTAGCATTAACTCCGTTGAAGCTGGCATCACTTGATATGTCGTCTGCCATTTCCGTCCCTAAGATGTGAATTCCTGCTGCTCTTGTGACTGGGTAGTTTTTAACAGCATGAGATTGTGTTACTTTCTTAGGCTTGGTTGTATTATAAGCATCTACAAGGTCTTCTGCTTCATACGGAGACAGTAAGTTGTGAAACTTGATAATAAGTACATTTCCTTTATTCGCTCTAAGTACGATAGGTCTTGGGCGCTTGCTAGTTCTTAAATGCGCATCTCCAACTGAATATCCTGATTCTAAATCGCTAACTAGCGCAAAAATCATTCCTGTAGGAACGGCTGCTCCCATCCTATTATACATAATGGGTTGATCTATTGCTGCAATTTCAGCATAAACAGTATCACCTACCTGAGCGTTGGTGAAATTGGAAACACAGATTAAAAAAAATGTGATAGATAGAACCTTGGGGAAATCCCAAGAGGGTGATTTGAATAATGTGGTCATTTTGATAGAGTTAGAAATGAATAGTGTCTATTTTATTACGGTTCTAGGCTACATACCTTAGAACAATGTAGTCTTAAAACTGAATAAAATCAGGCTGGATATGTTTTTTTAAGGAAACACAGTAAAAAACAGGTATAAATACCTAGTCAATATAGAGCATTTGTGAATGGAGATGATCAGTTACCGATTTGGCTTTGTAATTATTTAATCTCTTCTGGACCTCAGTATTTTATGAAGTAGTTTGATCAATTTATTGTGGGGATTAAGTAAGTGTTTTTATCGTATTTCCGAGGCATTATTTTTTTTTAAAAAAAATATTCCACAATTTTTCGAGTTCGATTAGTCACTTTTTTTATCTATGGGCTATTATGGAAGTGTCTAGAATTATGATGTAAGTCCAAATTGAAACTTCCAAAGTAAGGAGCGATTGTATTATGACACTAAATCAAGAATGAAAGAACCCTCCGAGACAATCTCGGAGGGTTCAGGTTAAGTTGTTAAGCGGTTTATTTGTAAGTTGAAGTTATTTAGCGATCTACCTCTAGGCTACCGTCTTTTTTGTGGGTTATCGTAACCATGCCACAGCAACTATCACCTCCACAATTGTAATTTCCAGCGGCATCTGCTGTTATAGAACAATTACCATCGCCACCGGTACAGTCACAAGATCTAAAGATCATATCTCCGTTAGGCTGTGGGTATTTCATTATTTTAACAGCAACATAAACAAAGTCTGCTTCATTAGTAGGGACTACTATAATTCCCTCTCGTACTTCAAGTTCATCATTGGCTTTAAGTCGAACACCTTTCACTTTAGCTAAGAACTCAGTAGTTTTATACTCATGTTTTAGAATAAAAAAACCTTGTGTCTTTAACTTATGATTTGCTTTTTTTGGTGTTAAATTTTGTCCGAAAGTCATTCCTGACGCGATTACAAACAAGCCTACGATTAGCATTCTAATTCCCATTTTTCTTTTCATAACATTATTATTTATTGTTTTTACTAGTTAATTCTATTTGAAACGGAGGTCTTTTACATGAACGGAAGTCTGTTTTCCATTCAAATCCTCAACATTAACGATGGTCGTACCATTGTTTTCACTGATCCAGCGTGCTACAACGTTCCCACGACTATTTTTCACGTAAACGAGATCTCCTGAGACCAAGTCGTAATTGAGCAATGAGCTCTTTGGTTCATTACTACTCGAACCATCCATCCACTTGATTTTGTAACCAGAATTTGTAGCTCCATTAATTTGTCCAACATAATACCATTCACTTGTTCCATAGCGACAAAAAACATACGCCCCCATTACAGAGTTGAGCTTTGATTCTTTCATCCTTAATAATGGATTTGTTCGTGTTTTACATGACATTTCCGCAAGTACTTTCCCTTTTTCGCTATCCGTATTGTTAACGCTTAATGATATTTCTGAGATTCCCCGCACTCCATTTCCTAAGTCAATACTAGCTACACGGGAGTTTGTTGATGCATCCTTATTGAACCATTCTATCATGTTAGATTGAGTGTGCTTCACTTGTGGATCAGTACAATATTGACTTCGATATCGAACGGAAAGAGCGACGACCTTGTTAACTAGTTTTACTCCTCGATCATTTAGAACAGTTGTCATTTGTGAATCAAAGTATCCTGATGTTAAGGTTTTCCTTAAATATGCTTCGATCATAGGGCCTTCTGCTGTCATTAAAAGGGAGTGGAAGTGCATCATCAACTGGGTATGATTCGAATAACTAGGAATTTCGATCGATGGTAAATTTGCCAGCTCTATAGCTGTGCTCTGCTCAATATTTATTTGCTTTAAGGTTCGCATTGAAGCTAATTCGTCTTTAGAATAAGTTGTTTTTCCCAAGGATACCTTTGTTCCATTTCCACGTAAGAATGTGGAATTCCAAGGCGCTTTGTAGGCATCCGCGTATAAGCGTATCGAAAAAGTTTCTGTAATTTTTTCAAGATCAGTGTAGTTTACCTTTTGAGAATACGTTGCCGTTACCATAAATTCTACTGATGACATTGAGTGCCAGTGCCAATTGGGCTCATTTGCCAATTTGAAGTCGCTTATTTCACCTACAATCTGGGCGTAAAGTGCTGAGCCGAAGGTATTCTTCATATTGCCTTTCAATGTTTGCTCAATTTCTCCCCATGTTGGATTTGGGATGCCTTCGTAGCTTTCATCACCAACGAGTTTCTGGATATATGTCCAACTTCCTAAGCGTTTTCCATATTTGATCATCCCACGGTAAGTTCGTGTCACACCAGGGTATTCAGTTTTCATTTTAGCCTTGTATGATCGGTAAAAGTTGAAAACCTTCGTGTTATTTTCGACCTCCTCTCTTATCCCGGGACGTTCTCCAATTAATGAGATGGAAATAAGATCAGGATTGTTTCCTCCCGTTTTAAGTTTGTTGAGAATTGAAGCATCGCTTGGTTGTGCGAATGACACAGTGCCAATTATTAAAATACCTAGGAGCATAAGAACTCCTTTGGGATTATAGAATTTTTGAAAATTATCGTTTGATGGTATCATGTGCAAATTTTATGTTTCTACTTTACTGTATGTCTCGTTGGGTAATCATCATTCCTTGTCGAATATTTTGCTCTTTAGGAAAGTTGACTTTAAATAGTGTTAAGCAATATTTGATTTAGGCAATGAATGTTTCATTAGCCAATACAAAATTGGAGATTGAGCATAAAAAGCCCGTCATACTTTAGGGTGATATTTGAAGAAGTCAATAAAGAAGGGGCTTGTAGAAGTTGTTTTTTACTTTCTTTCTACTAGGATGTCAAAGCTTGATGCTTTTATCATAGCCTGAGTTCGATTCTTTACGTCTAATTTCTCGTAAATTCTCAGATTATGAGTCTTGATTGTGTTGATGGAAACGAATAGATTTTCTGAGATCTGCTTGTTTGTCATCCCGTCGCAAACTAAATGTAAAACTTCAAGTTCTCGTTCCGTAAGCGGATTCAATAGGTAGTTATTTAGTTGGACAGGATCGCCAGATTCAACTTTCTCACCAGAAGCTACTTTTTCTAGTTTTTGATTGGTTTCTAATAATTCAATTTGCTGGATATATGCAATAATTTGTTGCTTCGTTTTTTCTTCTTCCGTGATTCTTCGTTGGCGACCATTTTTCCATACTATGTATATGATGAGAGCAACCAATAAAAAGAATATTATTGCAGCGTTACGTTGTGTGGTTTTTTGACTAATCTCAGCTGTTTGTTTTTCCAGTTTTACGGTTTTATTGGCGATCTCTACCTCATTATTCGCAATTGTGAGTTGTTTCTCAGCCAATTCTCTTTGCTTCTTTTCGATTTCAAATGTGGCGGAAATTTCTGCGATTTGTTCTACCTTCTCGATGTTGAATAGATCGTCTTTTAATTCACTATATTCTGTGTAATAATTGAGTGCTTTTTTATAGTTTTTTTGAGCTTTATAGATACTAGATAAGCTTTGGAGAGAATGTTTTACATCATCCAGTGCACCAATGTCTTTTGCTATTTCCAAGCTTTCTAAGCCTATTTTTTCAGCTTTAACTAGCTGATTCAACTCCATGTATGCTAAAGCAAGGTTGTTCATGGATAATGAAGAAGATTGTGGATCGCCAAGGGCTTGTTTTATTTGAATTGCTTCTTCATAATATTCAACTGCAAGGTGATATTTCCCTTCCTTTTTGTAAATATGCCCTAAGTTATTTAAACTCCCAGCGATTCCTGCTTGGTCATTATTTGCTCTCCGAATTGCCAATGATTTCTTAAAGTATTCTTTCGCTAGAGTGAATTCTTCTCTGGAGTAATGTATTGCCCCAATGTTATTGTATCCCGAGCCAAGTGAAGATTCCTGTCCCAAGTCTTCCTTCAATTTGATCGCGCGTTTGTAATATGTCAAGGCAAGATCTAGATCTTGTTGATTGTAGTAAACGCTCCCTATATTATTGAGTGTAACTGAAATTGGATATTTTGCACCCAGTTCTTCTTGTATTTTTAGTGCCTTGATATAGTAATTAAAGGCACTGGAATAGTCACTTTTGAAGAAGTATACTTGGCCAATTCCAGCGATGGATAATGCAATTTCCCTTTTCTGTTGGTTCGAATTGAATGATTGGATGGCTTTATTGTATGATTGAATGGACTTGCTATATTCTCCTGTTTCACTATAGATAACAGCAATTGCATAATGTGAATTCCCGATTTTTTTTTTGTGCTTTATTGATAGATAAACCTCCAATGCCTTTTGGTAATGATAGATCGTTTTCTCAGGTTCGTGGGAAGCATCATAAATGACTCCATTTGTTGTATGCACATATCCTTGGCCCTCTTTAAAATCGATCTTTTTAGCCAGTTTCATGGCTTTTTCAGTTGTCTTTAACGCAGAAATTTTATCCGAATACGCAAGCTCCCAACCAATGTAGCAAAGAGTATTTACCCGATCAGTATCCTCAATGGAATGAGTTAACCTTCTTTCAAGTGAATCAATAATTGCCCCCTGCGACAGACATTCTGCTGAAGTCAATACCGTAAGCAGAAGAGACAAAAAAATGCGCATTTTATTTATTGAGTGGATTCAGTTAAAGTAACTATTTTCAGATAGGTTCAAGTATTATTTGTTCTCATTTTTTTAATCTCTTCGGGATTAATTCTCGGAGCTTGCGCTGAAATTCTAAAAAAGGCAATGTGGAAGTTTGGTTTTTCTGCTCGAGCTAATGATCAAATATTGAAGTCACGAGAACTAATGCTGATTTAGGTAGAGCATCAACTAGTTGGAATCCGCCAAATTGTTGAAGCAGTTCAGTATCGAAGTTTGGATAAGAAGGAGTGGGACGGCTGAAGTTCTGAGGATTTCTTCTTAAGGTTTTCAAACGTATGGCTGCAAGCTCTAAAATCCAATTATCGAGAAGGGAATATACAAGCAGGAACACGCTCCATTGTTTCTTTACTCAGAAGGTTGTCCTTAAGGCACAACTTAGATAGTTTCTCTAATTTAAAGATCGATTCGGGAAGACTAGAAAGTTGATTATGTCTTAAGTCAAGTGCAAATAAATTACTCAGTTGACCAATAGATTCTGGAAGAGTAGTGAGCGAATTAAAGGTTAGGTTAATCGACTTCAAATTCTTGAGATTCCCAAAAGAATCAGGAAGGAAGTGAAGCTTGTTACCTCCCATGTATAGTTCGGTCAAGTTACTTAATTCGCAAAAAGATTCTGGAAGTTCTCCAATTTGATTATTGCTTATCGCTAGTAAATGTAAATTACTCAATTGTCCAATTGATTCTGGAAGTTTAGTAAGTTGATTGATTCCTAAATCAAGGGTGTTCAAATTGTTGAGTGAGCCCAAAGATTCTGGAAGTAGAGCAAGTTGATTATGCCTTAAATGAATTGCATTCAAACTTTTGAGTTGGCCAATGGATTCGGGAAGAAAGGTAATTTGATTAGAACTTAATTTGAATATGCTCAAATTAGTAAGGCGACCAATGGATACTGGAAGGCTAGTCAGTTTATTATGTCTAAGGTTGAGTGATTGTAGGTTTTTGAGATTACCGATGGATTCTGGAAGAGCATTTATTCGATTAAAGCTTAAATCGAGCTTGTTTAAATTAATGAGCTGACTGATCGAATTTGGTAGTTCAGTGAGTTCGTTAAATTCTAAATTAAGTTGAATCAGTTTGGTGAGTTTCCGAATCGATACGGGAAGATGCTCACATCGATTGTGACTGAAGTCGAAATGTGTCAAATTACTTAAATTCTCAATTGAATCTGAAAGAGTTGTGAGGTGTATTCCGCTCATTTTAAGTTCAACTAAATTCTGGAGATCCCAAAATGATTCTGGAAGACGCTTAATTGGGTTGGTCCCCATTTTCAAGGACTTTAATTCTTTCAGGTTGCCTATTGAATTTGGAAGGGATGTGAGTTTATTCCTTTCTAGACTAAAGTTCGTCAAGCTCTTGAGTTGGCCAATGGATTCAGGAAGATGCTTGATCTGATTTTTAGTAAGATCAAGGGTAATCAAGTTTGAGAGTTGACCAATGGATTTAGGGAGATGATCGATTTGATTACTAACAAGCAAAATTGTAGTCAAGTTTGATAGTTGACCAATGAATTCTGGGATGTCTGTGATTTGATTATATCGTAAGTCAAGATGTCTCAAGTTGGTAAACTTCACGATTGATTCAGGAAACGTTATAAGTTTTTTAACGGCTAAATCCAAACGGTACACTTGGTCAGGAACTTTCAGAGCTTCTTCAAGAGAATAATAGGTTTTATCCTCTTGAGCATATGGAGAAATCAAGCTCAGGGTAAACAACAAGCATAAAACAATTGATTTATTCATTTTATTATTTTTCAAAACACTCTATTTTGACTCTTTTAGGAACTTAGCGAATCATTTCATGTTCCTAACAAACTAGGATCGATAGTTTAATTCAATCGGGAATTTTGATCATTTTTTTGGCGCTAGTACCTGAATTTACCGACTCTACCATAATCGTATATGTTCCAGTTTCAAATTCTGATAGATTTAGTTCTAGGTCAGTATCCATTATATCTTTCTCTATATATACTGTTTTGCCTTGTACATCATGAATCGTTACAGAATAGGGAAGAGCAGACGCTTCAATTGTAAGGTTCATTACTTCGGTTGTTGGGTTTGGATATAAGTTAAATGAGACTGATTTGAAAACTTCATCCGTTGAAACGGTGAATCCAGTAATCATTCTAAGTCTTTTACCACTGTATTCGGAAATGTAGATTGTGTCTCCCGCTGGGTTTGCCACGATTCCATTTGGTCGTGTGTAAAGCGCATTTTCAACAGCCCCATCAACATGTCCTGAAGATCCTCCCGAATACAAAAATACATCTTGGGTAATTGGATTGATAGCATATATTTTATTTCCATTAAACGCTGTCGCCATAAGTTGACCGCCAACGTTGGCTATGAAACCTAGGCTTCCGGAACCTGGTAGCTGAGCTATAAAGATCAACGTATCGGCTTCAACGCGATAGATCTCCCGGTTGGAAAAATTAGACATATACAATTCACCTTGACAGTATGCAAGTCCAACAGGTCCATTTAGTGGGCTTCCTGAATGGAAATTTACAATAGTTCCATTCGGAGCTAACTTCATAAGAGTACCTGGCGAGCTATATGTCGTAAAAATCATTGTATCACTAACAGCATCTTTAATAATACCTGAAGGAAGCGAGATTGGAAAAGTATCTAGAAAGACTCCTGTATCGCTTAACTTATAGATGGCATTTCCAACGTTATCACAGACAAATAGGTTTCCAAAAGAATCGAAAGCGAGGCCATTTGGAGTGTTAAAGCCAGTTGCAAATTCGGATATTGAACCTCCTGGTGTTCTCTTGAATATGGCATCCCCTGAATAATCTGCACAGTAGAGATTTCCACTGTCATCAAATATCAGATCGTCAGTGAAGCCGTATGCACTTGAATCTACAATGGTAGAAACGGTTGCTTGTGTAAATGAGAAATTACTGAAGAATAAAAGGCTAGTAAGCGTGGCAAATAGTGTTCTTTTCATGATCGATCTTTGATCAATAGTAAGAAGTAATTAACTCATAAGGCCCTGTTGATTTCCAAATTTGAACTAGAAATATACATTCCTATTGGAAATTAATGTTTATCGATCACAACATAGAAAAATGATAATTGAGGGAATAGTTCATAAAAAATACTGCGTACATTCTTACTCGAAAAATGAAGAAACAGCATCAATTCTTGTGAAATTACTCGAAATGATTCGATCAAAATACGTGATATTACTATAACTTAATTGCCGCGATAAAACGGGTTCATAACAATCCCAATCTTGGAAGAAACCTTTTTCACTTTCAGTTGACTTTAGTATTTGAGTGTTGTGTTTATCAAGAAATTTGGTCAGTTCTTCGCGGAAATTTCCTCCAGGGAAGTTGCAAAATGCGCCATCAATCACGCCTTCAATATCAGAAATAGATACTTTATGAGGAAGCACAATTCGTTTGTATTCCAGGTGATCCTTTTTCGAAGTATAGTTAGACAAGAAGTCGTTTAAATACCCAGGAATCTTGTTGAGACTTAGTCCAGTTTGTAAATTCGCACCGATGGATGATTTTTCATTTTCATCGATTAGGAAATCCGTCCGTTTTGTTTCTTCTAAAAATTGATCAAGCAGCATTTCTGCATAACTACTTTTACTATTGTCAATATCCACAAAAACGATGGTTTTATTCTTTAAAACTCCACGATCGAACAAGTAGAGGTATAAATCCCAACAGCCTAGAATCCCGCTGTTGTCGATTGCTCCTGCATCAATGAAATGTCCAGCCCCCTTGATTTTCGCAACAGGACTAAAGATTGGGAAACGATTCGTTGTGGAGACAGCTTGGAGAAATGAGATAGAGCCATCGTTTCCATTTGCCATTTTTAAATCCGAAAGATTCTGTGAATAAGGGAAAATCGAATCGAACATTGTCGTATTGATTGAATAGAAGATTCCTCGTTTTCCATTTGTCGATGCTGTATTCATGATCAATGCGGGAAGTGCTTGCTTCTTTGTTCCTAGTTCCTTCCAATAGCGGCGATAAGAAGTTGTATCAAGTAGTTTCGTGCCTTCCTTACCCAAATTTCGTTGATACATCAGCATACCATAATACGACCTGTCGTGCGAGGAAGAAATCTTATTCAACGGATAAAAAACACGCGCAAAATCAGCACCAAACAGCATGGAGATATCCACAGAAGCGTAATTATCGTACGTGATTTTACTAATGACCGATTTTAATTTCTCAGGTTGATTGCCAAATTGGCTATGAATACTTCCAAATAAGGCCAATCCTAGCGATCCACCGGAAGCTCCAGACATTGCGACCGTTTGACTCATCAATTGGTTCTTTGACGACTTTTGAAGCTTATCCAGAACCATTAAAGTCCAAGCATTTGCCTTCAAACCTCCTCCGTGGGATGATATAAAAAATACAGTATCGGGCATCGCCTTAACGCGATCCTCGAATTCAGAAAACACAATTCCATCGTCGTTTTTGTCAACAGGATAAATAGTCAGTTCATTAAGATGAGATTCAGTAAATAGTCCGAGAAAGAGCAATCCTCCTAAAAGAATCAGTATCGAAGTCATATAGCGGAACGTGCCTGAGTTAAGAGTAGTAATCACTTCTCCTGCTTCCTTTTGCTTTTGGGCCATTGAGTACTTTACAAAGTAATATTTCCCTATCGAACTGATGATAAAGAAATAGAAGTAAAGATAGATCATCACAATTACGATTCCATTTGGTAAAGGCCATCCATTAATACTGGCTATGGTGAAATAGATAATTGAAAGAAGTGCACTATAGAAGGCGATTACAAACACGACCAAGTAGTTGGATGATTTTTCAATTCTACGAAGAACATATAAAAACGCGGTTGAATTACGAAGACCATCATTCTTTAAACTGCGCAGTACATGTCTTAACCGCGGTCGAACCAGTCGAAAGAACGAAAAGTTAAGCATCATCATAAAGTTGGTGAGGAGCAAGAGAATCAGTCCGCCAGGATTGAACAAGTTTCCTTTGAAGATCACGAGTACCATTAATACAAAGGACAGGGTGCAAGAGAAAAAATAGCAAATGCCTATTTTCTTATAGATTGCTGATCGAATAGCAACTGTTGAATGTAGGGGACTTAATTTCCGCTTGTAATAAGCATAAGAAAAGAAGGCCAAAAGAGCGAGGAAAACTGAGCCCCATTGTATCAATGCAATTCCTACAGTTCCCAGTGAGTAAGTCAAATTGGGGAGGTACGTATAGTAGATGAAAATCGCCCAAACTAAATAGACATAAAGTCCTAAAAATTGCCTAAGAATGTTGGCGTAAATATCCTTGACATAGTCTTTGTTATTGATCGGCTTGAAAGTATAAACAGCGACCCATTTCAACCATTTTACTGCAAACGGGCGTTCCTTTTTCCATTCCACATATTTCCTGCTTTGATTTATGTTTCCAGCATAATAAGTGTAAATAGGGTAGTGGGATAAGCTTACAGCCAACAAGTTAATTAGAATAAAACAGAGGAGAAGAGATATTCTCCCTGTTTCGATCATTCTTAAAAGCATTGTGAATGCTTGCTCCATTTGTGTGAGCAAAATAAGGATCACTAGAATAATGCTAATACTAACGACGGACGCCTTAACGAAGTTCGTTAACGAATAAAGCGCACGTAGGAAATACCGTACGTTACCTTTTGTCGGCAATAGTACTGGAAGCTCTTTTACTTTTTTTGACATGAATTACTTTCTGACTAGAAGTGTGTTAAGTTCGTTTATTGTTCGTCTTCTTCATATTTTGAAATGACGAACGTAATGTGATTATATGGCATTCTTTCCAAAGAATCGTCGTAAGGTTTTAACAAGGAACTGTCTTTATCATAATACCAATCTGACCAGTTCATTTTGTGACGAGGTGCTTGAATGGCAACATAGGTTCCGTTCTTCAAACTTGCAACCTCAGAATTCCCTGCGAAATCAAATCCCAGTCCGATTTCCTGAATTATCTTGCTTTTCTTCTCATCAGTTAAATACTGAGTAATTCCAGAAGCATATCCCGAAACTTGCTTTAAAACGGGGTTTACAGAGGCGATTAATTCTAATCCTGAATTGAAAATTCCACTATCCAAGAATTTTAAGAATTTCTCTTCATTCTTGTTGTTTAGATAGATCGTATTCAAGTAGAAATCAATCCCGTTATGTGGAACGCGCAATCCTTTCATCACCGAAAGTCCACTTTTACCTGTTCCACCTTTATTTCGAAGCGTATATTTTTGAGTATACTGAATTGACTCATCTTCAGAACTTCCTTCAGGAGAATGTTTCGCTTTAAATTCGAACAAAATCTCGTGATCGCCACCAAAAATGCCCGGATAACGTTCAACGTATATGTTACCAATCCGAATGTTAATACGTTCACCTTTTAAACTTAAATCAGCGTCCATTGTTAAGGCATTAACCAATGGGATTTTACCGTCTTTTTCATTTTCGGCATCAAAAAAACCGTACGTATGTTCTTTGATTTTCCAAACTTGATTGAATTGGCTATCCATTGTCTCAGAGACCTTTAAATCTGCTTTATCCGGATCTTTCTTAATGATTTCCTTGATCTCTCTAGCTCCTTCCTTATCCCCAATCTTGGATAAGTACTTTTTCATTTCTTTCAAGGTTAAATCTGAAATGTTTTTCATTGCTGATGATTTAAGTGGTTAAATGCTTTAACTCGGGGAGCAATATAGTCATTCAACAGGAAAATTTCCTGTAGGTTGATTCGCCTTCTTATCTTCAATAACATTTTTTTAGAAGAAATAGTATTGTGTTCGAATCGTGCCAAGAAAATCGTCTTTGTTAAACTCATGCTCAATTCAAATATACGACAGCTGATCGTAAAGTATATACGATCTATAATCCGCCTTATTGTTGTCAACATAAGTGGACAAATTGCCCTGATAAGAATTCAGGAATTCAAATAAATTGTATCTTCACATCATGAGCCTAACCAAAGCATTACCCCACCGGCTGGTGGTCTATTTCACTGAGCGATTTCCAATTTTAGCTTACGCACCGTTTTCGGTGATTTTATACATTTGCCTGTCCTTTTTGGTTCAACTAATTTCTGGAGTAGATCCAGTACTGGATAGTTATACCGTAGCTGGTTCCTTGACTGCCTTTTTCTATATGCTTCTGATTCGAACATTTGATGACATCAAGGATGTCGATTTGGACCATGATATTTTCCCAGATAGACCTGTTTCTAGAGGTGCTGTATTGATCCAAGATGTTTATGGACTGGCGATCGTTAGTTTTTGTATCCTTGTTGTAGTGAATGTATGGCTTGCACCAGCAAGTATTTGGGTCTTTATTGGAGTGATGATTTATGCCTTAGGAACCTTCAAATATTTCTTCGCTGAGGAACTTCATATCCGGAAACCCGTCGTTGCAATGATCACGCATCAACCATTGCCGCTTTCAATTATTTTTGTGCTGATTCACATCTCACTTGCCTCAGGTTTAGACTACAATTCATTTGAAATGAATCACCTTTTTCTTCTGTTGACATTTGCTTTGCCCGTCACAGCATGGGAGGTCGCTCGTAAGATTAAAGCACCAAGTCAGGAGATTGAACGATACGCTACGTTTTCACGAATTTTAGGTCCAAAAGGCGCATCTGTCATTCCTCTGATTCTTTATATGATTTCCGCGGGAGCAAGTATGTTTCTGGCCAAACACTTAGATCTTCACAGTAGTTATTTTGTCCTCGTTGCCTTCTACTTACTCATTGTTTCCTATGCATTTGTCAGATTCATTGCATTACCCATACCTGATCGAAATATACTGAAGAATGTCGCAATCGTTTATACAGGTTTGTTCTTCCTGACCCTACTTGTGTACGTTTTTATTCGTTATCAGGAAGCGATTCTAGGCTCATGAAAATCATTCGTTCCAGCGATGATCAAATTCAGAATCTGACTTCGAAAGAACTTGGAGGGAAAGGCTATCATCTGGTTCAATTGTCAAAGGCTGATTTTAAGGTTCCCCCTTTTGCTGTAATAACGAATAGTCTCCTGAATGAAATCCTTAAAAATAGTAGTGTAAATCTCATCGATTTTAATGATGGTGAGCTTCAAGCAGAAAGGATACAAAAGTATGTTTCTTCCATTCAACGTTCGATTCAAGCGTATGAGTTCTTGCCTACTGAAACAGAAGCAATTCTCAATGAGTTTGATGATTATTTCGGTGAAGAGGCATTGATTTCTGTCCGGTCATCTGGAGCTGCAGAAGATGGGGAGAACACGTCATTTGCAGGGCAACATGCGACCTTTCTTTATGTGAAACGCGATGAAGTCCTAGACAAGATAAAAGCATGCATGGCATCGGCTTGGAGTTTGGGTGTGATTGCTTACCGAATTAAGCAAGGAGTAAGTTTACTGGACGTTGATTTCGCTGTGATTCTTCAAAAAATGATTTTCGCAACGAAATCTGGGGTTGGTTTTTCAATGAATCCTTCAGGTAATTTGGCGGATGCGGTAATTGTCGCGGGGTATGGAATTGGAGAAGGAATAGTGTCTGATCAAGTTGAATCAGATACTTATTTGATTAATCGCCAGAATCGCCGTGTTTCCAAAACTATACGAAGTAAAACTCACTGTTTATCCTATGAATCGAATCAGGGTTTAAGGAGATTAGAGGTTCCAGCTAAACTAGTCAATGAAGCTGCGTTGAGTGATGAGGAAATAGAGTCAGTGTATGATGCTCTAACGAAGGCCGAAAAGATGCTGGGTCGAATTGCCGATATTGAGTTTTGTTTCGATGATACTGGCGAATTATTTATGCTACAAATGCGTCCTGTGACCAGTGTTGACCTTTCAGAAGTTAAACTGCTAGACAACACGAATATCGTAGAAAGCTATCCTGGAATCAGTTTACCGCTGACGTTTTCATTTGCCAGAAATGCGTATGAAAAGGCATTTCAAGGAGCATCAAAAGCCTTTTGGATTCCCAAGCGCATCTTGGATTCTTCTGATGGAATGTTTGAAGATCTTCTAGGCTATCATCAAGGGCGAATTTATTATCGTTTGGACAATTGGTACAAGATGATCACACTTGTGTTTAGCTCCAAAAAGTCGATCGAATCTTGGGAGAAGGCTGTAGGATTAAAACGACCGCCTAGTGACGAATTAAAGCTCTCGTTCGGAAATAAATTGAAGGTCTACGCATCCACACTTTGGAGGATCTTAAATTACAAGCGTGGTAACAAGAAATTTTTTGAACTTTTCACAGAGAATTATCAGGCATTGCGAAGCCTTGATTTGGAAAAGCTGAGTCTTTCTGAATTGAGTGATACCATGGATGAATCGTCCAGTGCGTTTTTTGAATTCTGGTACTTGACCTTGATCAATGATTTAATGACCTTCAAAAGTTTTGATTGGGTTCAAAAAGGAATCGAACGAAGGAAACTTGGCTCTAAAGACTTGGCAAACGATCTCATTTCGGGGATTCACCAGTCTGAATCTGAAATCTCCATTGTTGAAGTTCTCAAATTGAAGGATGAAATCTTAAATGATTCTATTTTACGTGAGTTATTTGAAAAGGACACGAAGTCAATTTGGGAGATATTAGAAAATGATGAACTTGGTGGATTCTCCAATCGAATTCGAAAGCACATTGATCGCTTTGGAGATCGAACGCTTGCTGAATTGAAACTTGAAAACCCGTCATTTCGAAAGGAGCCATGGAAATTTATGGACTTGTTGAAAGGACAATTGAAGTCACAAGGTAGCCTGGCGGATTATAAGCAAAAGCAGAAAGAAAACCTTGCTGTTTCCAGTGATTTAATGAAACGTGCTCATCGATGGTGGAGTCCTCGATCGCACTTTTTCAAGTTTGCCATTCGAACAGCTGCTTATGGAACTCGGAACCGAGAGGACATGCGATTTTGTCGAACTCGAATTTATGGAGCAGTCAAGGATATTTATGGGGAAATCGGTCTTCGATTATTGAAGTTAGACCTCATTTCAGATCCGAATGACATATTTTACATGAATAGCGATGAAATTCGTTCAATCTGTAAAGGCGACCACACCAATTTATTGAAGAATCGAATTGTAGAACGTAAAGTTGAGTTTGTGCGAGATGCGGATGCTGAATTGCCTGATCGAATAATTTACACAGACGTGCCACCAATTTTCAAAGCGAACAAAACCACAATGGGTCACAACGATTCTGCATTGGAAGGAATAGCTGTTTCGAAAGGTGTTATTCGGGCAGAGGCAATCGTGATTGTTGAAGCTAGTTATGATTTGGACGTTTTTGGAAAGATTATTATCACTGAAATAACTGATCCGGGTTGGGTCTTTTTAATGTCTCAAGCCAGTGGACTGATCAGTGAAAAAGGATCGTTGCTATCGCATACCGCAATCGTTGGTCGGGAGATGGGGATTCCAGTAATCGTAAGTGTTGAAAATGTCACTAAGCGAGTAAAATCTGGAGACATTATCGAAATGGATGGACAGCGCGGAACGGTGAAAATTATTGAGCGAGTCAACACGGAGGAACAATAAATCATTTCAATACTTCGATCGAACCATCAGATCCGTTCATTCGAATAGTATCACCTGTTTTAATCAACTTTAATGCATCTGGAACAGCTAAAATTGCCGGGATACCATATTCGCGCGAGATTATTGCTCCATGAGAAAGCATTCCACCAGTTTCTGTGATTAATCCGATAATTTTTGAGAAATACACGGTCCACGCTGGATCGGTAAACTTGGTAATCATGATCATTCCATTTGGCATGTTTTCCGCTTCAGCAACAGAACTTGCGATATAAGCTTTGCCTTCAATAACTCCGCTTGAACAAGCGATACCATTGAACAATTTACTCGACTTGCTTGTTTTTTTCAAAGGCTCAATGTGTTCTATCCAAATCTCATCTGGCCGATCAAAATTGCGATAGCTTGAATGAATGATCTTATTCTTTCGAATCAGTTCCAAGTGTTCCTTTTTACCTGCGAAGAGTTCCAAAATTTGTTCTGGGTAGAGAAAGAAAATATCTTCTACTTCTTGAATCACTTTTTGCTTAACTAAACGATTCCCTAGCTCATAAAAAATGGTGCGAATAGCTCCATACATCTGACTGGAAGTATCTCGAAATTCCTCTCTCAACCACAATAGTTTTCGATGATTCAATATTTCCTTGCGCATCTTCTTCGAACTCACTTTCGTTAGTTCATTTTGAAACACTTGATGTTGTTGGTCACTTTGTGTAAGAATGCTCTCACTATCTTCTTTATTCAAGAAATTAAATAGCGTTGCAAATGCTTGCATTGGATTTTGATCCCAATTCGGGACTAAAATTTGTAGCTCTTTTTCACTCTTGTAACTGTATTTTGTAAGCAAAGCGTCCAATTCTTCTCGAAAAGGCAGGTTTTCATTGTTTTTATAGGCCTGATACAGCTCGGTTGCTGATTTATCTTTGAAAAACGAATGGAATTCTGACTGTCGTATTTCGCGGCTTAATTTCCATAAATCATAACTTGGTCGAAGGTGTGAAACGTTTTGGAGCCCAGTGATAAGGTTCAGGTAGTTGATTTCACCTGATTTATTTTTCTTGTCAAGATATTCTTTGAACAAGGTCGTATTGTTCGAATTCGTATAGATCATCTCGAAATAGGTTCCTTCCACACGGATGAAATCTGTTTGAATCAGTTTCTGAATGCTCGCGGTTAATTCAGCGTCTGATAATTCCGTGAAATTCACTCCACGATATTTCGACAAAACACCTTCCAATCGAGCAAGTTCAGTATGCGCATTCAGCAATTTTTCCTTGATGGATTTCTTCAACGCAAGAAGCACCTGGATCCCGTTTACGATACTTTTTGCATTTATTTTTGTGATAYGTCCTTTTCCTTCATACTGCGGTCGAATTCCTAAATCGTTGTCAAAATCACGCTCGACATATCCTGGGATTTTCTTAACACCATCTTTCACGGCGCTTAAGTTCCAGTAGGAGTAAAGCATGAATTGAGTAAACCATTTTTCGGGCGTGTATGTCGGATGAATCTTGACGGATTTTAGATAGGGCGACATCGTTGTTTCAAATGCGCGTTCATAGAGCGAATACATAAATGGCGTAGCAATCTCTGATGAAATTCCGCCATCTTTCAAATCGGCGTTGGTCCAATCATTTGAAGTGCTAAAATGAATGGCAGTCATYGGCCGAGCCTGCAAAATATACAGTTTTCCTTCTTTTAGTGCCCATTCGATATCTACAGGGAATCCATAATGTTGCTGAATTTTTAATGCTTCGTCAACAATAAGTTTGATGGAAGAATCTGCAATCGACGAGACCTCAATTTGATTAAGTTGAGTAATTGTGTCATCGTACCAGTTCACTTTATACGAACTTGGGGTAGCGGTTCCTTGGACTAAATTTTCTCCTAAACCATTGATACTTTCAATCATGATCTCCTTTTCATTTCCAGATAAAGGGTTGATGGTAAAACAGACACCAGCGTGATCAGGATTAACCATTTCCTGAACAATAAGGTTCACGCGAAGCTGGTCGCAATCGATGTCATTGTTACTGCAATAGGATAAGGCGACTTCGTTGTATGTTGAGGCGATACACTCTAATACTGCGGTGGCAAATCTATCGAAAGAACTCACGTTTAAAATAGTCGTGAATTGTCCTGCAAAAGAGAACATTGATCCATCTTCTAAGTTGATTGAACTTCGAACAGCAACTTTTGTATTTGCAGGAAAGAATTTCTTCAGCTCAGACCAAGAATCTTCAATAAGTGGAGTGAAATGTTCCGTACAAGTCTCCACAAATACACGCTTTTCTTCCGCTGGCATGTGTTCATTTTGAGTGAAGGAAACAAAAACCGCTTCTATTTCAGACGATGGAATCACGAATCCATTCGGAACATTGAATCCATTATTAAACAAGGTTGAAAGACTATTTGCCTTACCTCCAAAATTTTCGTCTGGTAACTTATCAAATGAATAAATAGTAATCATGATTGTAGTTTTAGTATGGTTCTTTTCTCAGTTTTAATAGGTAGAGTAGATAGTTTATTGCCAGATGCAGAAGTCCGTAGAAAATGATCCCTAACCAAAAATGTCTCCATGTGAAATGAGAGATAGGGAGTATGAGAAGCAGAATTACAACGACAGAATCTAATTGATCAATAAGTCGTTGAATAAATGAGGTCGATTTTCCTTCGGTGATGCCCAACTGTCGTTTTACGAAGCTATTCGGAAGCTCTGCGATAACATACCCTAATCCATAAATCACTCCATAAACGAGTGGAGAATAATGTTCAAAATCCAGTAAGTTTAGCGCAGCGATGGAAGGTGAAGAGGAAACAATGGACGCGTAGAAATACATTAAGGCAATCGAGGCTATTACCATTACGATCACTCCTCTGTATGTTTTATTATTACCGAAAATTCTATGCGATCGAAACGTCACTTTGTGATCCAGTGGGTAGTTCGTCACACTCACCCAATTATAACGAACCACAATCATGTGAAAGATTGCGGCAAGAATAACAGGTGATGCAACAAGAAGGAGTTTTAAGATTAGATGAATCATTTCTATTAGTTGTCTCGTTTAAAATATTGTTTCAAATTTATTTTTTTTCAGTTTAAATCCGTGTTTGGCTCCCATTTCATCCATAGCATATACTTGAGAGGGTTGCAGGTTTCCGTAGGAAAAATTACAGATTTTATCCTCTAGTCCAAGTAAAATTGTTTCAGAAATACAGGCAAAGGCCTCGCCAGTACCAAGCGGATATGCGCGCATTGTTATTGTTTGGTCAAAAGGAAGTTGCACAATTCCTCCCATGATTACTTTTATGTTTCGATTGTTGTGAATGAGTTCATCCGTACTGTTTAAAGGAACAGAGATGTCATAAACAATTGAATCATTTGCGAAATACCTGCTGTACAAGAAAGGCTCAGGGCTGTTAGTAGCAACTACCGTAACATCGCACTGTTGTAAATCATCCAATGACTCAATGACCTGAAAGGGGAATTTCGATCCCAATTCTTCACTTATTTTATCGACTAATTTCAAATCATTCAATTCGAGTTTACCCGATTTGAGATCACTATATGTGTGTGAATTCGCTAAGACATCATATACATCCGCGCGAATAATTGTCGAACGAGAATTGGGATTTTCCAACATTTCTGAAAAGACGTAGCTCGTTAATTCCCTTAGGAATCGGTGTGTTTTGAGTTTGCCTCCAGTGCCATCACTTCCTTTCAGTACCATTCTTGAAAAATGAGGAAGAAAACACTTCACGTAGGTTGAGCAAATATTTCCTGCTGCACCGAGAATACCCAAAGTCAGAGGTTTACTTTTATCCATTCGCAAGGCAAGTTCTTCATTGATCGCTTGTACGCCAATCCCCACGGTATAACTATTTCCTGTGGTAACGAATACATCTGGGTTTCGAATAGATTTTCCATTCTTCGTAATGACGGAAGAATATTGCCCCAATCCGACAAGTGAGCATTCGAAGGATCCGTGGAGAAAGTCAACGGCGTCATTGCACAAATCAGCATATTCAGAATACAGATTTTTAGTCATCATCTCTCGTGCCATAGCAGCTGTGAATAGCATACCCGCAAAATAAACGTTGACTGTTTTTCCAGATGTTCCAGAAATTTTTCTTCCATGAAGAAGAATGGGAACGGAAATTTCTATCACCGATTCCAATAACTCATTGATTGCCTCATTCGATAAAATGGCCATACTTGGGTCGCCATCTCTCACGCCGTCTTCATTGATGTAATGCGAAATAAACCCAACAGAAGTTTCAAGTTCACTATCCGTCTCAACGATTACATTCTTGCGACCAAAATCCTGAAGAGGTCTTAAGTTTTGTTGATTAGGAGGAACAAGATGTTCGATCAATTTATAGAAATCACGGTTTTGGATAATTTGTGAAAGTGATTCAAGCGCTGTTGCGAATGCCTGGATCTCTTCTTCCGAAATAAATATACTTGGCAATATTCTCAAAGTATGAGGATCAGACAGAGTAGGAGCCAATCGAACGTCCCATTGATTCAGTAAATATGAACAATAGAGATAATTCAAATATCCTGAACGAGAGAACATTTGAAAACTGTAATTCTCACTCAGATCAAGATCAAAAAACTCAATTCCCCACATCAATCCTGCTCCTCGAACAGATTTGACCACGTTTGGATAGTTCTTTTGAAGCTCGTTCAACTGATTTTCAATGAGTTTTCCAGTTGCGTGAATAGTTTCAACTTCAGATTTCGCTATTTGCAGTGCTTTTAGTGAAATTTTGGCTGAATATTCATCATCTGAATACGTCGAAGTATGGACAAGACCAAATCCTTCGTGATACTGTTTCTCGTCGATAATCAATGCTGCGTTCTTCGCAAGTCCACCACCAAATGATTTACTCAACAGGTAATAATCTGCGTAAATTTCTAATTGGAGAGAATGAACAATCGTTCCTGTTCGATACGATCCACATTGAATTTCATCGAAAATTAAAGGAATTTTCAAGGCCCTCGTTTTTTCTCGAAGATAAGAGAGGAATGATTCAGCAACCGGACGAATTCCACCTTCACCCTGAATTGGTTCAACAATGACTCCTAAACACATCAAAACATCCGTGTCTTCAAATTTGACCACACCCTTATGTAATTTGGGTAAGCTGACTGTTCGGAGAAGGTTTGCAAGAATGCGTTCTACACTTTTTTGTTCCGGCTCGAAAAATGCTACTTGTGATTTCTCTTTGTCGTTCGTTTGAAATCCTGATCTAAATTTCTCGTGTGATGTTAAATTAAGTGCGCCTGTTGTCTTACCATGAAAAGATTGCTCAAGTGCTAAGAGAACAGGTGAACAGTCATTGTACACAGCGTGAAATTCATTAATGCAATGCGATTTGAACGATTCGAAGTCATGGAATGTGTGATCGTCCACAATTACTTCAAACTTATTCTTGTTTATGTTGAAATGATGATTGATGCCGTGGATTTCTCGATGCAGGCGATCAATTAATTTGTCTTTGTTTTTACTGAAATTTAAGCGGGCATGTTTAATCGCAGCTTCTACAACTTCTGCACCTGAATTTGCGAGTGTTGTGATATATTTCCCCCCTGATTTCCTCCCTATTTCATCTGAAATAAATGCGCTCAATTCTTGCACGGCTGATTTTGAAGACATCTGAGCGTGATGAGGAATTTGATTTTCTAACAAATCAATGGCTAGTTGTTTCAACTCTGGATGATGATGTCCCAACAATAGCGATCCATATCCACCAATATAATCACTCACGCGAATTTCATTTCTTTCAGAATCTCTATGATAAATGAAGTTCCCGCTTCCTCGAACAAATTGTTTGTCCAAAGAAAGTGCCTTCAGCAATCGACCTAATTTTGGTCGAGAGTGAGATACATGTGGTTGATATGTAGAGTCCTTTGTTTCCAATTGTTCAGCTAATAAATGAATGGGATTAGTCGACTTGAAGATTTAGAATACACTATATAATCTTCACCGAAATGATCGGCAAGAAATGCTTCTTCCTTTCTTATCCGCATGGCTACCGCAAACAGTGGGCCGATGAGAAGAATGAGAATACTGATGTAATTGTGCATGACTAAGCCTAATCCAAGATAGTAAAGCAGAAGTCCTGTGTAGCTTGGATGTCGAATCCGTTTGTAGATGCCATTGGTTACCAATTGTTGATCTTTCATAATGGTGACATTCACCTGAAAAGATCTGCCTAAACTGTGAATCGAATACCAACGAACAAAAATCCCCAGCGCAGCCAATACAAATCCTAGGTATATGGACGGATTAAAACCGAGGTTTCCCCATCGGGTAAAATAAATGGCAATGCTAGTGATGAGTGAAACGGGTACTGCAATTCTGAAAATGAGGAGGGTATTATCCGTGGCAACTTTTAGTTTCTCACTATCATCAGATTTCCGCTGAAAATTGACATAAACTCCTGAAAGGATTACAGTTAAGCTTATCGCAAGAACGGAGATATCTATGTAGTTCATCAGTGGACAGTTAATACGAAAAGAAAGTTCAGTCCAACTATTAGTGAAACACAACTTTCTCGACGCAGCTTAAATTTACTATTTTTAGATTGAAAACCATGATAAAAAAGCTGTCCATACCACTAAACGTCCCGAATATCCTTTCGATTTATCGTCTGCTTTCCTTTCCTGTGATTGTCTATATCGCGATTCAAGGTTATGAGCGTATATTTTTTTGGTTGCTTTTGATCAACTTTATCACCGATATTTTGGACGGGCTAATTGCAAGAGCGTTTAACCTTCAAACGAAAATTGGAGCTAAAATTGACTCAATTGCTGATTTTGGGACTTATTTACTCGTGTTTTTGGGGATTTACATGTTCAAAACAGCTGATTTTGCACCGCATGTTCTTTCCTTCTCCATTTTTATTGGTCTTTTCATACTCGCTCATGTTTTGGCCTTGATCAAATTTGGACGGATGCCGAGTTTCCACTTATATTCCTGGAAAATTGGGGGTTACATTCAAGGAATCTTCTTTGTCGTATTGTTCTCCTATGGATTTATCACGGCTTTCTATTATTTCATGCTGATTTGGGGGATTCTGGCCTTTTTGGAGCACATCACGATCCAATTAATGATTTCAGAAATGATCTCGAATGCAAAAGGATTGTATTGGGTAGTGAAATCGCGTAAAGCGTAATCCTATATCTCAGGTTTCCCAATTGAGGTGATGAGCCTATCCAAGGTTGAAGCGACTTCTAATAATTCAAAATCTTTGTTCTTTTTACCAACAAGCTGAATTCCAATAGGGAGCTTGTCCTTGCTCAAGGCAATTGGAAGACTAAGCACCGGTGATTCGAGAACGTTAAATGGCAAGGCATAGGATTGAGCTGCAATTGCGTATTGAACATTTTTTCCGTTGACAGACAAGGGCGTAGTATAAATTCCCAAGTGTCCGAGTTTGCGATCTGGTTTTTGATGCGGAAATGCCAAAATGGATGCTGCTGGAATGATTAAGCCATCATAGTTTTCAAGTAATGTTTCGAATTGCTTTTTCACCGTTTCGTGATGCTTACGTAGCACTCGGTACTTCTTAATGCTGATTGGTTTCAACAGGTCTGTGTACATTGGGATTTTATTGTACTTCCTGCGCATAATCAGACTCCCAGCTGAACGCGCAATCTTTGGTAGTTCATTCCCTGTCTCGTAATTTGAAAGGTGTCCCCAAAGTCGAATGGTTTCTAGAAAGTCGAATTGTTCATTCGAGAAAGTCTCAATTTTAACACCTGATTTATTGAGTGTAGAGCGAAGCTCGAGTAGTGCATGTTTAATCTCATTATCAACTTCGAATCCTGGGAGTTCGTCAATCCAAAGCAATTTTATCGAAGTTGCAGGAATATCTTTTCTTGGAGGAGGAGTCAATTTGTTTGTTCCAACGATATTCAATGCGATTTTAATGTCTGCAACTGATTGAGTCATCATGCCTGCGGATAAAAGTGTACGCATTTTTAACCGACCCAACTTCTTTTGGACCTGTGTGATAATTCCGCTCGGATTGATTCCACCCAATGATACTTTGAATCCATAAATTCCGCAAAAATGAGCAGGAATCCTGATCGACCCTCCAGAGTCATTACAGAAAGAAATACGTGACATACCACTTGCAATAGCACTCGCACATCCACCGCTGCTTCCGCCTGAAGTATGGTGGATATTCCAAGGATTATTCGTTCGTCCAAATAATTGGTTGTTGGTTTGGAGGTCGTAAGTAAGTCCGGGAAGATTTGTTTTACCAATGATAATCGCACCTGCTTTTTTGAGTAGAGAAACCAAATGAGCATCGCTCGATGAAATGTGATCCTTGAAAGGCCTAAACCCTGCGGTAGTAGAGATTTTATCTACTTCTACATTGTCCTTGATCGTAATTGGAATTCCATGTAAGCATCCAATGTCTTTGCTCGTTTTGAGTACGGTATCTGCGTGTATTGCTTCGTTTAGTGCGTTTTCCTTATTGAGTGATATTATAGCATTCAGTTGAGGGTTGATTCGTTCTATTTGGTTGAAATACGCGGCAATAAGCTTGAAAGAGGAAGTCTCACCAGTTTTCATCGCATTGTGGATCTCTTCAATCGACATGTTTGCATATTCGTCAGCACTGAATGGAGGTGGAATCATCCCTCTAAAATAAGGAAACGATCTAATTAGTTTCGTTAAATGCAATTTTAAGCAACTCTGCCTTTGTTGGAGACGTGTGTAATTCCAGTTTTCGAGTAGTTGAATTAACGATCAGAAATTTTGAAGCGAACTCTAGGCATAAATCAATGTCATGTGCAGAAAGAACAATGCACTTATTGAGCTTTGATACCGTTTCCTTTAATAGACCTAGAACTTTTTTCTTATTTGAATAATCTAGAAATGCTGTTGGTTCATCCAGTAGAATAATCGAAGTTTTTTGAGCTACGGCTTTTGCTATTGCCACGAGTTGCTTCTCTCCATCGCTTAATTGAGACGTGAAACGATCCGCCAAGGATTTAATTCCGAGCAAGTCGATTGCGTGTTGAATTTCCTCAGAATCTGTTTCTGTCAATTTACCCATTGCATTCGTGTAGGGAGCTCGTCCTGCTGAAATGAATTCACGCGCACGCACGTAATCCATGTGGGGGAAATGAATCGGTACAAAAGACAACAATTTAGGGAGCTCACTAGTTGAAACTTGGCGTATTTCCTTGCCTTCGAGTAATATTTGACCTGATTTGGCCGAGATTTGCTTCGAAAGTGTTTTCAGGAGGGTTGATTTCCCGATTCCATTTTTTCCGACCAAAATATATACCTCGCCACATTCTAGTTTGATGTTCTCACATTCTAAAATGCTTTCAGAATAACCGATATGTAGATTCTTTAATTCGATCATCTTAATTTGCGTAA
>NVXP01000070.1 GCA_002733985.1 Fluviicola sp. | reverse complement strand
AGATGAAGTTGGGAGTAGGTAATTGTCACGTAAGCTTTGCTTTAGATCGCTGTGCTGTTCGATCCTCGGATTTTCAGATCGCTTTGCTCTTAGATTAAGTTGGGGATAGGTAATTGTCACGTAAGCTTTGCTTTAGATCGCTGCGCTGTTCGATCTTCAGATTTTCAGATCGTAGGTGAACTTCCGCTCACTCTCGAAAGTGTTACTTTCTCTTGCTCTTAGATGAAGTTGGGGATAGGTAATTATCCAGGAAATTTTGGTTTATTTGGTCGTTTTACCGTTGAATGAAGTTGGGAGTAGGTTGTAGCATGTGTTCGAAGAGTCAAGTGTATCTGCGAAAATCCAACGCGAAATGGGATTCCCGATACTTATTGTGATCACAAGCGTTAGGGATAGCAGTGGCAGCTCCAGACGTTTTTGTCTGGACTACAACGAATAGCCCGCTCGAACGCCAAAAAATCCAACTATTGCTCTTTTCGAACAATCCATTTCTGGGGATATTGAGTCATTCTTGAACGTAACGTTGAACAATTCATGCGTTATGCTGTACAGAACTACACTTGATAAAATCAACACCTATGAAATTTTTACACCGCACTTTCACTGCAGCTATTGCCTTTACATTATTGACCGTCTCTTCCTGTGGAAGCGATCGAGCGCAATCCGAAAGCAAGGTTTCAAAAAGCTTTGACTCAACAGAAGCTTCTTATCAACCGAATTTGAAACGAGGTAAAGAACAGGTACACGAAAATCGCAAACTGATTTGGACGGCTGATCTTGAATTTCAAGTGAAAAGTGTGGATAAATCTACCGAAGAAATCAATGCATTAAGTGCGAAATATGGCGGATTTGTTTCTGACATGAATTTGTCCAATAATACGTATCGGATCTCAAATACCATCACCGTCCGAATTCCAAATTCTAAATTTCAGTTGTTCGTAAGCGCAATTAAAGGAGAATCAATCTTCATGGATCGCGCAGATATCTCGTCTCAAGACGTGACTGAGGAGTTTGTTGACATAGAAGCCCGTCTAAAAGCCAAACGTGCAGTACGCGATCGCTATATAGAAGTATTGAAGACCAAAACGGGATCTGTTAAAGATATTATCGAAGCGGAAGAAGCTATCCGTGTAATCACAGAAGAAATTGAAGCAAAAGAAGGCCGTTTACGTTTTTTAAATAACCGCGTAGATTTGAGTACAGTGACGATAAACATGTATGAAAAAGTAAAATATGTGGATTCTCCTGAACGCTTCGAAAAGAATTATTCTGATGAAGTTGGTGAATCTTTCGGAACAGGTTGGCAGGCCGTTAAGGTTATTCTTTTAGGCTTCATCTCAATCTGGCCCTTACTGTTTGCTGGATTAATTGCTCTCGGTATTTGGAAACGCAAGAAAATCATAGGACTGTTTAAACACAAGTAGATTCAAGCATTTTCCAAAACATGGTAAGATTTCCTTATTTTCAAGGAATGAAACTTAGTGAACAAAGCAAGGATTTTTTTGTAGATGTCTATGACGTAGTCCGACTTATTCCTGAAGGGCGCGTCACTTCCTATGGTTCAATCGCCAAATACCTAGGTGCGCCTCGATCTAGTAGAATGGTTGGTTGGGCAATGAATGCAGCACATTCACACCCAGATGTACCCGCTCATCGTGTTGTGAACCGTATCGGATTGTTGACAGGAAGAATGCACTTCTCCTCTCCAACTAGGATGGAGGAGTTGCTCAACGCTGAAAAAATTCAGGTCAAGAAAGATCAGGTTGTCGATTACGACAAACACTATTGGAACCCCAGTATTGAATTAAAACTCTAGTCGTTATATACCTCTTTTAAAAAGAGCTTTTCGTTTCCGGAAACCTTCGCTAAAAACTGAATTTCCTCGTGCAACAGATCAACTTCACTTGACAGGTTTGACTGTTCATTCATTGAAATATTTGATTGAACGAGGGACAAACGCACTTTGAGCGCGCGTGCTTGCTCAAGACGTTCTTCGTACTCAGATTTGCACGATGATAGGGAGAGTATTACTAGTAGAGAAACTAAAAATAATTTCATACTGCAAAGTAACGACATCTCATTTGTTCTGACAAAATAAATACTCGCCAGTAATAGGAAATTGCACATTGTTTTCGACGAAACGTTCAATTTCGGAGATTACCCGTTCCTCTTAAAAATGAGACGAGCTTTTGAAACCTGAATTCCGTTAAAGATCGTAATTTAGTCGCATGATATTCGTAACGGGTGGAACAGGTATTCTCGGATCGCAATTGTTGTTCGATCTATGTCAAGATGACATTCAAATTCGAGCGCTTTATCGATCAGAGCCCAAACGAGTTCAACTTCAACAGTTCTTCCAACATTTCGATCCAAAAAATGGGATGAAGCGTTTTGAGAAAATTGAATGGGTGCAAGGTGATCTACTGGATATTGTCTCATTAGAGGAGTTCATGATTGGCTGTGATGTGGTTTACCATTGCGCAGCACTCGTCTCCTTTCACAAACGCGACTTCAACAAACTGATTAAGATTAACCGTGAAGGAACCACCAATATCGTGAACGTTGGTTTGACCATTGGAATTAAAAAATTGTGCTACGTTAGTTCAACCGCTGCAATTGGTGGATCAGAAAAAGCAATTGTAACAGAGAAAACTAGTTGGAAAAACACCCCAACCACCACTGGATATTCTATTTCTAAATATTCTGCGGAGAAAGAAGTTTGGCGAGGGTTTGAAGAGGGCTTGGATGCCGTAATTGTAAATCCATGTGTGATTCTAGGTGCCGGAAATTGGAACGATAGTTCGCTCACACTACTGCGTACACTTGGAAAGGGAACAAAGTACTATCCGCCAGGAGCAAATGCGACTGTTGATGCTAGAGATGTTTCGCGGATCATGATCAAGCTCATGAAGTCTGACATAAAAGGCGAGCGTTATCTATGTACAGGAAGTAACCAGTCATTCAAGGAACTCATGGATGAAGTAACGAAGCAGCTCAAGGTAAAACCCCCAAGGAAACTTGTTAAAAGATGGATGGTGAGTTTCGCTAGACGTGTGCTTGGGTTCCTTACATTTTTCACGAGAAAACAACCGTCAATCACCAAAGAAACGGTGAACACATTATTCTCTAAGCGAGAGTATAACAACGAGAAAGTGAAATCTGACTTGAATGAAGAATTCTATTCCTTAGAAGAAACGGTGCGTTTCGCAATCGAAGGACGGTTGAACTAGAAAAATTCGTAATTCTTAAACCGAATAATGGTCATGAACCCAGTACTAACTTGTTTCGTTAATACTGCCGATAGCAATTTTGTTTTGCTGTTGTAAATGATCTGAATATCTGTGGTAAATTCTCCATTCCGATAAATTCGTTTTTCCAAAAGATTCCCAAGGTCATCGTATTTGAACGTCATTTCTTCTAAAATTCCGCTGGCACGGTTACTTGTTTTCTTAATCGCAGATAATTTCCCTTTGTCGTTGTATTCGTGTGAGTACGTATAAACAGACGAAGTCATTTTGATTCGTTCTTCACGACTGATCAAATAGCCTAGATCATTGTAATTGAAGAACTCATCCAAATAGGGTAAATTATAATTGTTGTAACGCGTGCATTTCGTTTGTTTGTCGAATACAGTATATTCAATCCGTTCTTCGTTGAAGGAAAGTGTTTGAATAATGCGTCCGTTACTATCTATTTCTCGAATATATTCTTCCTTGATGACCCTTCCGAGAGAATCGTTGGTATAACGAACCGATGTAAACCCATCTTGATCCGTTTTACGGTGTAGATCAAGAAATCCGAACTCGTCGTACTCATAGATATTCCAAGCTGTATCTTTTGTGCCGTCATCAGTGCGCGTTTCATAGGTCGAAACCAACCTTCCTTGGCGATCAAACTCAAAAACATGTTTGAATTTTGTTTCGCGCATTGATCCTCCCTGGTTCTTGTACGTGTATGTTCCGTTCAAACGTTTCAAGCGATTCCGCTTTACGAAGTCCTCATTAAAAAAGGGTTTGTCGGTAAATGCATTGCCCATGCGATTATCCAAAACCTGTGCATTAGCATAACCTAGAAACAAGAAAGAAGTAAGAAGAAATAACCTCATGAGCGCAAAGAAACAAAAATCGAACCTTTCTAGAAAAATTAGAGGAGAATGTTATTCAGAATCGATACTGGAAAACATCCTTCTACTCTTGACAATAAATTTAGTTATTCCTCGATCGATAAGAATCGGATGATCTTAAGGTCTATATAATCTTCCAATTTCGGGGAATAAACCTCTATCGTCTCGTATTCGATATATACATTCTTCTGTAAAATAGCGCTTCCACCATTTTCCAATAAGCTCGATCCTTCAAAATGCTGCATCCAAAAGAATGTCTCTTTCTTACCTGAAATATTCTTGATTTTAAGCGTCACAAAATCATCCGACTTCACCTCAGAAACTATTCCAGTACTGATTTCCAAACTTGGTTCGTCCCTTGCATCCATTATATCATTCAACATGTCAGGATCTTCCTCCACCATTTCCCCAATAATCTCCAAAAATTTCGGACATGAATATGCCAATTGTATCCCGATTTTTTCACCAAAACTTTCTATTTCACTTGGATCATTGACATCTATTGAGATATTATTTTCTCCCATTGCCGCCAACATACAAATACCAAGTTCCATTTGGAGCTTATTCATGTCTCCCGACTCAATGCCTTTATCCTGCAAACACTCACAAGTGGAGTTTGTGACTTTCGTTATTTGCTTCTCTGTTTGCGCAACGACATTCATACCGAACATGACTGCGATTATCAAAAGGCCTTCTCTCATAGTTGATCTAGTTTGCCTTAAAGCTACTTATTTCTTGATGATTACACTGTTTGACATTGAGCCATCGTTCCAAATACGTACAAAGTAAGTACCTGTTGCGATATCATGAAGTCCTATCTTGAATTGGCTTTGATCAGATGTTCCAGAAAGGCATGTTTTGCCAAAGAGATCAATAATTTCCCACCGGTCGCATTTCGTACTAGGTAACCTTACATTTATTTCAGAAGTAGCTGGGTTTGGGAAAATAAGCGGTTCGAATTCATCAAAAACATCCTCCTCTATTCCAACGCCACCACAATCCTCTTCAAGCACATATGTATGGATTACTGTACAATTCGATTCATACACTCCTGTGAAGACATAATTACCAGGCCCTACAATATCAACACAACTTGTCAATGGCAAAGTTGTCGTGTTTCCAGACAAATCAGTATACGTCCATCCCAAAAACTGTTGAATTGGAGCATCAAACGCACACACAGAATCTGGAAGTGTACAATATGTTTGATAGATCGTATCGACTGGAGCAAAAAACTCGATAGAATCAGTTACAAAAGAAGTACAGTTGTTACTGTCAATTATTGCCACAGAAATATATTGCCAACCTTGTGTTGTGGAGGAGACAAGTGGATCAGCAATCGTTGTCGAGGAAAATGTCAATGTCGGTGAAGACCATGAATATTGATGCGGGCCAGGGCCTGTTGATGTTCCAATAACCAGTGGACCAGTACAATTCGAAATCGCCGCATTTGGAGCATCAATTTCCCCACTACATCCTGTTCCACAATCCTGTGTTATGTTGTAGGTGTGAGTTACCGTACAATTTGATTCGTAGATTCCTGAGAACTCGTAAACACCAGGTCCCACGATTTCAATACAATCCGTTGACGCCAAAGTAATCGTTACGCCTAAGGTATCAGTGTACATCCAACCTAAGTTAGTAAGTGGAGTTTCAAGCGCGCAAATCGTATCTGGAAGTGAACAATAAGTTTGAACGAATGTGGTGTCAAGTGGATAAAACTCAATTGAATCTGTCACTATTGAAGTACAATTCGTTGAATCGACGACTAGTACGGTAATGTATTGCCAACCTTCAGTAGTCGAGGAAATAGTTGGATCAGCAATCGTCGTTGATGAAAACGTTATTGTTGGCGAAGACCAACTGTACTGATAAGGACTAGGTCCAGTTGCGATTGCATTGATCTGAGGTCCTGTACAATTCGAAATGGCTATTGTTGGGATGTCGATAGTTACACTACAGATTCCTGCACAGTCTTGTGTTACGTTGTACGTATGAATGACGGTACAATTCGACTCATAAATACCGAAGAATTCATACACCCCTGGCCCTACAATTTGGATACAATCTGTCGAATCCAAATTAGTCGCTACCCCCAGAGTGTCCGTATACGTCCATCCCAAATTGGAAACAGGAATACCTATTGTACAGATAGAATCAGGGAATGTACAGTACGTTTGATTGAATGTTGCATCTAGCGCAAAAAACTCAATTGAATCTTCTACAAAAGAAGTGCAATTCACAGAATCGACTATTAGTACTGAAAAATAGTGCCACCCATTAGTTGTTGATGAAATAGTTGGATCAGCCACCGTAGCTGAAGAGAACGTCAATGTTGGAGAAGACCATGTGTATTGATATGGACCAGGTCCAGTTGCCGTTGTATTAATTTGTGGTCCATTACAATTCGAAATAGCGACTTCCGGAGCGATGATAGTTGCGCTGCACCCTCCACAATCTTCGGTTACATTGTACGTGTGAATTACCGTACAATTTGACTGATAAATACCTGAGAATGTATACACACCCGGCCCGACGATTTGGGCACAATCAGTGGAAGGCAAAGAAATAGATACACCTGATGTGTCCGTATACGTCCATCCTAAATTGGAAAGAGGCGTATTGAACGTACAGATAGAATCGGGAAGCGCACAATATGTTAGATTGAAAGTCGAATCTGGAGCAATGAACTCAATAGAATCAGTAACAACAGAGGTGCAATTGTTATTATCAACGAGAATCAATGTAATTGTTTGCCATCCTTGAATTGTAGAGGAAACAAATGGATCTCCAACCGTTGTAGAAGAGAACGTAATTGTTGGAGACGACCAAACGTATTGATAAGGTCCAGGTCCTGTTTGTGTGGCTCCTATTTGCGGACCAGTACAATTTGAAATAGCCATTGATGGAGCAACAATATCCGCGGAACATTGAGACTGTACATCAAAGTTCAATAAAAGAGAAAAAAAGCCGAGCAAGGAGTAAACGATTTTCATAAGGAGGTTTCTTTACTACATTAACGAATTCACATTCAATTCGTTGCGTAATTCTACTTTTGAAATTAATCAAAACATCTCACTATTCACGCGATAGAACACACACATATACGTCCAGTCTTTGAATTCTACGTGTCAAAAAATAAGATTAATCAGTACCCGATAAAGTTTTGTACTTTCGATTCTCTATGAATCAGCAGCGTTCCACATATTTTGATGCAAGCATCCTACTTTTGGTATTAGTTGCTGCATTATGGCCTCTTGTATTCGGTCAAGCGGTGATGAAATGGGACGCGATGGATCTTTATTTGCCCTGGAAATATTTCATTACAGATACACTTTCCAACAACCAACTACCCTTGTGGAATCCATTTATCAATGCTGGGTTTTCACAAATGGGTGATCCTGGAACATGGTATCCCATCAGCTGGGGCGTCGGCTTAATTTTCGGCGGGTATTCAATTGGTGCTCTTCATTTTGAGTACTTACTTCACCTCTATTTAGGTGGATTGGGATTTTATTTTCTCCTTAAACAATTTGGATTCACCCGAACAGTAATCGTTGCTTGTGCAATCGGATACATGCTTTCAGGATTGATGATTGGAAATGCGCAACACGTTGGCTGGGTGGTTAGCGCGACTTGGCTTCCGTGGATTTTGATGTATTTCTTGAGATTACAATCAAACCCACAATTTCGTACTGGAGTTCAATTGGCACTTGTATTATTTTTCCTGTTGTCTGGAGGATACCCTGGCATGTTCATCGTTACCGTTTACATCTTATTCGGCTTTTTCGCAGTGAATTCTTGGAAACAAATTCGCACTAAAAATTATAAATTCTATCGAAAACAGTGGCTCTATTTTGGAATCTCAGCAGGACTATTTCTCCTGATGAGTGCCGTAGTTCTAATTGCAGCCTTCGATATGGCACCGTTGATTAATCGCGGGACTGGATTGAACGATCGCGCTGATATTTGGAATACATTGACTGGTTCCTTAACTCCACAGGCCTTGACATCCTATATCTATCCACTTGCGACTGCAAAAAATGATCAAGCATTTTGGGGTGCCGATTTCTCCATGACAAATTGCTATTTCGGGGTACTCCTATTATTGACAATTTTCGCTACGATTTTCCGAAAAGATGCTCCGAAAAATGCACGAATCTACTTTGCGGTGGGTGTGTTGTTTGTTCTGATTTCATTGGGTCAAGCACTTCCTGTCCGAACTTGGACAACGTACTTGCCTTTCATGGATCTGTTCCGATTCCCATCACTCTTCCGATTATTTGCCTTGTTCTTCTTCTTGATTTCCGCTGGATTCTCACTTCAACATATAGTGACATCAGAAAAAAGACGAAAGCAATTTGCTTACATTATTATAGGATCAATTTTACTTCTAGCCCTAGTGAATCTGGCTCTTCTTTCCGGGGTTGAAAAATACAAGTTTGGACAGATTTTCAGCATTGGCTGGTTTCATTTCATGGAACAAGCCAACATCAAGGAGTTGGTGTTTTTACAAGGTGGAATTCTGATTGGCTTCCTTTCGATGTTCTTACTTATTCGAAAATTCAATCTACTCAGTTGGAACAAAGCGATCCTACTTGTTGTTGCGCTGGAAGCAGTTTCCTTCACATGGATGAACGAATATTCTACGGTTCTATACGACCGATCGCTTTCCGAAGCTTCGGGTGGAATGGAAAACTTACCTGAAGGATATCCTACTCCTTCGGCATGGACTCCGATTTCAAAATCCAATGACGCAGACCTAAATATGCGGTTTGTTCAGCTCTGGAAGAATTTATCGATTTATGTAAAAAAACCAACGCACGACGGTGTTAGTCCATATGCATACACGAACATGTCAAAGGCACTTGAAACGGGTGAATTTGATCGCATGATTCAGTATCCCGTCATCTTCTTCGCCGAACACATTGCTCAGAATAATTACATCGATACAGCCTCAATAGATACACTTTCGGCTCAAAAACTCTGGATTGAAACGTTTAGTCCGAATGAGCTCAAAGTAAATGTGACGCTACCCGAAGCAAGTAATTTCGTGTATTTACAGAATTACTATCCTGCTTGGCAAGCAACAATCGATGGGGAAATAGTGCCCATTCAACGAGTGAGTGAAACCTTCATGTCTGTTAAACTCCCAAAGGGAAAGAGCACCATTGAGTTTAACTTCGAACCGACAGCTGTTATTCGAGCGAGCTTTGTGAGTATTGCATTTTGGCCTGGGGCGATTTTGTTTTTGTTGTTTACGGGGTTCAAAGGGAAAATACGGAAACGTGTAACTTAAGATCACTTTGTACTTATTCTTGTATGAAAACAAGAATACTATTCATCCTAATTGTCACATCTTTCTTCTCGTTCAGTCAGGATACAATCGTACCTAGCCTTGCTCAAATCAGAACTAAACTTTTGAATGATTCAATCACAAAGATTATAGAAAAATATGATGCTGACAGTATCGACTTTATTGCTATCCGTTCTAACGTGAATTACGGACCAAACTGCTTTTTTATCGTTCAACGAGATTCATGCTCATTTATGTATATCTTGGAATTAGGCGAAGAAAATCTGATTGGATATATACACGTTGGAAATATCACCTCACGTAGGCCAAAAGGCGGCGGACGTCCTTGTGAAAAGGATCTTGCAGAGATTTATTTCAATCTAACAGATCACCATGATTATTTCACCAATGACCAACCAGATTATACTATGTACGATGAATCAAAGGTCGTAATCATGGGTAATGTTCATGGTCGATACTTATATGAAATTGTCGATCGTAATTACTTTTCAGAACATCATTCGGGGTACCTCTACGCTACATTTAGCTTATTCTTCTAAGCCTTCTTCTTACCAAAAGCCATACTCCCCAAGATCACAAAAAGGGCAATCCAAGGCATTCCATGCATCAATAAATCCAACCAATCCATCATCAACATCTCTCTTCCCAAGCGCAAATTTTGAATTTGCTTCCAGATGTGTGGTTCTGGAGTGAATGGAGCCAATCCGAGGGTGAGTACACCCAAAATGGCATATTTTAAATAGTGTTTCATGCTTTATCTGATTTGAATGGCTCGATCACTTGACCGACAAATGACTTTGGATAGGATTCGTCATCAGAGAAGCCCAATTCGATATCGCGACCATCACTTGGAACATACGCTGTTCCAAAAATGTAATCCCAGCAACTCAATGAAATTCCAAAGTTCATTCCTTTGGAATGGTTCTCAGGGAATTCCTTCGCATGGTGCCAAATATGCATTTTCGGGTTGTTGAATACATACTTCAATGGACCATAACTCCAATTCAAATTCGCGTGATTCAAGTGCCCAATAATCACGGTCAAGGAATAAACGATGAAGGCATTTTCCAAGGTGAATCCAAATATCATTACTAAAGAGATGTATTTGACTGATTGATACACGAACGTTTCCAAAAAGTGATAACGCAAGTGGGCTGCAAACCCCATTTCTTTCACGGAATGATGGACCTTGTGGAATTTCCAAAGGAATGGAATTCGATGCAGCATATTGTGCACTCCCCATTGAACCAAATCAGCAATGAGGAAGAAAATAGTGAGCTCAAGAAGCCAATCCAGTCCTGAAAAATCAATCAAATGTCCACCTTCGTATCCTAAAGGAGCAAGAACTGACTTGAATGCTTTCAAGGTTACATTGGATAAGGCCCCATAAACGAGCAAATTAAAAATGTAGAAATTGAAGAACATGTAAAATGCATCTAGCCAAAAATCCTTTCGGAATGTCTTTTGGTTTTTTCTCCAAGGAAGGATGATTTCCAATCCCCAGATAAGCAAGGATGCAAAAATCAACAAATAGAACATGTTCACGCTCCCTTCTGGAAATGGCGTTGTGACCGTTTTCCAAAAGTAGGCCCACTCGTTCTGGTAGGTTTTTATGAGTGTATCGACGTAACTAGTCGACATAAGGAATCATTTTAGTCCATGCTCCACCATTATAGGCTTCAACACCTACAGCTTTCAATTGAGCTTTTGCCGTTCCAGAACGCATGCCTGAAGCACAAACGCAAATGATCGGAGTTTTTAAGGATTTAATTTGCTTTGTTTTTGAAGGAATACTACCCAACGGGATATTTTCTGAACCAGGAATTGCTCCTTGCGAATACTCACCTGGACTTCTTACATCAATGATGATAGCTCCATCGCTGAGCAATTTCTTGTAATCGGTTTTCTTGAATAATCCTTTGAACATAGCTTTCTGTTTTTTCAAAGTTACGTTACGTAAGAACGTTTTAATGTAACCAACGTTACAAAAAAAGCCGACTTTTATAAAAAGTCGGCTTCAATTATAGTTCCTTATCTTATTGTTCCAAAGAACTGTTATTTCCTGATTCCATTTGAACCTCTTGTGTATTCAATGCTTTTTGACGAACCTCATCCACAATTGTAGATTGCGGTGAATTAATTTGAGTCCCTGACTGCTCCGCAGTTTTAGGGAACATTGCGCTAGATTCTGGCATTCCATACAATTCAGGATTCAAATACTTACCTTGTCTTTCCCCTGTTTTAAGTACAACATCCTGAGCTTTTTCTGGATTTTGTTGCAAATATGCATCATTTCTATCAGCATAAACTACCCAAGATACCTTCGAGTTTGGCGCTCCAGCCACTTCAAAAGTATTTCCTTGAATCTCTGTTAATACATATGGTTGTTGAGGCGTTCCGATTGCAGTCAATTGGTAACTAAAGTTAATGTTAATCAATTCAAAGTAATCCGGTAATTCAACTGTTGCCTGACCAGAACCATCTAACTCAATAACCCCTCGATACATGTTCAATACTTCATTGGATTCAATGGCAAAATGCTTTAACATCTTGTTTGCTGGATCTTCAGGATGATCTATTGTGAATGCTTTAACACCCGTAGCTGATAAATCACCAGTTGAAAACACTCCAAACCAGCCTCCTTGCCCGTGAACACCAACTCCCCATCCCGCAGCAGGAACACTAGAACCGTTAACACCTATATGATCTGCAACGTCTGTTCCTGTATAAGAGAAATCACCTACGTTAATGGTTCCTACAATGACATTACTTTGATTTTGAGCTAAAACTGCTGACCCTTGCCCCATATGTGCAGCAAAAAAAACAGCTTCAGTATTGGCAGCATTCAGCAAAGAAAATTCAGCATTTCTGCCTGATGCTCCCGAATGATTTATGAGAATACCATGACCAACACCATATTGATTTCCCGCTATTACAGATCCGAATACGGTTCCTGTTGTTGCAGTAGAAGTTCGAACATCAGCATAAAGTGCAAAAACATCCCCTCCAGCAGTTGGAGTAGTTGTATTATTTACTGCAATCACTTGCACACCAGTCCCATCAAAAGTTCCAAGGTCAATATACTCTCCTGTACCACCAGCAGTCATTAAGTTGATTGTTCCAATAGTCGAACTATTCATTACGTTAAACACGCCATAACTTGATGCAACTTGGTTATAGATTCCAATACCTGTTCCGTTTTGAAAAATGGTCATACCATCACCACTTCCTGAGTGTGTTACATAGTAACCAGAACTCGCTGAAGCAGCATTCGCCATAGTAACATACGATCCAAGTCCTAAGCCAGATTGATCAATGAATAAACCTGTTGCCCCTGCAGCAGTAGCAGCACTCATATTTATTAACACTCCATGTGCACTCGATCCTGTTCCCAATTGAAAAAACCGACCAACAGCAGAATTACTTGTAGCTAGCAAGTTTTGAGTATTTATCCCAAAACCAGCACCACCATTTTTAATCCAAACTGATGAACTTCCATTCGTGTTCATTGCATTGGTGACTTCTATTGTATTACCTGAAGTTTCTGTTTGAACGATGTCCAATTTACTATTTGGAGCTGGTTCAGCAATTCCAACATTTTGTGCAAAGTTGGTTCCTAGAATAGCAAGAAAGGATCCAAGTAGTAGTATTCGCTTTTTCATTCTATCTCTAATTTAGTCTTTGATTATTTTTTCCCGAACGATTTCCCCCGTTCTTAATTCTGTTATTTGGATGACATAAACTCCGCTCGCCCAGTCAGTAGAATATAATTTGAAAACGTTATTCCCTGCGTATGCCTGAAAATCACTAGATTCAATTTGTTGACCGGCAGCATTCAAAACGGTCATTTGTATTTGGGATTTTTTATCCAACGACAATTCAATGAATAATGTAGCGTTTGATGGATTCGGATAAAGCAATATACTTTCTGCAAAATCATCCGATCCCATTAACATGGCATTTACAACTGGAGAATACTCCGTAAACAAGTCATGATCAAAAGATTGATAGCGGTAGTAATAATGTTTGTTTCGACCAACATTGTAGTCATCGTACTCATATTTTTGCGAAGATTGAGTTGTTCCTACAGCATCGATTGTTGCTATCGTTTCAAAATCAAATCCATTTTCACTTCGTTGTATTTCGTAATAATCCAAGTTGTACTCAGATCCAACATCCCATCCAACTTCTATGTGATCAACGTTAGAGCTTGCCCAGATATTGAGTAACTCTGCTGGAAGAAGAACACTTGTTCCTGCAACTCCAAATTGTCCCATTCCGTTAAATGCTGAGCGATCTAATCCTACGGGTGTTGGTCCACAATCATCAGCAGTTCCTTGAATACTATTATCTTTTGTTACAAGCCATAAGGTTTGCGCAGGAAAGTTATCATCTTGTGGCCAAACTCTCACTTCAAACGCTCCTGCCCCAGCACCGGTAATGTCCGTCATCACCCATTGACCATGATCCACTCCCCCCCAATAACTAACCACATATCCGCTGCATTCAACTGCAGTAGGGAATGTATTATCCAATCCTGTTTGAAAATATCCTGAAACTACATCGTAGTTATTCGCTCCTAGTATTAAATTCATGTACTGCATTCCTCGCTGAGCACCTGCTCCTGCGGGTTGTAATCCAAGAACATAATTGTACGTTCCCCCAGCGGGATTAATTGCTCTCCTGAAATTTCCTTGAATATATCCGTTATCTACTCCTGACATATTTCCGCCAGTATTCACCGTATTATCAATAAGTCCACCTAAACCAGCAGCTGGGTTCATCAAACCAAAAGTTGCGGAGTATCCACTTCCATTTGCTGGAATAGCAGTCGGGTCATGCGTAATAATTCTATTTACGACCAAGGCACCAGGTCCATTAAAATCAACAGTATTTCGAACATCAGCAATGTTCCCAGTTCCATTCAACCAAACTATACCTTGATCATTTGCCAATTCTAAATTGTAAAATGATCCGTCATCGACACCAATCGCAGCTTGTCCACCACGAACCGCATAACTCCCTGAAATATATTGAGTCTGCCCAACGTTCACATCATTATTAATGAATAGCGTTGTACCTGTTCCACGTTGCTGGAATAAATTATCCGATAACGCATACCCTTGAATTTCAAGATCTCCGTCATTTATTAGAAGTCCTGTGGCTTGATAATTATGCATATCTCCCATTACATAGACCTCAGCTCCAGCTTGAATAGTTACAAGGGCTCCATTATTGTAAAATTCATTGTTATGTTGGGAAAAAAGTGAATGCGCGAGAAACGTAAATAGTAGGGAATAAATTAATTTCATAATGTGGCGGATAAACATCAAACTGATTGATCGGCAGCAAATTACTTACTTTTTTTGCAATCTACCAAATTATAAAGGGGTCACTTACGGTTTTTTGCTCTCAAATAGAGGCGATAAGCCAAAAGTGCTGGAAAACCAAAAATAAATATGATGGCCATCCACCAACCTTTTGATGTCAAGCGAATTGCTTCTACAAACTCCATGTCGGCTTCATCATAACCCAATCCAATAAAGTAAGACAAACTGAGTCGTACATCGATCGTGTATTCCCGGTATTGTTCTTTGTAATCAATTTGACCATCAAAAATATTGATTGGAAGTGTAAATAAGATGATACTCAAAACGACTACGCAAATCACAAAAATTGCCAAAGATCGTGTTTTCATGGATGTCATTCTTTCAATATTATTGGTTCACCACAAAGTTACTTTTATTTTTACACTCAATGGGAATCAAACTCGCGTACTTTTGTAGCTCAAATAGCTGGGGTGGACTTGAAATGAATCACCTGCGCAACGCGGTATGGATGTCTGAACGCGGACATACTGTTCTTGTCTTAGGACTTGATTCTTCACCGATCCATTCACATTCGCTTGAGTTAGGACTTCCATTTATTGCGATTGAAGCTCATCGAAGGTGGTATGACTTCAAAGCGGTTCGCCGAGTACAACACATTATTCAATCTGAAGGGGTTTCTCATTTCATTGTGCGTAAACCTGGAGACATGAGTTTGGCCGCCGGATTAAAATCCAAATTGAAAGATCAACTTCACGTTTCTTATTTCATGGAAATGCAACTTGGGATTCGTAAGAAAAGTATTTTTCACACGATTCGATATCGCTACATTGATGTGTGGTCTTGTCCATTGAATTGGCTCAAAAAACAGGTCGAGGAACAAACTCATTTCAAGAATAAATTGACGGTAATCCCTTCTGGAATTCGATTGGACGATTTTGATCAATTACCTTCAATGGAAACTTCACGCGAAGAACTCAACTTACCGCATGAAGGACTCATTTTTGGAATGGCAGGGCGATTTGATCCGAAAAAAGGACAATTAATTCTTCTTGAAGCGATACTAAAATCCAAGAACTCGCATTTCTCCATTCTTTTCATTGGAGAAACGACGCAACATGAAGGATCCGAATATGAAAAATCCATGCACGACTTCATCCTCAAAAATGATTTGCAAGAACGCGTCGTTTTTCGTCCGTATGGATCAAGTATTGTTGATTTTTATAGAGCCATTAACTGGATGGTGATGGCGAGTGAATCTGAGACTGTTGGAATGGTCACCATTGAATCCTTGGCCTCTGAAACACCCGTCCTAGGAAGTAATGCTGGAGGCACACCTGAAATTCTAAATTCGAACGAAGGCGGAATCTTATTTGAATCGATGAATTCAGATGATTTAGCTCAAAAAATTGATGCGATCATTGAGTCATCTACTACTCGCGCTCCTGAAAAACTAAAAAACCTTGCAAGACAATATGATCATCATGAAGTCTGTGCAAAAGTTGAAGTGGTGCTCGGCATAAATTCTACGCACTATTTATGATATATTCTCGTTAACTTAGATGATCAAATGAATTTATACTCCAATAAACAAAAATGGAAAATCGCATTGTTGATTTTCGCCCTTCTATTAGTCGGGGCATCGCTTTTTGTATCCAACACGATCGTTTCTAAAGTTGCTCAAAGCGAAAAAGCCAAGGCAAAACAATGGGCTGGAACAATCAACAAACGGATTGAACTGGTTAAATTAACCGACAATACCTTTTCAGAGCTCCGCGAAAAAGAGCGTGAAAAAATGCAATTGTGGATTGATGCTACCAAAGAAGTGTCCATGGCCTCAAGCCTAGATGGATCTCAAAACTATGATTTCCCCCTTCGAATAATTGGTCAAAATAAAGACATTCCCGTAATTGTTTTGGACGACGAACGTTTTATTTCTGGAAGTAGAAATTTGGATTTTGACACGACTGATATTCGCAAAATTTATCCAAGAGCTACAACACCCGAATTACTGAAACACTTTGACGACTCTTTGGTCGTTCTAGCCGACGAATGGGAAAAAGAAAATCCCCCATTTCGAATTGAAATCTACGAAGGACTTTTCATGACGTACGCTTATACTGATTCGAAAGAATTGTTGCGCTTGGAGAATGAACGCGATTCACTTATTCATGGATTTAACAGCGATTTAATACACAATAAAGGCTTGGTCCCTGTTCTATTGGTCGATTCGAAAACAGATGAAATTATCGGAACGAACATTGAGCTCTTCGATTCTCCAAGCACCAAAAAGTATCTCGCTGATATCAAATCACAAAACCCACCAATCACCATTGATTTCAATAATGGTGAAAAGAACTTATTGTACTTTGGAAACAGCCCTGAATTAAAGCAGCTTCAATATTTCCCGTACATTCAATTTACGGTAATCGGATTGTTCGCTCTCATTGGTTACTTGATCTTTAGTACATACAGAAAGGCTGAACAAAACCAAGTTTGGGCGGGAATGGCGAAGGAAACGGCTCATCAATTAGGAACTCCACTTTCGTCGTTGATGGCATGGATTCAATTGCTAGAGGAACAAGGCGTGGATGAAATGGCCACAACCGAAATGCAAAAGGACATCGTACGTCTCGAAAAAGTGACGGATCGTTTCTCAAAAATCGGCTCGGGTGCACGTTTAGATAGTACAGATATGAGCGATACTATTCGGAACATTACAACATATTTACGTCCTCGAATTTCCGATAAAGTAGTCTTCACTGTTGACCTTCCTGATGAGCCAATAATTGCAAAGCACAATGCATCCTTAATCGAGTGGGTAATTGAGAACATTTGTAAAAATGCTGTTGATGCCATGGAGGCCGTTGGAGAATTAAATGTTTCGATCAAGGGTTCTCCAGAATGGGTTCATATTGATATCACAGATACGGGGAAAGGCATTCCTTCAAATCAACTGAAGACCATCTTCTCACCGGGATTTTCTACAAAAAAACGCGGTTGGGGATTGGGACTTTCACTTGTAAAAAGGATTGTGAAAGAATACCATAAGGGAAAAGTCTTCGTATTGGAATCGCAGATTAATGTTGGAACCACATTTCGAATTTCGATTCCTGCCGATAGTTAGGCTAGCCATTATTTATGCTCGAGACATCCAACATGAGCTTGTATCCAACACCTCGGACATTCATAATTTTGACAGTTGGATCTTCTGCAAACTTCTTCCGCAATTTCGAGATGAAAACATCCAGCGTTCTACCTACATAATCCCCTTCATCTCCCCAAACAACTTTTAGGATAAGCTCTCTTTCGAGCGTCACATCCAAGGATGAATGCAAAAGAGTAAGTAAGTCCGCTTCTTTGCTGGTCAAATCAATACTCTCTTTTTTAATCAACAGCTTCATATTACGCTGATCAAAACGATATTTCCCGATCTTAATAGTCGTTGAATTATCTACAGAACGAGATCTTCGTTTCCAAAAATAAAACCCAAAACCAAACAGTGCAGAAATAGCTGCTAGAATTGAAATCAGCAAAACGTAATTCGTAGACCTTTGATTAAGTGACTCTTCACTCTCTGAAGTAGTTGAATTAACCGTATCCAGGATTGTAACTAACAAACTGTATCGCTTCTTTGGTTGACTCCTTACCCCACATGGAATAACAATATTGAGCGCCGAATCAACTTCATAACTATATACGATTTGACGCGTCCCACTATCCTCAACTTCGATGCGGTAACTCGTCGCCATTTTCGTTCCTCGAACAATGCGATCAATTGATTCGGCAAAGGTATTCGGGACAAATTGAAATTCGGACTCAAATCGGATTCTAAATTTATTGCCTTCGTTTTCTATTGGAAGAACCAGTGAAGAACTATCCCCTGAATTAAGTAGGATTTGATGTCCTATCATTCGCATAGCTACTTCAAGATGCTCTTTATCGTTTTGGGCGGTACTTTCACCTACAAAACAGAAGAGGGTGATCAGTAGTACGAAGAGAGTTTTTAGCCACATAGAATTCATCCCGTAAATTTATTCTGAATCTGCATCAATGTATAATTTCTTGCCCTCAATTTACATTTATTTACACTTCGAACGTGTCAATTCGACAATGGAATTGGAGGATTTTATAAAAACGAGTTATTGGATAAGCACTTTCTTTTTTATGATGCCTTTATCTTCCAGCTCAACCGTTATCAGGTAAAGTCCTTTCGAAAATGTCTCAATGTTTATGAACTCTTTTGTGTGACTCACGTCTTTTTCGATAAGAATTCGACCATTGAGGTCAGTAATCGTATAATGCTTCATCGTACTAGAAGAAGCAATCGTCAAATTTAATTTTGCAGGATTTGGGTAAACCGCTATTGTATGATTCAAGGGCAAATCATAGAACCCCATTTCAGAAGTTGAATCGGCTTCAAAATGAAAAACTCCTCCAAGATCTTGTCCAACAAACATGTTTAAGTTTCCATCAGAATCTACATCCTCAACGAAGAATGAACTATACGCTCCTACATGGATATCTAAAAAATTGTTACTCACGAAATTGAACGAATTTCCCACTCCAATGTTATTTTCAACATTATCATAGTACACCAATTTCCCACTAAAATTTCCCACAAAAAGATGCGTTTCGTTGTTCACATTAATGAAATGTGGTGTTGCGAATCCATCTTCACCGATCTCTGAAACATCCACATTTCCAAGGTTTGAATTCGTCAATTCAAATTCTGGGTTGGTCAGCGTTCCACTATTCTCATAATACAGCAACGTTCCTGCTTTCGTTCCAATGATTAAATCAAGTAGACCGTCCTCGTTTAAGTCGAACAATACAGGATGGTTGTAATTTCCTGCTGAAATCGTAGTTCCAATATTATCAGGATAATTGCTTACTGGAGTTGCCCAAATCGGTCCAGATCCAATCGATTCATTTTCGAAGTAAACAAGTGTTCCATTTTCAATTCCGAGGAGCATGTCTTGGTCACCGTCATTATCTAAATCTCCAAATGTTGGAATCGATCTTAGTCCATATGCATGGCTTCCCAAATCAAAATAATCGAAATCGATGTACTGATATGCGGGCGCCGTAGCTGTTCCAACATTCTTGTAATAAGCAATCGTACTCTCTTTGTCTAAAACAGGTTTAAAGCGGAAGAAATTAGCAACAATGAGGTCCTTCAAATTATCACCATCAATGTCTACTAAGATTGGAGCAGATGCCGTTCCATGCTCTATCATTTCATTTTGCAAAAAATTACCTGATGCAGGCACAAAAACAGGAATTCCGTTCGTTCCAATGTTCTTATAAAATTTGACACTCTTTTCATTGATTGAAATGTTCAAAGCATTGGGCGCAGCAATTAAATCTTTCACACCATCAAAATCAACATCGAGGAAAAACGAAGCAGGGAAGCGCTCAACTTTAATTGGCGTCGAATTATTCGGGAAATTATATTCCACGGAAATCATCGGAGAATCAGTATTGACGGCTGTCCCACCGTTAGTCACTAAGCTTAAACTTGAATATGCGGCATCTCCGATTAACAAATCCAAGACTCCTGAACTATCAATATCCAACGCTAAAATTGAAGATCCTACATGTAGACCAGATTTAGTCGATGCTCCAGCTACTTCCTGAGGGTTTGAAATATTCCCTCCAACACACGGTGAATTCGGATTGTTTAAAACGATATTATTATTCATATCACTCTCAGAAAATTTTCCCCAGCACTCGTTTTTCAATTCAAACACCATTGAATCAGGAATCCCATAGAGGTCGACACTTTGATTCTGGTGATACTCGATTCTATTTCCGAGTGCATTAAACGTAAGAATATCAATGTCCCCATCGAAGTCAACATCCACTATCGCTGGAATATCTCCTACAGTTACTCCTAATGTTGATATCCCATTCGGATACAACGAGTTCAATATTGGTTTGAATAATTCCCATTGCAAGCCGTTGACTTGATCCCCAACATTTCTATAAATACGAACACCACTAAGCGACGAGGTAAACAAATCCTTTCTCCCGTCGTTATCATAATCGATTAGCGTTGCACGGTATCGAATATCTGGAGGAAAATGTATCCTAGCATTGTACGCCAATTTGTAATACTTGTTTGTAGTACCTTCTTGGGTGTAAACACGAATTTGATTATTGCTCCTGTCAAAAACAAAGAGATCAAGGTCACCGTCAAAATCAAAATCGAAGTCCGAAAACTGAGGATAATTCAATCCTCCTCCCCACGGATTGAGTAGCGTATCTGCTCCGCGAATTACGGGTATGCTTTGATCAAAACTAAATCCGAATTGTGACAGATTCAAGAAGGGAATCAGCAGAAAACAAAACACAATTAAAAAAGCTCTTTTATACATCTAGCATGAGAATTAGTAAGCCCTTAAGGCGGAAGTATAAAATTAAAGTAAGAGTAGCAGATCACAAAACGGGGCGTCATTTATTTTACGCGCTTATTTATCATTCAATCCAACTAGGATTCCCCACTTGAAGAAAATGGAGGACTCCCTTTTTGGTACACTCCCAATCAAAGACTAACTTGGAAGTATCTATATCTCCAGTAATAAAGTTGAATTACCTTTTACTTAGAAAATTATGAAAAATAAAAAATCCTTATTAACCCTTTTAATGAGCATCTTCCTCCTGAATGTGGCGTATAGTCAATGTCCAACGGGTGAAGTGGAAGTGACAATAGTTATCACTACAGACGATTATGGCTATGAAGGCTATTGGGAAGCTGTCCCAACAGGGAATGCATGTGGAACTGGAACTATCGCCTCTGGTGGAAATACAGCAGTCGGTTGTGGTGGAGCCGGAACTCAAGCTCAAACGCCAGGTGGATACGCTAATAACCAAGTTATTACTGAAGGTCCATGGTGTCTTCCAGCAGGAACATGTTATGATATTCTCTACAAGGACGACTGGGGAGATGGAGGTTTTGAATTTAAAGTCTTAGTGAATGGATATGAAGTAGAAAACTTTTTAGGGCCAACAGGACTAGATGAAGTCTTTACGTTTTGTGCAAATGAGCCAGCGCCATATGATCTATTAGTATCATCTTCAAATTTGGTCAACTACGTAGCTTCAGGTGCATTCGATTTGTCTGCAACTATTTTCAATAATGGAACAACATTAATTACAGCGTACGACCTTAATTATTCAGTTGATGGTGGAGCGACACAAACACATACTGTTTCAGGGTCATCTTTAGGGAATACCCAAGATGAAAGTATTGCACACTCTATTCCAGTCAGTCTTACAGTGAATGGAAACTATACAATCAAAATATGGGCAGATAATTTAAATGGAGCGAACACTGATGCCAATAATGCGAACGATACACTGACGGTATCTGTAGAAGTAGGACCTGGAACACCTAATATTATAGATCAATACATCAACGCTACTGTAACCATGGAGCAAGTTGCTGGTTCAGCAGATCAAGTTAACCTTCCAACGGATCTTGATTTCCATCCTACCTTGACAAATAATGAATTATGGGTGTGTAACAAGGGGACTGAAGGATCTGGTGGAAGTACAGTCACTATTTACGATGCTGGACTTGCTTCACAAACTTCAATTTACAAGCAAGATGGAAATGCATGGCACTTTATGTCGCTCCCTACTGGAATCGCGTTTAGTGAAAACGGAAACTGGGCAAATTCTCCAGGTGTATTTGATGCAAATCACGATGGAGGTGCTCCTTTTACGGGACCATCGCTTTGGTCTAGTGATTTGACTATTTATGCACAGCCATCCGGAGGAAATGGAAGTCACTTAGACATGCTTCATTTAAGTCCTGAATGTCAGGGAATTTGTGCAGAAAAAGAAAATGTCTTTTGGGTATTTGATGGCTATAGTGGAGACATTGTACGCTACGATTTTGCTGAAGATCATGGTCCTGGTGCTTCATATCATGGTGATGCAACGGCAATACGATATGCGGATGATGCTGTAGCAAAAGATCCTGCGGGCAATGTAGTAAGTCACATGATCTTAGATGGTGACAAGAAATGGTTGTACGTTGTTGATCATGGAAATCAACGTGTGATCCGTATTGATATCACTACAGGATCAGACCAAGGTGGAGTACCTCAGTTCCCTATGAATGAAACAATTGCTGAATACGATGTTTACACGGGATATACCCAAGAATTGGTCGCATTCGGATTGGATAAGCCCGCTGGAATTGATGTGATTGGGAATCGAATGATCGTAAGTGAGCATCAAACAGGTGAAATCATTCTTTACGATATTTCTTCAATGCCGGCTGTTGAGTTGGATAGAATTAATACAGGATACAACACTGTTCAGGGAGTGAAAATCGGTCCGAATGGAAGAATTTGGTTTGTTGATCAAAGTTCACATGGTGTATATAAAATTGAATCTCCTAGTTTGGGAATTACAGAGCTTTCGCTTGAAGTGGCGATTTATCCAAATCCATCTTCTGGAAGTATGAATGTAATTCTTAATGAGGCCATTGATGGTGTTATTGAAGTTCGTGATGTACAAGGAAGATTAATTCAATCGACAATTGTAGCTGGACAAACAACGCAAATCGAACTTGATGTAGAATCAGGAACGTACTTTGTTCAAATTACGAAAGATGGATTAAAGTCAAAAACGAAAAGTGTCGTTATTCAATAGTCAAAAAACGAATAGCTCAAGATTAGTTTAATTGAATTTAAAGGAACCATGTCAATTAACTTTGGCATGGTTTTTCAATACTTTATGTAAAAGAAATATGAAGAACGCTTTTTTCACTTCGCTAGTAGTATTATTGTTCACGAATGGATTTGTCTATTCACAAGGACAGCCAAAAAGCATCAAATTAACTGAACGCACTACAATCAAAGACACGCTGGGAAATATCCTGAAATTATCTGATTGTTCGGAATATATAAATGCGGACGGATGGATATTTCAGCCTGAAAAAAATGAGCAGGGAAAAGTACTTTATGTGCTACTTCGGAAAACAACGAAAGCTGAAAGTGAATTATTTTCAAAAACATCCGTCTCTGCAATCAAGGATAAAGAGATCAAAACTGTGAAAAGAGGAAAGTTCTTTCTACCGACAACAGAAGAAGGTGATCTACGTATTCGAAGAAGAAGAAATAAGCAAATAGAATACCGCACAAATTCAAATGGAGTAACCGTAAAATCAAAGTTCCGGATCGTTTGGTCTGACGATACTTCCTATGCATTAACACCAATTGGGACCGACGTAGAAAATTCAAATGAGCTTCGCTATAAAGTCGTTGAGATTTCTGATGACTACTATATAGCAAGAGTCATTGGAGAAAATTACTTAGGCGAAACTATAAAGGTTTTTTTGAACAAGTGATTTGATTCTCGCTGCTGACCTCCTTCTTTTTTTGGCGTTCAGCACCTACCGATAGGTAATTCTCAAGCACAGCTTATATTCTCGAATCGATCAGGAAAAGTAATGTTGACAGAACATATTCTACGCCGATCGCGATCACAACGAAGCCAATAATTCTCGAAAGGGCATTTATTCCTGATGCACCGAGTGTTTTCATAATTAGACTCGAGCTTATCAATAAGATCGCTGTCAGTGCGCACGTTAGAAAGATTGCTCCTAGCAAAATAAACTTATCTGATGCCAAGGGATTTTCCTGATAAAATGTGATCAGAAGTGAAATCGAACCCGGTCCAGCTAACATCGGAATTGCTAATGGGGTTAACGAGACATCAGAGCGTTTAAACGCATCGTCTTTCTCCCGTTTCTTCATTCCTTTATGCTTCGTAAAGTTTCCCGATAATAGAGCGAACCCACTACTCGCAATGATTATTCCTCCTGCAATCTTAAGCGATTCTAAGCTGATTCCAAAAAAGTAGAGTATGTACTTTCCCAAGAAAAAGGATATCACAAGAATAATTAGCGTATTCACCGCCGTCCAAATCGCGGTTTCATTAATTGCTTTACGCTCTTTTCCTTTCATCAAACCGATAAAAATCGGAAGTGTCCCAAGCGGGTTAATCACGGAGAACAACGCTCCAAAACTCATTAAAAATAATTCCATTCTTCTGTTCTAATTTTGGTACAAAAGAACGAAGTCAGTGTTAAGTGAATATCTGGTTTACGTTAATAGATCGTGTTTCTATGATAACAAATTGGAATACCCCATTTTAATCAAAAGAAAAGCCTCCCGATCTGAATCGAGAGGCGTATATTCTTTTGGCGGATGTAATAAATCCTACTCCTGAATTAGTATTTCATGAATTTAGCCGAATGTCGAGTTCCATCTATTTCGATTTCTAAAAAGTACGCTCCTTTAGCAAATTCAGATATGTCAAAGGTATGGTTAGTATCAGAATGACGTGTGCCAGTTGCAACAACCTTTCCGTTATACATGATGATTTTATAGTTAACTGTAGAAGCATTCTCGAGTTGAAGAGAGATTTCATTCTGAGCAGGATTGGGCATCACAATCAGATTTAATAAATTCAAATCATCAATTCCTGCGATACAGCTAATTTGAATCGTATCACAATAAGTACTCGTACATGAATCACTCGTTACAATCGTCAAACACGCTACGTACGTACCATTTGCAGTATACGTGTGCGTCGAATTTTGCAATGACGATGTTCCTCCATCTCCAAAGTCGTAACTCCAATCAGTGATCGTTCCTGGACTTGAGGTTGAAGCATCAAAGAATAAAACCGTCGGACAAGCACCCAAAGTATATTGGAAAAACGCATCGCACGTACTTTGTTGAAGGCAATTCACGACAATCGTATCACAATAAGTACTCGTACATGAATCACTCGTTACAATCGTCAAACATACCGCGTACGTTCCATTTGCCGAATAAGTATGTGTCGAATTTTGCAATGACGAGGTTCCTCCATCTCCAAAGTCGTAACTCCAATCAGTGATCGTTCCTGGACTTGAGGTTGAAGCATCAAAGAATAAAACCG
>NVXP01000001.1 GCA_002733985.1 Fluviicola sp. | reverse complement strand
GAATCAGCAGGAACGCATACTTATACTGTAACAGATTCGAAAGGATGTTCAGTAGACGTAACAATCACTGTAACTGAGCCAACACAATTGGAATTAGCTCTAGGTGGTTGTTCAGTTGTTTATGGAGGACTTGGATGGAGTTATGCTTGTGCAACAATTGATGGTACTGCCTCAAATGGAACACCAGGATACACATACGATTGGTCTACGAATGAGTCGACAGCTTCTGTGACAGTTTGTCCAGATAGTACAACTACTTATTCATTAACTGCAACAGACGTAAATGGATGTTCGGTTACTGAAGATTGGACGGTTACGGTTGTAGATATTATTTGTTCAAACAACGGTTCTAGCTCAAGTTCAGGGTCAGGTTCAGGAAGTGGATCAGGTTCGAATAGCACTTGTTCGAATTCAGGTTCCGGATCTAGTTCAGGTTCGAATTCAGGTTCAGGATCAGGGTCAGGGTCAAATTCTGGTTCAGGTAACTCTTGTTCTAACGACGGAGCTTCTAGTGGATCAGGATCAAATTCAGGATCAGGATCAGGAAGCAGCTCAAATTCTTCTTCAGGAAGTAGTTCAGCAAGTGTTCCATCATTAACGAGTGGACCAAGTTGTCCAAGTTCATCTTCTTCAGGATCTGGTTCAGGTTCTGGTTCAGGAAGTGGATCATCAAATGATAATGCCTCAAGTGGGTCAAGTTCAGGATCAGGTTCGGGAAGTGGATCTGGATCAAGTTCAGGGTCAAGTTCAAATGGATCAAGTAGTTCTTGTTCATTGCCAAATGATGGTAATTCAAATTGTGGTGGAGGAAGTTCTTCTAACAGCAATTCTGGAAACGGTGCTTCATCTAACAAGAAGTTGAAGGTATTGATGTGCTTGAATGGAATGACGTACTGTGTGAAATTCAAAGACATCGATAAGAAGTTGGCTTGTGGATACACATTAGGACCATGTGATGCTCAACAATCGGCAGCATGTGATAATTCAGCTCCAATGGATTCAGTAGTCGGTGCAAGTTGTGTTTGTTCAGGAAGATTGGCGAGTTTAACAATTCGTTATATTGGACCATCAAATGTGACTGTTGATGCAACGGCTAAATCATGTGGTGTAGACATCTCGTCTACTAGTGGATTGAATACAGGGGCTACGTTCTCTGTAACTGCCGCTGACGGAGGTTTGCAATACTTGAGAAACACTACATACTTATCGGTGGCAGGATCATCAAATGGCACAGTTGCAATTCCAACTAGCTGTTGTGAAAATCCTATCGGTAAAACATTCTTCCCATTTGAAGTTATTGGATGGGCTGATACTCAAGGTAACACTTGTGGTGTAGTTCCAACGAATGTTCAAACTGTAATCGCAAGTACTGGAAAGGATGCAGAAATCAACGTGAAAGAAGTAGCGACGATCAAGCAATATCCAAATCCAGCGGATGTAGATGTAACATTTGAATTTACAGTTCCAGAAGTGGAAATGGTAAGTTTGACTATCATCAATATCCGAGGTGAGCAAATTGCTAACATCTTTAACCAAGAAGTGCAAGCAGAGAGAAACTATACTGTTAAGTATGACGTTTCTGAGCTTCAAAGTGGTATTTACTTCGTTCATATGAATACAACGGAAGGCGTAATCAAGAAGAAGTTTGTAGTACTTAAATAATACAGCTTAATAAAGAGCCCGATCAGTTTACTGATCGGGCTTTTTTTATGCACTTTTTTTGATGATTTTTTGTTGTACACTGAATAAGTTATTTGAAGGTTTGTCTCTCGAAACGGATTTTAGAATAGGGGGCATTATTTGGATCGCTGATAAATAGCTAGTTAAGTTTTTTGTTTTGTCATTTCATTATTGCTTGTTTACTTTCAATTCTTTATCTAACAGTCTATTAGATGTGGTTTTGACGATTTTTTTTAAGTTTCCACTTCTGTTTTTCTGAAATTATCGAAAAATTCACTCTTATATTCGATGCCTGTATCGTTTTGGTAATTGGGGCAATACTCTTTAGGATTACAATTCCTATCCGACTATATTTATTTTACCTTTTTAAACTATATCATGAAACTACTCTTAATACTACTCGCGGTGATATCACTGCATTCCGTTCAAGCACAAGTAATAGACATTGGTGAATGGCAAAAGTCCCATCCTCAAGTAATATTTATTGAACAAGGTGTGTATGACACATTTGGTGAGAAACAATTGAATAATTTAAACGATCACGTTATTGTCTATAATTCATCTGTTCAAGTTAAGGACATTGAAGACTATATGGTTTCGAAGTCACTAAATCTTCATTCCARTATGTTTGACTATTCAGATCCTAATGCCGATGTTATTAAACAATGGCTTGGTCAAAATAAACAAGTAACTATTGTCGCAGCTCAAAAGTTTAATGGATTAACGTCTGAAGGGCAAACCACTCTTCTTCAAAATGGTGCGTTAATATTGACAGAAAAGTATTTAACTATTGAAAAAATTTCTGAATATGAAGCGAATCATTAGGCTAATACTAGTCGTTTTACTGCCAATAGTTTCATTTGGTCAGTCAAATACTCCTTGTGGCGGTGCTGGTGCTCCAACAATTTCGGTTAATGCAAGTTGTACAAATTCAACAGTTACAATTGGACCTGGAGATTCACAACAAACGAACGCTGCAAATGGTGGGAATCCATCATGTGGTAGTATGGGGGAAGATGTCTGGTATGCGTTTACCGCACCAGCTTCGGGAAGTGTCGATTTTTCAGCAACCTTAGGTTCTATTACGGATGCAGTAATGGCTGTTTATAGCGGACCGTGTGGTTCTTTAACTGAAATTGATTGTGATGATGATGGAGGTGCTGGATTTATGCCTGCACTATCCTTATCAGGATTAACACCAGGAGCTACCTATTTTGTTCGATTGTGGGCATATGGTGGAGGAACGGGTAATTTTGACCTCTGCCTTACCGAGTCTGCGGCTCCAGGATTGAATTCGACATGTGCTACACCTGATCCAGTTTGCTCAGGTAGTGCAATTAACTTTACTTCAACAATTACAGGATTAGATGCTGAAGATGACATTAACCCTGGGAATAATTATGGATGTCTTTCTTCTAGTCCTGATCCAACATGGTATTATTTAGAGATTTCTACTGGGGGGAATTTGGTTATTGATATTGCTGCGGCTTCTGATATTGATTATGCCATTTGGGGGCCTTTTATAGATTTGGCTTCGGCACAAGTGAATTGTGACTCATATGGACCTCCTATTGATTGCAGCTATTCGACTGCCGCAGTTGAGCAAGCAAGCGTTAACGGAGTTATCGCGGGTGAAGTTTATGTGCTAGTAGTGACGAATTTTGCAGGGTCGGTTCAAACAATAAGTATTAATGATGCCCCTTCAAATACTGCAGAAACCGATTGCTCTATTGTTCCGTTGCCTGTTGAACTTGTCAATTTTGATGGGTATATGTTTGAAAATGAAATCGTTCTTTCTTGGACTACGGTGAGCGAAATTAATAATGACTATTTCATTGTTGAGCGTTCAAAAGACACACAGTTTTGGGTAGCATCAGACCTTATTCAAGGAAATGGAACAACATCTCAAATTTCAGAATACCAATCTATTGATAGAGAGTATGATGAAGGAACCAATTATTATAGGCTAAAGCAATTTGATTTTAATGGTGGAGTAACATTCTCAGATGTAATTGCAATTGTTGCCAATAAAAATATTAATGTTTCGCTAATACCAAATCCAGCGGAATTCAATGTTGTAATAAAGACGAGTGAGTATTTCTCGAAAATCGACATCATCAACATGCAAGGCCTAACGGTTGAATCTCTCAATTTCGATTTGATTCGAAGTACCTCAATTGATATTAGCTCACTTTCCAAAGGAATCTACAACATGTACATTCAAACAGATAAGGGAACTAAAATTGAACGTTTAATTGTTATGTAAAGCAAATCATTGCAAGAAAGCCCGATCAGGAAACTGGTTGGGCTTTTTTAATTATCTGGATTTGGACAATAAGAAAATCAGGAGCTACTTTTAGACTGGTTGGATCAGTAAAGTAGGATGTTCACTACTTTGATGAATAGAATTTGAAGATGTCCTGAAAAGAAAACAAGGCACGATTCAGCACGACATAAGCAAAATATGAAACTTTACTAGTGCCCTAAAGATCTCAATTTATCAGAAACTCTTTCATACCCTTCAGCATCATTCATCCGTGCGTAGCATTGTTTTAACGAGCTCAATGTGTTTCTATCTTCGGGCTTCACTTCATGGGCCTTTTCCAACTGTTTTTGCGCTTCCAAGAAAATAAGATTGACTTCGTTCATTTTCTCTTCATAGCTTGCTGCATCTTGAATTTCGTTTGCTGCGTTGTTCAGCTCCACGCCCCGATTAAAATAGAGCGCTCCTAAGTTGTACTGTGGGTCGAAGTAATTCGGGTCAAGTGCAATTGCCTTTTTATAGGACACAATAGCATCATCGCTCATTTTAAGATTGTCTAGTATTGAACCATGTGAAAAGTGGAGTATCGGATTCTCAGGATCCAGTTCAATGAGTTTGTTAAGATCATTTAGGGCACCTTCAAAGTCACCGCTTGATAATTTTACGTTGAGTATTGACGTAATCAAATTTGAATTATTCGGGTGTTTTTCAACGCCTTCTCTTAATGTTTTTTCATAACTAGTTTCGTCGCCGAGCTGTTTGTAAGCGTACGCAAGAAAGGAATACATCGTTTCGGGACGATAGCCAATTTTAAGACATTTACTGTAATAGTTGGCAGCAGTCGAATAATCTTCCAAACGCTCAGAGGCTAATGCAACGTTGTAAATAGCCAATGAATCAGTGAAATTATTTATCTCGCCTAAGCTTATTGCTGATAGGAATAGTGAACGAGCAGATGAATAGTCTTTTACGTTAAACTTCCCCACCCCTACATTCAGAGCCATATTACCATACAATCGACAGGACCTTTGCATTTTGCTAATATCATTTCCTTCCTTTATTTGATCAACCCGTACATATGATTCAGCAATTGCAGTATAAATTGCTTCAGTCGTTATATCAGTCTGCTCATTATTCGAAGTGGCAAGAGCTCCATAAATATCACCGCGCAATTCCCATGCCCCAGCGTTGTTTTTAGACTTGTCGTGTAAAATGGCTTGATCTATAATATTGATTGCATCAATCAACTTTCCATCTTCATATTTGAGCTTAGCAGTTACTACCTTATTGGGTTGAGCAAATGTCGGTGTGGATAATACTATACCCAGAAGAACAATGATAAAATGTTTCATGATTCAATATTTTACTTGGAAAGTACAAAGATTAGTCCAAAGCCTAAATTTGGAAATACTAATAGAGAACTATACTGATTTCTATGTTTAACTAGACCAATTGAAGGTTGTCAAGATATTTTGTGAAGAGATAATATCGATTAAATTCTTTCAATGAATTATTTCGATCGTTCAATCTTCATGCGCTTACCTTTTAATCGTTCTCCTTTTATCTTTCGAAAAACTTGATCAACTTTCGATCGTTCAATTGCGACATATGTCAAATGATCTTTCACGTCAATTAGTCCAATCTCTTTACCGTTTAGTTTTCCGATCTTGGAAAAGAAACCAACGACATCAATTTTTCCAATTTTCTCTTTCTTTCCTCCACTGATGTATATCGTTTCAAATTTAGGAAGTTGAGATGCCTGTGGCTCGAAGGTGTAATTCTCTTTTGGCGGCATGATGTATTCCGGCAATTGTCTATCTTCTGAAGTGAAGAGGTAAGAGAACCCTGAATCGTCCAAACGAGCTGTTCGACCTTTTCTGTGCGTGAATGCTTCGAGACTAGATGGATATTGAAAATGTACAATGTGTTTCACATCTGGAATGTCAAGTCCTCGGGAACCTAAGTCTGTACATACAATCGTATTCGCACTTCCATTTGAAAACTTAATCAATTCGCGTTCTCGGGTTTCCTGATCCAGTCCTCCATGATAAACGGCACATACAATTCCGCATTCAGAAAGGTGATCTACCAAATCGTCACAGACTTCACGGTAGTTCACAAAAACCATGTTCCGCTCTTGCCCAAATGAATTCAATAACAATTCCAACGTTGAATGCAGGTTTCCTTCAGAATGCACGCCGTATTCGATCAAGTCGAGTTGTGTATCATCTTTAATATGATCGATCGTTACAAGGTTCTTAAATTGCAAATAATCAGGAAAAGACTCGATACGCGTTGCTGACGTCAAAAGGTGCTGTTTCAAATGTTTGAACTCAGAATAAATATCATAGATTTCTTCAGAGAAGCCGAATTCCAAGCATTTATCAAATTCATCGACAATGAGAAATTTCGTTTCCGATAAATCAACATTCTCTCTTCGGATGTGATCAGACAATCTTCCCGGTGTCGCAATAATGATACTTGGAGTCTCCGATAAGCTATTTTTCTCAATTCGCATTGGATGACCTCCATAACACGTCGTTACTTTCAATCCTGTTCTTAAGGATTTGAACACCTTCTCAATCTGTAAACAGAGTTCACGAGTAGGAGAGAGGATGACCGCTTGAACATCTTGGTTATTTTCCATGTCAAGTTCATTGAGCATCGGAAATAGATACGCCAATGTTTTTCCAGATCCAGTTTTCGAAAGCACAACGAGATCGTTGCCTTTACTGAATTCGGAGACACTTTCTTCTTGGATGGCCAATAGTTTATCGAACCCCGCCGATTTTAATGCGCTTGAAATGATTTTCTTCATGATAGAAATTGATGGAATAAAAAAATCCTTCCAATTGAATCATTCGAGAAGAATAAACTCAATTAGAAGGACAAAGATAATAACCTAAAGCCAAATAAGAACTTACAGCATTTCAATTACGCCTGCAGCACCTTGTCCAGTACCAACACACATAGTCACAACACCATATTTCTCATTACGACGTTTTAATTCATTCATAATTTGAACAGATAATTTTGCTCCAGTACATCCCAGTGGGTGACCGAGTGCAAGTGCTCCTCCGTTGACATTAACGATATCAGGATTTAATCCAGCTTCTTTGATTACAGCCAATGACTGCGAAGCAAAGGCTTCATTCAATTCRAATAAGTTGATATCGTTCAAGCTCAGTCCTGCTTGTTTGAGTGCTTTTGGAATCGCGTCAACAGGTCCAACTCCCATAATTCTTGGTTCAACGCCAACAACGGAGTAGGAAGCCAAACGAGCAATTGGTTCAAGATTCAATTCTTTCACCATCTCTTCCGACATTATCAAGCAGAATGCTGCTCCATCCGATGTTTGAGATGAATTTCCTGCCGTTACTGATCCGTTTGCTGCAAATACTGGTCGTAATCGACCCAATGCTTCAACAGAACTCGCACGCGGTCCTTCATCCGTATCAATAACGTAGCTTTTTACTTGACGTTTTTCGTTTTCATCCAAGAAGATGTGTTCAATATTTACTGGAACGATATCATCTTTGAAACGACCATTCTTAATTGCGTCGATTGCTTTTGCATGTGATTTCACTGCGAACTCATCTTGAGCTTCACGAGATATTCCGTATTGCTCAGCAACTGCTTCAGCTGTCAATCCCATTCCCCAATACCACGTTGGGTTTTCTTTACTGACTTTAGCGTTCGGAACAATTCTCCAACCACCCATTGCCATCATGGACATTGATTCAACACCACCTGCGATGATACAATCAGCCATTCCAGCTTCGATTTTTGCCGAAGCCATTGCGATTGTCTCTAATCCCGAAGAACAGTAACGATTCACCGTCACACCTGGAACTTTGTCCGTATTCAATCCCATCAAGGAGATCATACGCCCAATGTTTAGCCCTTGTTCAGCCTCTGGAGTTGCATTCCCAACCATTACATCATCAATTCGATCTTTGTCCAATTGTGGAACTTGCTCCATGATGTGCTTAATAACGTCAGCCGCTAAATCATCTGGACGACAAAATCTAAATCCGCCACGTCCGGCTTTCCCGACCGCGCTTCTGTATCCTGTAACTATATATGCTCTTTTCATTTTCTTTTGTTTTAATCTGGATTAGTAGATTTCGGATTATCTCGGCTCCGCTCGATTATCTCTCTCTCTCTCTCTCTCTCTCTCTCTCTCTCAAATCGAATTGAGAACTGCGGGCTGAGCGGAGTCGAAGTCCAACTATCCAATCTAATTTCTCAAAATCTTTCCTTTTTTTACAATGCTCTCAAGGCGCTCAAGTGTTTTCTTTTCAGTACACAATTCCAAGAATGCTTTTCGTTCTAAGTCCAATAAATATTGTTCAGAAACGACTGTGTTTTCGGATAAATCTCCTCCACAAAGGACGAAACCAAGTTTCTGTGAGATTAGACTGTCGTGTTCAGAAATGTACTTTCCAGAAAGCATTGAGTGCGCTCCGACGTAAACGATTCCTAAACCTTCTTGACCAAGAACTTTGATGTTCTTTTCACGTTTTGGTGCGATATACCCTTCATTTGCCATCAATAGTGCAACTTCCTTCGCACGTGTCAATTGGTGCTCACGACTCACGACAATTTCATCGATTCCTTCACGTAAATATCCAAGATCAAATGCTTCATAAGCTGAAGTCGATACTTTCGCCTGTCCTACAGTTAAGAAACGATCTCTCAATCGGTTAATTTTAATATCACCAGCGTTTAACTCATCAGACAAACGTTTCGCGAATTCCTTCGATCCACCTCCACCTGGGATAAGACCAACTCCGAATTCAACTAATCCCATGTATAATTCTGCATGAGCGACAACTTTATCTGCGTGCATTGCGATTTCACATCCTCCACCAAGTGCCATGTTATGTGGCGCGATGATAACAGGAATGTTCGAATAACGAATTCGCATCGTTGTATCTTGGAATGCTTTGACCGCAAAATTCAATTCGTCGAAATCTTGTTCGATTGCCATCATGAAAATCATTCCAACATTCGCTCCAGCGGAAAAGTTTTGACCTGTATTCGAGATCACCAATCCAGCGTATTCTTTTTCTGCAAGATCAATCGCTTTGTTGATTCCTTCAATTACTCCACCACCAATCGTGTTCATTTTCGTGTGGAACTCTAAATTGAGGATTCCATCTCCTAAATCAACCAAAGTGGTATCAGAATTACCCCAAACTTTATTTTCAGCTCGAAGCACATCCAAAATCACCATGCCTTCTGTTCCAGGGATTGTTTTGTATGATTTAGTTTGTGTATCGAAGTAGAGCTTTGCTCCCTTTTCAATTTTATAGAATGAAGTGAAGCCTGCGTCCTTCATCTCAGTAATCCATGCTGCTACTTCTTTGTTGTTGTCAGCAATTAATTTCAAACCTTGATCCAATCCAAGAATGTCCCATGTTTCAAATGGTCCAAGTTCCCAACCGAACCCTGCTTTTAATGCATCATCGATTTTGTAAAGGTCATCCGTGATTTCAGGAAGTCGGTTCGAAACATAGGCGAACAATCCTCCGAAAATCTTGCGGTAGAATTCACCGGCTTTATCCATTCCCATCAACAACATTTTTGTGCGTTGTTTCAAGTCGTCGATTGGTTTCGCCATTTCCAGTGTAGGAAATTTAACGCGCTCTTTCGGTTTGTATTCAAGTGTGTTTAAATCCAACGATAAAATCTGACTCTTGCCGTTTTCATCCTTAATTTTCTTGTAGAATCCTTGTTTTGATTTTGATCCAAGCCAGTCGTTCTCAACCATTTTTGAGATGTAATCAGGCATGTCGAATAAATGATTCTCTTCGTCGTCAGGGCAATTCGCTTTCAAACCATTAGCTACGTGAACCAATGTATCCAATCCGACAACATCACATGTTCGGAACGTAGCAGATTTTGGTCGACCCATAATAGGACCAGTCAATTTATCCACTTCATCCACAGTTAATCCCATTTCCTCTACAGCATGGAATAAAGACATGATTGAATAAACTCCAACTCTGTTTGCTATAAATGCAGGCGTATCTTTACATAAAACTGCTTTCTTTCCAAGGTAACGTTGACCGTAATCCATGAAAAAATCAATCACTTCTTGAGAAGTAGATGGTGTTGGGATTACCTCAAATAATTGCAGGTATCGCGGTGGATTAAAAAAGTGTGTTCCACAGAAATGCGTTTTGAAGTCTTCACTTCGCCCGTCCAACATCATGTGAATTGGAATTCCAGATGTATTTGAAGTAATTAATGTTCCCGGCTTACGGAATTTTTCAACGTTGGTGAAAACTTGTTGTTTGATATCCAATCGTTCGATTACCACCTCGATGATCCAATCGCAATCGGAAATTTTGGACATGTCGTCATCGAAGTTTCCTGTTACGATTCTTGAAGCAAATGACTTCCTGTAAATCGGTGATGGATTTGACTTCAATGCAAATTTCAACGCATCGTTCACAATGCGGTTTCTGAATGCAGGCGAATCTTGAGAAACTCCTTTTTTCTGTTCTACTTCGTTGAGCTCTCTTGGAACTATGTCCAACATGACAACTTCACAGCCGATGTTAGCAAAATGGCAGGCTATTCGCGAGCCCATAACGCCAGACCCAAGGACTGCAACTTTACGGATATGTCTATTCATTTGATGACTTTAATTGTATTTTACTTAATTCAAGATCGACTGATGCGTCGAGTTTTTCTGCTACTTCGAAGAAGGTTTTGAGTTTTCCTTTTGGAATACTTTCCATGAGAGAGTTGTTGAAATCATACACAACATCACGCGTCATCGTTCGTTTCTCGAGACCTTCTTTTGTAAGGAAGATAAGGACTTTTCGTTTATCCACTTTTCCAGATTCACGTCGAATCAATCCTTTTTCCTCCATCGTTTTGAGCGTTCGCGATAAACTCGTTGGCTCCATTCCCATTTTTGGCCCAAGCTGCGTACTTGGAGTTCCTTCTTTATCAATGTTCAATAAAATAAAACCGATAGACATAGTCATGCCATGCTGGTTTGCTTTTTGATTGTACATTCGGGAGATTTTATGCCAAAGGTGGCGAATCGCGAAATCTACTAGATACTTTTTTTCTGCTTCAGGCATAATCACTCAATTCTTTCTTTATTAGACATCCAAAAATAGTAAAAAGTTTTATGCGAGCATAATAAATTTGGAAAGAAATGGAATATTTCTGAGTGAGTTTTTCGACATTTGAAAGAATGGATTTTGAAACTCTATGGCACTTGATTAATTCAATTTATTTTGCTTCGGTTGTGTCGTGATTATTGTCACGTATAGCAATCAGATCACTATCGGAGGAATCTACATTCGCTTAAAAGAAACGTTCGATCATGGAGATCAGAGGGGATATGGATTCAAGTTTAATCAGTGAAAAACCAAAAAGAACGCCTCAGTCTCCTGAAGCGTTCTGTAAGCTGACTATCGTAGATTGTTATTTCTCTAATACGATCTTTTGTTGTGAGATGCTTCCATCAGAATACTGAATTTTCACAATATAGATTCCTGCTGGTTGATCTTTTAAATCAATACGTGTGTTGTTTTGATTTTCAGTCGGCTCACTTGAATATACTTGTCTTGAATTCAAGTCGAAGACTTTTACAGATGTCATCTTGATTTCAGTAGATGACGAGGAAACTTCGAACATTCTGCTAGAAGGATTCGGAGAGATTGTAACACCTAAATCTTTTTCAAGTGGCTTGTCTTTGAACTCCTCAGGCATATTAGATGTCTTATCATCAGATAGGGTTGAATGTATTAGGGTGCCAGAATTGCTTTTTTCATCGGCGGTTTCTTTACCAATACAGAATGTGTAACAACTCATGCATTCTTCTCCAGTGTTGTTGTTTACTGCGGTGATACAGATTCTATACGTATTCCCTGCAGCTCCTAAGTAACTAACGTGTGGTCCACTGTATATTAGAACATTGTTTTCCCAAATTCGCATTCCTGTGATGGTGTGATTAGAATTGTTCAATGAAGTTGTAATCGCACTCGTTCCGTTTCCTTGATCTCTTAAACAAACCGTAAAGCTTGCATCACAAGGTTCCATTTCACAAATTACAATTGAAGTGATTCCTATTTCTACTTGAGGCAAGGTTGAACTCGATGGATAAAACCACAAGTTGTTAAAATTGCTGGTTGCCGTAAACGTGTAGGTGTACGTTCCAGAGCCAGGGTTAGGAAAAGTAGCGTTCCAGTTTGCACTAACAATACTCATAGAACCTAGAGGTGGGGTAGGGATTGGTGAGCTACTAGTAGCGCTGTTAAATCCGTTTACTGGGCCGTTTGTTCCAACAATATTAAACGTTGCTGCTGGGTTAGGTGCAGAACCATCGTGAGTAGATGTATTAGCAGCAAAACAGATCTTGTACATTTGTCCTGCGACAAAATTGTATCCGGAGTAATTAATTCCCTCTCCATTATTGTTGTAAGACCAGAGCCAAAAGCCACCTGATCCTATACTTGGAGAGCCATGGGAGTATGTCCAGTTTGGTAAACTGCTGATGTCAACGCCATTACCGCTTATTGGGAAGTTTATATCCACTTCATGACAACCTTGAGTTACTGGGCATTGCGCAAATGCCATACTACTCGCAAAAAAGAACGACAGTAGCGTAAAGAAAAAATAATTTTTCATAATAAATAGTGATTAAGTTATTTTGTGTTCTACTCCTTTCTTGGAGCAGTTCATTTGTAATATGACTAATGTCAACTCATTATACAAGGTTCATCTGATCCTTTTTGTGAAATTTCTCGAAAGCGTGAAGGGTTTTGACAGAAATTTCACAAAAGCGTTAAATAAAACCGTAAAAAAAATTGAGGAGCACGCCTGAATGCTTTGGAGAAAGAAGGATCCCAATACGTGTTGATCCTAAGAAGATAATAACAGGGAGTATATCAACTAAATGTAGTTGAAAACCGAAACAAAACTTACATGAATTCAAAAGTCATTTACCCCTTAGGTACGTGTGGAATGTTTAACTCTAAACGTTTTTTATAAACTTGCGCGGTTCCTTAAATCATGAAACACGTACATTATCTTGATTGAAAATGCTGACACGATAGAATGAGAGTGTATACAAGAGTTAAAGCAAGGCCTTCAGTATAGAATGTCAGATGTAAAAGGCTCCTTCATTTGAACTACGTTATAGCAGTAATTCTTACAATTTACTGAATTTGGTATTGAAGGTTCTTCCGAAAGCATCGTATAGCCGAACAAGATAAACGCCTGCTGCCAAGTTGTTTCCGATTGTTCCTTCAGTGGAATTTAAATTCTCGTCATCAAACACTAAAAGACCATTGAAATTATACACCTCTATTTTACTGATTTCACGTCGATTCATTGTTATAGGATCAATCAATAATACTTGAGCTGTTTTCATCGTAGGGTTTGGAAATATTACAACCTCTGCATCTTCTTTCCATCTTCTAGGGAGGGAAGTTGCCTCTACGTTATTTGTCAAAATATAGGCGTTGTAATCAAATTGAATCTGAGCTACATTGTTAATTAAAGAATAAGGTGCTAATTGACTAATAGCCGCTACTTGAAAGACTACAAACCCATGGCTTTCTTCCTCGTTTGTAGTAGAATCTACCAGCTGTATATTTTCATTGTACCATTTGAGGACATTTCCCTCCTGCACAAAACTCATTGGATGACTAGAATTAATCAATCGGACTGATCTCCAGTCAAGGAAATCGGAGAGTGTATCAATTAGTACAACTCTTTGTGCGGGATGTGTCCCCACGTTTTGAAAGGCTATTTTATAGAATAAAGTATCGCCAAGTGTAAACAAGCTTACGAATGGATTTCCTCCACCATTTAGAATATATTTTTCATTTGGATCAATACTTCCAACCACCATGTCTTGAAGATAGACTAGATCATTTGAAGCCGAACAATCAACAGAAGAAGTTGCGACAGAAATTGTCAAATCAACTACATCTCCTAATTGAGTTCCGATGGAAACAGAGTCAAGGAGTGATAAGACGGTATCTTTAAAAGGAGCTAAGCTTCCTAGGTCAAATGTGTAGATATTCTCTGCGCCGAATGAGCTTGATGTACTTTGATCATCTACAAGTACAACATTGCTGCTTAAGTTCACTGTTAGAACAGTGTTTTCTGCATTAGCCACGCCACGGTTAGAAACGATAACGAGCAACTCATTTCTTAATCCTCGACGGAATGCTCCAGCACTCATTTGAACTTCTAAGTCTGGGTTGAAACATTGTGGTATCAATCCAAAATCATTTCCACAATAATCCACTCCTTCGGCAATACTTGTTGTCAAGGTATAAATGGTGTCGTTTAACTCACTCCAATCAGGGTTGTCCACATATGATATGTCATATACTCCATCTACGATATACGTTTGAAAGTATCCATCTGAATTTGTTGTAAACACGAAGTTATTGTAAGGTTCAATTTTCACTAGATGGTTTGCTAATCCAATATCACCAGGACCTTTAACACCGTTTTGATCAAGATCGTAATACACATATCCACATACTTTTGCTCCACAGTCTTCAACAAACGTGACTTCTTGATTGACTGGTTGATTAACTAATACTTGACGAACGCCTGATGGCCATGAAACGACTATGGAGTCAATCGATGTTGCGTCTCCAAATCCAATAATCGTTTTGAGTGAGTTTTGTCCTCCGAGCCCATTGTTTTGAGAGCTAACTTCTCTTGTCTGCCAGACATAACTCCCATTAATGAGTGCTTTCATTTGGATTTTTGCTCCAATTCCAAAGGTGTTCGTATGACAGCCGGTTAGTCGAACTGCTAGGTAGTTATTGCAGTTTCCTTTATCATTCGTAAAAAAGTCGTTGGCGTTTGATCCTTGATTGGCAACAAGTAGGTCATAATCGCCATCATTATCATAGTCAGACCAGGCAGTACCGTAGGAATTGCCGTATTCATTCGTAATAGAGTTTGCCAGCTTAGTAAAATCTCCACTTCCGTTATTTGAGTATAAAAAATTGAAGCCTGAATTATTTGCAACCATTAAGTCTAAGTCTCCATCATTATCATAATCGCACCAAGTTGCTCCATGCGAATTTGAAGAATCCTGAATGAGTGCACTCGAAGTATTTTTGACAAATGTTCCGTCTCCATTATTATCGTATAGAAAGTTTGGATGCTGGTCTGAACTGTTGGTAACGAATAGATCGTAATCACCATCATTGTCATAATCTCCCCATGTTCCTCCAACAGAGGTTCCTCCATCGTTTACGATAGGTCCTGTGGTTATTTTGACAAATATTCCTGCATCATTTCTATATAAAAGATTATTCTGATGCTCGGTGTTCGCAATAAAGACATCTAAGTCACCGTCTCCATCAAAGTCTACCCAGTTCACTCCAATTGATGATGCTGTTTCCAAAGAAATCGGAGAATCGTCTATGCGCTCAAAGGTTCCATCACCATTGTTATGAATTAAGGAGTTATTATGCGTTAAATGAAAATCAGTTATTACCAAGTCTAAGTACCCGTCATTGTCATAATCTCCCCAAGCTGCTCCATGAGAATATAGTCCACTTTGAACGGCGGGGTCGTTCGTTAATTTTCCAAAAGTTCCATCGCCATTATTTGTAAATAATTGATCTTCTCCATTTGCATTATATGCAACAAATAGGTCCAAGTCTCCATCATTATCAAAATCGCCCCAGGTTCCTGAGACTGCGCTTCCCGTTGTCGTTACGATGTCTCCAGTGGTGATTTTTGTAAATGTCCCGTCTCCGTCATTGTGGTAGAGGAGATTTCCTTCATTTACACCATGTCCAGGTATAAAAAGATCGTCGTACCCGTCATTGTCATAATCTCCCCAAGAGGCTGTCCAGCCATCATTAATGTCTATATGAAGCCCGGATACTTCATTCTTTGTGAATTTCGAATTCGGATCGAAAACAAGATTAATCGTCTTTAGATCTTCGGAACATGCATTTTTCCCATTAATTTGAATTTGAACAGCATCTCCTGGTGAGAAATTCTCTTGTAATTTAAGAGTTGCCTTAAGTTTATACCTGTTGTTGGATAAATCTAATACTCCAGGAATCCCATCTTGAGCAAAGCTACTTACGAAATCATTGATGACATAATCATAGCCACTACCGTCAAATGTTGGTGTGGTAATGGAAAAGTATGTACTGCTGTATGGATACATGAATAAACTGCTATCCTCGACTACCTTAATCTTAAGAGTATCTTGAACAATTAATCTCAATTCCATGTCATACATATGAGCAATCTCTACACTGGAAATATCAATTTCTATATTGACGTATTGGTCACAAATGTCGCCTGACTGGAGCGCTTTGATTCGGGTTTGATAATTACTCCTTTTGGGTTCTACGTATAATTGATAGGGGGTATAACTGCAATTTACCGTTGCAAATGATTCCGAGTACCCAACGCAGTCAAATCCTGAGTATATATTCAATAATACAGTATCACAATTGCTTATTGTTCCGTTAATGACCAAGTTCCTAGTTGAATTGGCACTGATGTTTGCTACGATGTATAGATCTCCTGTTAATGTCAATGGTGTTCCTCCAGAAGTGACCGATGTGATTGTTAAGTTTCCAGGAGGATTAATGTGCAGCCATGTGTTAGATGTGCTAGAAGAGTTGGCGTTTTTTAAACCAATTGGCCACGAAACATCCTTTTGATTGGCATCCTGTATTGGGTTAGAAGAAAGGATTTCAATTGACGCCGGCGCATATCTTATTTTGTCAGGTCCTGAACTGAGCATATATCCGGTTTCTGCACTTGTAATCGCAGCTGATTCTTCATAGTTGAAAAACCAATGTACCTCTTCGTATATATTTTGTGGTGTATTGCAATCAGGGGCAAGTTCAACTTTAAATTTCCCATTAAATCCATCATCACCTCGATCGATTACTTCAGAATCATAATACTGTGAAATGTCATAGTATAGTGTGTCTCCAATGATAAGATCAGGAGTGATTGTTATGTTTTTGTAAATTGTTGAATTCGTTTTCTTTGTGTTGTAGAGTTGTAATTTTGTCGTCAAAAATTCATAATTAGATGGTTTGACCATTTTTACCTCTTTCAAAATACCCCAATGGCGATATTCATATGGGAATAAATTCCCTCCTCCATAATTACTACAACAATCACCAATGCTGAGCCCAAAGTTTTGTGCTACGTATTTTGTACAACTTTTAACAGTGTAATTTCCAGGAGATTGGTTGATCCAATAAAAACCAATAAGGGTAATTCGGGCATCATAATCTTCACAGCTCCATTTATCGGAGCTTAAACTTCCTGCGTCGGCACCCCATGGATCAAGAAATGAGCTTGAAAACATGTCATTGTCAATGGTTATCTCTTGAACAAGTGATCCAATATTTCCGCTCACGCGATATTTTACTGTGAATGTGATTGAATCTCCATGCTTAAAAACGAATCCGCCCCCGCTATTTGGTAATGAAGGACAATGTGTGCCGGGTACAAAGCTGAATCTAAATTTCCGATCATTTCCATTATCGACACTATCAACTTGTAAGGTCGTACAAAGGTTATAGGAAGAAGAATACGTGTCATATATATTCACTGTTCCATCTACAAATGACAGGTTCGTTCCTAATTCAATATCTGCTTCTACATATAGGTTTGCAAAACTGGGATTAATTGTGCTCGTATCAACCACAATCGTATATACCGTTTCAAGTGTATCACCAACCATAATTCGGTTCCGCTTGATCTTCGTGAAATCTAGATTTGAGGTGACGTCTGCATTACCATCTAAATCATTATCTGATTGCCCATATGTAATACGATTTGCTTCAAATGACAAAAAGTGAAACCCATCGCAACTAACCAGAGGACAATGCAATCGAGTTGTTGTAGTGAGGTTACATACGAGCGGAATAAAAAGCAGGGGCGAACAAGTTGTGTCGGGAATATAGGAAACGTTTAACTCTACTGATTGATTTCCTGCAGTTCCACAATTTCCAGAAAGCGTCAATTTTAACTCACTCTTGGGCAATGAAAATGGAGAAGGATCTGTAAAGTATGCCGTTACGATACCGCCTACTACAGAAATACTTGAAGCACTCCATTCATCGGCATTATGTTTAAACGAAAGTGATTCATATTGAAGGCCAGCAGCAATGGTGAATTCGAACTTGTAGTTCCCGCTTATACCAAGATCACTCGGTAATGTATTACCAAAGCTGCTTATGATGTACAAGAACTCTTCAGAGACACCATCTTGAATTTCAACGGGCGTTTCTGTAAATATGCTCATTGATTGCCCATTTGTTGATTGCCCGGTTTTTGAAACGGAATAGCCACCACCACCGCAGACATCAACATAAGTAACATCAGCTTTCCATCCCATATATTTCTCGTCTTGACAGGTACCTGAGGTTTGGGAATAAGTATTCCAATGAACAATGACTGATTCTCCAGGCGGTATGGAGGCTATTGTGAACTCAATTCGTCCTTTTGCATTTGCTCCCAGAACAGAATATAAGCCAGTGTTTGTTGTGCTGTAACTGGTCACTGATGGATAGATGGGACTCCCTCCTGATCCAACGGTATAGTAGACGGAGTTTTCGTCGATGCGTGAAAAAATTGTTTGATCGTAGCTTCCACCTGAAGATTTATAGATGTCAATCGCCACATTATTTGCTACACCAGAACCATTATTGATTAGCGTCAATGTTTGTTCTGATGCAACATCATTATGAAAACACGATGATAGTTGAGAGCTCGATGATAAGGCAACTTGTGGTGATTGAAAATCAATTGTGATATTACTATAGCTTGTCGATGATGTTTTTAATGCTCCATCGCATCCCCAATGTGCTTTTAATGTTGAGGTGATCGTTATGTCTGAACATGCGGTCCCAGAAAGTGTCTCGGTAATAACGATTGATTCATTCGTTTCAAATACATTATTTCCATTTCCTATTCCACTAAAATCTGTTCCAGAAAGTATGATGGAGTCTCCAGAAATTGTTCCAATATCTACTCCATCTAATTGCAATGTGCTGGAGCTTCTAACATCTGTTAAATATATCTGATCTACGGCACCGAATCCAGCATTCACGATGGTAATAGTTCTAGTAGTAGAGAGTCCAGAGATAAATGTTTGAGAATTGGGAGTAACATTTATTATAGAGAGCACTGGGTAAAGAATGTTATATCCATTGGATTGTTCTGATTCCGTACTGCTTGAATTATAGAATACTTCGACCGTGTTTTTAAAGACATTTCCTTGATCTTGATAATCAATTGCTGATATATCTCCAGTATAACTTATTTCAAATTTTAAGCTGTCGAGATTGGAAACACTTGCTCCAGAAAGGCTAATCTGCGCCAAATTGCTGATGTTCGTCTCTGAAATCGTAGCGCCGTATAATGTTGACAGGCTTGAAGGGATATATGTTATTCCTGTCGGTAGAGTAACTTGAATTGAATCTATTACGATTGAACTTCCAGAATTATTTGTAATGTTCACAATCATGTTTACGGAATTCCTACAGATCTCGACTTCTGGCTCGACAGTCAGGTTTATTGAAACTTGGCCCAATGATGAAAGGGCAAACAGATTCAAAAAAATGAGGATTAGCGTAGAATTTTTCATGGACAAATAAATGTGAACAAGTATTGTCTTGTTCTTGTCTAAAAAGCATGCCCTCTATCGTATGGTGTTGTTTTACAGGTAGTTGTGCGTGTTGGTCTAGGTTTTGTTTCCCATTTTGGGATTTTTTTCCAATTCAGAGAAAATAGAGCACTGATTCGTAGCTAGTGGACTAAGGTTCTAAGTGAGGGGTGAGTAGGAGCTGAAACATCCTTTTTTTAGGATCAAATTCTAGGGGGAAGTGGCACCAGATATGGATTGCCGTCTTGTTTTCTCAAGATGTGAAGCCTTTTGATAAAAAATCAAACTGTTATGACCTAGTTTGATTAATGCTCGAAGAAGTTATCCCCAAACATTATCCGAAATATGTACCGTTCCTTTGAATCGTGAAACAAGTACATCATCTTGATTGAAAACACTTACGTGATAAATTCCAATGCTTTTCCCACGATAACTCTCTTCACAGATAACACGTAAAGTGTCGTTTTCTTTTACAGAATAAAGATGTGAAATCGAAGTTTCAATACTTACCGCTTTCATACCGTGTGCGTTCGAAGCGAAGGCGAGAGCTGAATCTGAAAGAGAGTAGGTGATGCCTCCATGGGCAATTTGGTGTCCGTTCAACATCTCACTTGAAATAACACAGGATAATTCGCATCGTCCTTTTTCGATCACATCAACAGAAATCCCCAACCACCGACTGAATGCATCCAGTCGCATCATTTCGTTGACGATTTCTTTAGGAGTCATAATAAGTTATTAAGCTTTAATCGCTCTGTTCATCAATGCAATCATAGCCAAAGTAACGATAAACAATTGTGTCGCAGTATCGTCATCGAGAGAAGATCCATCTTCGTCATCCGTACTTACTTCAATCATCATGAAGCGCGTTAATTCTGGTTGATCACAAAAATCGTTGATCGTTTCTTCATCTTCAGATTTGAAATATTCATCCAACATGGCAAAATATCCTTCTTCAAATGCATCAATATCATCCTCAACAATTTCATTGATCAATACTTCCTGTTGCGTGAATGCTTCACAAATTAGACAGTAATAATAAATGATCAATCCCTCAAGTTGCTGATTGTCATATTCAACAGCCGCCGACATAATATAGCCAAGTAGAACTTGTTGCGAAACTGCATAGTTTTCTGCAATACGTTCTAGTCCATCTTCGTCGAGGTTATCAACTTTTTGAATGGCTTTTTCGATGCTTGCTAATGTTATATGTTTCATGATCTGGATTTCTTTTGTGCAAAAATAGCCGATTTTATTGAGAGCGTGTGGACTTGTCTCATTGAATCACAAATTATTCCTTTTCGTTGCTTATCTTTGGATACCATTAAAATCAAAAAGCATGATCAATAAAATTGTATTAAGTCTTTCATTTATTCTCCTCGGAACTGGGGTCTTTGCTCAGTCAGAGGAAATTGCGATGCAAGAATTAACTTTGTCCGATGCGGTGATGCAGCAATATCGACGTTTTGCACCAACTGGGTTGAACATGTTGCAATGGGTTCCGGATTCAGATTGTTACGCGTTTTTAAGTGATAATTACCAAACCTTGATGAAGGCGTCTGTTCGAAATACGACGGCTCGTAAGTGGGTTGATATTCAAACCGTGAATGAGAAGTTGGGATCAGAGTTTAGTTGGTTTTCAGGTTTAACATGGAAAGATGAGAATGCATTTTGGTTGAACGATGGACAAAAATTCTATGAATACAACACGGTAGATGAAGCTGGGAAATTGGTTCATTCGTTGAGTGATGATTCTGAAAACGCGTTGTTTCACGAAGCAACGGGAAATGTAGCTTACACTCGTGACAATAATGTATACATAAATTCTGGGGCAGGTTTCAAAATTATCGTAACCGACAATGCAGATAAAAACATTGTTTCTGGTCAAGCAATTGCACGTAGCGAATTTGGAATTACAGGTGGTTTGTTTTGGTCGAATGACGGTGGTTCAATTGCGTACTATCAAAAGGATGAAACAAACGTACACGATTATCCTTTACTGGACAACAGTAAAACGCCGGGAGAATTAAAGTTAGTAAAGTACCCAATGGCTGGACAGAAATCGGAGCGAGCGAAAGTGGGAGTTTTCAACCTTACTACAAGAAACACAGCATTTATCTCTCCGTTACACGGTGAAGAAAATTACTTAACAAACCTTACGTGGACGCCAGACAATAAATATGTCATGGTTGCTGAAGTGAACCGTGACCAAAATCACATGTGGTTGCACGTCTTTGATGCTCAAAATGGGAAATTGGTCCGTACTTTATTCGAAGAAACAAGTGATAAATGGGTTGAGCCAGAACATCCTGCATTTTTCCCAATTGCAGCATCAAATCGATTTGTTTGGGTGTCGGAACGAGATGGATACAATAATTTGTATTACTATGATTTTGATGGGAGCCTGATCAAGAAATTGACAAATCATAAGTTTGTTGTAAAGGATATTATGGAGTACAACTCAGGAAGATTGTACTACACAACTACAGGAGAGCGATCTCCACTTGAAACTCACGTATATTATGTTGATTTAAATGGGAAAACTGGAATTCTAACACGAGCTCAAGGAAGTCACTCGGTAGAAATTTCTACAGATGGTCAAAATTTTTATGATCACTTTTCAAGCCATAGTAATCCAGGTGAGCATTGGATCATCAATAAAAAAGGAAAGATTGTAGAGAAAATTCACAAGGCAACAACGGCATTATCTGATTACACTATTGGAACAGCTGAAATCAGCACACTGACGGCAAAGGATGGAACGAAATTGTACACACGTTTGATTAAACCATCGAATTTTGATCCAGCAAAAAAATACCCAGTTCTTGTGTACGTTTACGGTGGTCCGCACGCACAATTGATTACTGATTCTTGGTTAGATGGAGCGAGTTTATGGATGTACTGGATGGCTGAGCAAGGTTATTTAGTATATACAATTGATAACCGTGGTTCTGCTGAGCGCGGATTTGCATTCGAAACTCAAATTCACCGCCAACTGGGAACTGTTGAGATGGAAGATCAGATGTCAGGTGTGGAATACTTGAAGAGTTTATCATACGTTGATGGAGATCGATTGGCTATTCATGGTTGGTCGTTTGGTGGTTTCATGACAACTTCCTTGATGCTTCGCGAAGCGGGAACATTCAACGTAGGAGTTGCTGGTGGTCCAGTTACTGATTGGAAATATTATGAAGCGATGTACGGTGAGCGTTACATGGATCGACCTGAGGAAAACCCTAAAGGATACGAGAAGGCTTCATTAATGACACATGCTGATAAATTAGAAGGTGATTTATTGTTGATTCACGGAACAGTGGATGATGTTGTAGTAATGCAACACAACTTATCACTTGTTCAGAAATTTGTGGAACTCGGAATTCAAATGGATTTCTTCCCTTATCCAATGCACAAGCACAATGTTCGTGGAAAAGACCGTGTTCACTTGATGACGAAAGTGTTGACGTACGTGATTGAGAATAATAAGTAGCTTACTTAATTCGATCCCTTAAATTCGTGATCGGCCTTTCAAAAAATGTGTAAATCAAATACGAAGTCACAATTACCATGGCCCAATAACTTGCGTAGAGCAGAATTGTTTCAGTAGCAGTTGATCCTTCGTACCACGAATGCGTCAAATAGGCAATCGGCAAATGCGATAAGTAAATACTGTACGAAATCAAACTTAAGAACCGAATTGGTTTTCGTGGGATTCGCTCGACTTTCATTTCATACATTAACGGAAAAAGAAACGCTACGCCAAGAGCTGTCATGCTGAAAAAGAAGGTTGAATGGAAGAAGTGCGAGCTGTCTGCAAAGAGATTTTCAAGGAAGATGTACAGAACAATTCCTAAGGGGAAAAGAATATATCTTGATTTGAAGAACTGTTTAAAATGAAAAATCTGAAAATACGCTGCGAGCAATCCAAACCCAAGTGCATCCAATCGTGTGAGAACCAATTTTCGGAAATACAAATCCCAATCAAGATCAGGACTGTATGTTAACAGTCGATAAAGAAGCGGGAGAATGATCATTCCCAAAGCAACAAACAGGTAGCCTCTTTTTGGTGTAATCTTCGATTTGAAAACGTGGTATAAAACAAACATCGTGATTGGGAAAATAGGATAGAACCATTCTTCAATCGTCAAGCTCCATGATTCCCAAAACATCAAATCCAGCGGAACAATAAAGTTCTGCATGAAGATGAAATAGTAAGCCGTGTTTTCATTCAGTCTTCCTGGAATCAGCGCAAAATAGATCAGGATAATATTCAAAATAAGGAATAAGTAGTAGTTCGGAAGTGTTCGATACCAGCGTCGCTTCAAAAAGTGAAGAACGTTTTTCCAAGAGAAATCTTCAGGGGCTGCAAAAGTGTTGAGAAAAATTCGACCAATTAAAAACCCACTCAGAACAAAGAAGACATCAACGCCATCAGGGAAGTGAATGCCACTCGGTAAATCAAAATGTGGTGCGATGAGGTAATGACTGTGCAAAAACACAATCACGATTGCAGCTATCGTTCGGATCAAATCTAGACCAAATATGCGTTCCGAGACCATCTATTTCTTCATCATTTGTGCAACGAATATAGGAATATTTCTATTGGGATTATCGCTATAATCATGCTTGAGATGCCTTAGATTCCGTATATTTGACCTTCAAAAAAGACGTAGTTTATTATGGCATCATCGACTGCAAAAACGGAGAGAATGGAAAGTACAACATCGAAAGAAAACCTCATTGAAGGATTCAAATTGATGTGCACAGCTAAAACACTAGCTGAAAAGTACGAGGATAATAAGGAAGTGACTTCTAAATATGTTCACGCGACTTCACGTGGTCACGAAGCAATTCAACTGGCAGTTGGAATGCAATTGAAACCACAGGATTGGGTTTCGCCATATTACCGTGATGATAGTATTTTGTTAGGAATCGGAATGACGCCCTACGAATTAATGTTGCAGGTTTTTGCAAAGAAAGATGATCCGTTTTCTGGAGGTCGAACGTATTATTCGCACCCTTCATTGAAGCGCGATGACATGCCGAAAATTATACATCAATCTTCGGCTACGGGAATGCAAGCGATTCCAACAACTGGAATTGCGATGGGGATTCAATACAAGGAGTTACAAAATTTAGCAGACGATTTCGGTGGTGAAAATCCGGTTGTCGTTTGTTCACTCGGTGATGCAAGTTGTACAGAAGGTGAAGTTTCTGAGGCATTCCAAATGGCGGCATTGAAACAATTCCCAATTGTATATTTGGTTCAAGATAATGGATGGGATATTTCTGCTAACGCGGAAGAAACAAGAGCTCAGGATATCACGACTTACGCAAAGGGATTTACAGGATTGGAAGTTCGTACGATCGATGGAAGTGATTTCGATGAGTCGTTTCAAACGGTTCAGGAAGTATTTGAGATTGTTAGAAAAGAACGCCGTCCATTTATTATTCACGCGAAAGTTCCTTTACTCGGGCATCATACGTCTGGAGTTCGAAAAGAATGGTACCGTGATGATTTGGTGGAAGCTGGGAAGCAAGATCCATATCCAAAATTGAAAGCACGCCTAGATTCAGCAGGAGTTGATTTGGCAGAAGTGATAAATATTGAGGCTGATATTCGAAAATTCGTTGATTCGGAATACGATAAAGCTTTAAACGCAGAAGAACCAGATCCGAAGTCAATTCAGGATCATATATTCGCCCCAACTCCAGTGACGGAGGAAAAAGGTGAGCGATCTCCAGCGGGAAAGAAGAAAACAGTAATGGTTGATTCTGCATTGTTCGCAGTGCGCGAATTGATGGCGAAACATCCAGAGTCATTGCTATATGGACAAGATGTTGGTGGTCGACTTGGTGGAGTATTCCGTGAGGCAGCGACATTAGCACAAACTTTCGGAGATGACCGTGTATTCAATACACCAATTCAGGAAGCATTTATTATCGGTTCGACGGTCGGAATGGCGGCAGTTGGATTGAAGCCAATCGTTGAAGTTCAATTTGCCGATTATATTTGGCCTGGATTGAATCAATTGTTTACTGAGGTAAGTCGTTCTTATTACTTATCGAATGGAAAATGGCCTGTTGGTTGCATTATCCGTGTTCCAATTGGAGCATATGGTTCAGGTGGACCTTATCACTCATCAAGCGTTGAGTCGATTTTAACGAATATCCGCGGAATCAAAGTAGCATATCCATCAACTGGAGCTGATTTGAAAGGATTGATGAAGTCAGCTTTTTATGATCCGAATCCTGTTGTAATCTTAGAACACAAAGGGTTGTATTGGGCTAAAATCAAAGGAACGGAAGGTTCAATGTCGGTTGAGCCAGATGAAGACTATATTATTCCATTCGGAAAAGCACGAACGGTAATCGAAGCAGATGCTGACGCGATCAAAAATGGCGAAAGCTGTGTCATCATTACCTACGGTAGAGGAGTTTATTGGTCTTTGGAAGCTGCTGAATCATTCAAAGGGAAAGTAGAAATTATTGACCTTCGAACATTGAATCCATTGGATTATGATGCGATGAATGAAGCTGCACAAAAGCACAATAAGGTAATGCTAGTAACGGAAGAATCTGTTGAAGCGACGTTTACCTTAGCTCTAGCGGGTCGAATCCAACGCGATAATTTCAAAGCATTGGACGCACCAGTTTCAATTGTTGGTTCGGTTGATACGCCAGCAATTCCTCTGAATTCTGCACTTGAAGCTGAACTTCTTCCAAATGCCGAAAAAGTCGAAAAAGCTTTGGGTGATTTGTTGAACTATTAATTGTCCGATGATCAGAGACGCTTTGCTAAGATGTTCTGATCGTTTTGTCTTTTTCGGATAATCGGATAATCGGATAATCGGATGCTCATTTTTGTGCATCGATCAATCCATCAACTGTCCAATGAAAAGAATCATCTCTTGCAGGTAAAGCATCTAAATCAATCTTCCGAGTCAAAATATCGACTGATTTACCATCTTTTTGAATCTTAAAAACAGCCTTCGATCCGTTCTTCGAAACAAAAAACCGTGCATTCTCTTTTCGGACAATTATAGATTGGTCAGGAGCAATTCTAATTGGGAAATCAACAAAACTTCCTTCTTTATCTTCTAAAATTAAATACCCCTTACTGTGAATGTGAATCCGATGCACGTTTTGATAGCCTAAGACATCTGCATCCGCTTGCGTTACTTCATATGATCCGAAATGAGCAATCTTCTCCATCTCTCGACCATTAAATGACCTGACTTGAACATAGCTGAACAGAATTTCAGTAAAAAGCAGAATGACCACAATTGATTTAACAACTGTCCGAACTTTTGGCTTGAGTTGAATTCGTTTTTCAGGTTTAGCTGAGCTTTCAGAATGGGAAATGAAAAAGGAATAGAGATTCTTTAAAAATGGTGAAATAACATAAATCGAAACAGTCACCAAATACATCGACAAGAGTTTCACCGTGATGTCAAAACTGAAGTTGATCATTAAAACGTTGACCAGAACACCTAAGGCAATCAATCCTCCAAGTAAGCGAGTTCGATGATGAAGCAGTAGAAAAGCAGGGATGATTTCCGATAAGCCCATGAAGGTGTTGTAACTCGAACTTGTTCCCATCGATGACCAAAACAAAATATCCTTGGACAACATTCCAAGCGGAGTGAAGAGGGTGTTCGGTTCAGGAGCGTAAAATTGAAATTGAAACAACTTATCGACTCCATATTTCAAAAGGAAGAATGAAAGGATGTAGGCAGCAGATGTATGTAAAAACCGTCCAATTTCAATTTCAGAAAAACGCCTCTGTTTTCGTGCTATTACTACAAGAAGAAAAGCAATAATCAACAGGAGAAAAGCTTGAACAAATTGAGCTGCCGAATCTGAAGTAGTTGGAGAAGAATAAATATTAATTTCTAGTGCGTCCTTCGCTACCCATTCTGAGATACTCGACAAACTATTCGTTAGTTCATACCCAAAGTGAGGGAAAAAGCTATACGTGAAAGGCAGGAACAATGCAAAAAGCACAATCCAAATACCTATTCCACTAGTTAGAATTGTCTTCAATATCTGCTGGGGTTCATTTTAGGAGTGAACAAGTAAATCAAGAACAGTCCGCTTCCAATGATAATAAATAAGATTCCGCTTGATCCTTTTGAGCGTTTTTCTTTCCTTTCTTCTCTCAGTTCCTTCCTCGATTTCTTGGTGTTTAAGTCAATCTTATCAAATCGTTTGAAAATAGTCTCTTCTGGATACATTGCCTTAATTCGATCGATGTCGATAGTTCCAGCTTGCAAAAAAGGATGGTCACAAATCGTGTCATACTCAGTATCATGATCCGACCACTCCACATTGTATTTTTCTACAATACAGTCGTCCTTTAAGTATTTCACTTCTGCAATGAAGCGCATTGGTCCAGGTTCTCCAAAATTGTCTAGATCGTTGTTGTCAACAACTTGAGTCGAAGCATGGCTTTTTGCCGCAATTACATTTGTTTGAGAGAAAGCAGATCCAGAAATAAACAAAGAAAGAAAAAGAAAGGTTTTCATGTGTTTTTTGTTTCAGTACAGTCGTCAATTATCAACGTTCAAAAATACGTAGAGTATTTCAACAATTTGGCGCGGATAACATTTTGAGACTCTTAAGAACTGCTCGATTTACTGCCGTAACTTAGATGAGTTAAATTGATCACACATGAAGTTGTACCGCACACACTCACTAAAGGAAATTGCTGATATTATCGGATGTCGCTTTATCGGAAATGAAGACCATGAAGTTACAGGAATCAATGAAATTCATCAAGTAGAATCTGGTGATTTGGTATTTGTTGATCATAAAAAGTACTATTCGAAATCATTGGAAAGTGCGGCAACTACAATTCTCATCGATAAAGAGGTTGAGTGTCCAGAAGGAAAAGGACTGATTATTTCAGAGAAACCTTTTGACGATTACAACAAACTGACACGACATTTTATGCCGTTCAAGCCACAGACAAATGTCGTTGGTGAGAATACAATTGTCGATCCTTCAGCGATCATTTATCCAAAGGTGTTCATTGGACATAATTGTTCAATTGGAAAGGGTGTAATTCTATATCCTGGAGTCATTATAGGAGATAATTGCATTTTGGAAGAAGGCGTAACAGTTGGTGGGAATTCAGTCATCGGTCATTACGCATTTTATTACAAGAAGAAAGATACAGGATACGATCGCATGCATTCATGTGGTGGAGTTCATTTACATAAGAATGTTGAAGTTGGCGCTTTATCAACCATTGATGCTGGAGTTTCCGGGATGACGACAATTGGAGAAGGGACAAAAATCGACAATCAAGTGCATATTGGTCATGATACTGTCGTTGGAAAAGGTTGTTTGATGGCTGCCAATGTTGGTATAGCCGGTTGTGTGACGATTGAAGATAATGTCACGCTCTGGGGGCAAGTTGGAGTTGTGAGTGATGTTGTTATTGGAGCTGGAGCGACTGTTTACGGTCAATCGGGAGTTGGGAAAAATCTTGATCCAGGGAAGTCATATTTGGGTAGTCCATGTGATGAAGCTCGATTGAAATTCAGAGAACTTGCAGCAATAAAAAGGTTACCTGAAATGTTGGAGAAAGGATAGAATGCACGAAATATTGGTGAGAAATCTGGAGAATCAGATTGAGCTTAAAGATTTTAAGCTTAATTCTTTATTGGAAATCACCAAGGCAATCAACCTGCAAAAGAGTGTAAAAGAAATTACGAAGCTTTTTGAGTTCATTATTCGTGAACAACTGGGCTTCGATAAATTCATACTATTTAATAAACAGGAAAGCTGGAACTGTCTTTCTCGTGTTGGTTATCGAGGGAAAGTAAAAGAAATGGATGTCGATCAGATTTTGGGTCGATTCAAGGAGATTACTGTGATCGAGTCTTCAAAGACAGAGATACTAAATGATTTTGATGTAGTTGTTCCTGTTTTTCATGACGGACGGGCCTTGGCGTATTTGCTCTTGGATAAGATCGACCTGAAATACGAAGGGCGATACGATCAGACCTTCAGTGACATGAGCTTCATTCAGACCTTGGTTAACATCATTGTCGTAGCGATTGAAAACCGTCGAATGGCGAAAGTGAACTTGGACCAAGAACGCTTCAAGCGAGAATTGGAAATCGCAAGTACGATGCAAAAGTTGCTTTTCCCGGAGGATTTACCTTCGAATCAACGAATGGATATTTCTGCACGCTACACTCCTCGACATGAAGTTGGTGGAGATTACTACGATTTCATTCCTTTAGGAAACGAGGAGTATATTATTTGTATTGCGGATGTCTCTGGAAAAGGGATTTCAGCCGCTATGCTGATGGCTAACTTTCAAGCAACTATTCGAACCTTATTTGAATACAAACGCTTTGACATGCAGCAGCTCATGCATGAGTTGAATAAGAAGGTTGTAAACACGGCAAAAGGGGAGAAATTCATCACCTTCTTTATTGCACATTACAATGCCAATAGCCGAAAGTTAACCTATGTGAACGCTGGACATAATCATCCGTTTATCACCAATGGTAAAACGATTGAGAATTTAGATCAAGGCTGTATCGGATTGGGGATGATGGAGGAATTGCCTTTTATCAATGTGGGCGAAAAAATACTCAAGCCAAACACGACAATTGTTCTTTACACGGACGGTGTGGTTGAGCTTGAAAACGAAGCTGAAGAATTCTTCGGGAATGATCGTTTGGTGAATTTAGTTCATAGCTACTACCCACTCAAAATGGAAGACATGAACAGTTTGATCTTTTCAAAACTCGATGAGTGGAAAGGTGATCTTGATCTTGTAGATGATACCGCAATTTTCAGTTGCCGATTTTTCTAGTCTCCTACCAATCCTACCAATCCTACCAATCCTACCAATCCTACCAATCCTACCAATCCTACCAATCCTACCAATCCTACCATCAACTTCAGTCTAACAATCTAAGAGCAAAGCGGTCTGATAATCTAAGAGCAAGAGAAAGTAACACTTTCGAAAGTGAACGGAAGTTCACCTACGATCGAACCAATCCTGCGATCAACTTCAGTCTAACGATCTAAAAGCAAAGCGGTCTGATAATCTAAGAGCGAAGCGATCGAACCAATTACCTAAAATCAATCACCTTCACCCATTCCTTTTTATTGCCAACTTTATCTACCACAACCAACTTCACTTCCTTTGATCCCTTTATTCCACTAGGGCGATTAAACGTCACGAAGCTTCCCTTAGATTCATACTCGATCAAATACCACTTTCCATCAATGAACAAATCGTAATCAGCAATTCCTGTATGAGCATCACCAATTTTCCACGTCATTTTTTTAGATGAAGTGTAAGTCGTTGAACTTTTAAAATTCTTTGTAGCAATTGTTGGAGAAGTAAGGTCTCTCTTCAAAGAGTATTTGCCGAAATACTTTGAGTGAGCATGATACCAGCCATCTTGATACGCCGTAATCATTGTGCGTTTTCTTCCTTTCGCCGTGATAACTTCGATGTAGTGTTTTCCGTCCGGTTCATCCGAAGATTTGACCTTGATAGTGTATGCTCTTTGAACAGGTACTGATGCCTTACCTATTTCCGTGTCTAACGTTGACTCGTCCAGTTTTAGAGGTTCATAAACGGTTTCTACGCCAAATTGAATTTGCCGATTTTCATTTTCCAACTGGAGTGAGTATCCAGGCTGAAGATAGCTCAAGTCCAAGCCTAATCCATCTTCGGGATTCATTTCACCAGCGGAAACCACAATGTCAAAATTCAAGGTTGATCGATTTCCTTTTGGATCATATCCAACGTATTCAATTTTAAGGACATCTCCAGGGCTGCATTTAATCACTCCGTTTCCACCATATTCATAAATTGGCAAACTGTTATGAGTTGTTTTAAAACATTTATGGTATTTCTTTCTGTTTTTTGAATATTCTTCGAAATCCTTGTGTGAATTCACGTAGCGCGTCGACTCGAATGGAACGCGATCCGTTCGTTGTCCAAAAAGAGTATCGCCATTAACGATTAAGATGCTTCCGTACAAGCCACATTGATTGGGTGCACCATTTAAGCGATCAATAACGTCCACAGCTATTCCAATTCCACCTGATTCTGTGCAGAAATTCGCTGGGATTGTAATTTTATTTCCTGAAACGTAATAGCCCGATCTTCCTTTGGTAGCTGTTCTTACAGTTGATTTATTTGGGAAGCGATACCCATCTTTAGTAAGTGAATACACCTTTACGCCACGTATTTCTGGCGCTCTTGTGTCAGCAACGTCAAATCCAAAGACAAGTGGATTGAGAGCAGCTTCGGTTTTTGTGTCGCGAATTTCAAAATGGAGGTGAGGAGCAGTTGAACTTCCTGTGTTTCCAGACAAAGCAAATACTTCACCTTTCTTTAATGAGATTTCTCCTTTTCGAGGAAATATTTCAACAGCAAAATCTTGCTCACGCTCTTGTGTTAATCGAACGATAGAGTCAACTTTCCCTTTAAATTCACTGCAATGTGCATAAACGCTTGTCACGCCATTCGGATGGTCGATATAAACGACTTTCCCGTATCCGTAAGGTGAAACCTTAATTCGGGAAACGAATCCTTCATCAATACTGTACAGATTATACCCAATTCTATTGTTTGTTTTGAAATCTACTCCCATGTGAAAATGATTTGGGCGCAACTCACCAAAGTTGGAAGAAAGGATCAATGGAATTGTAATTGGGGCATGGTAGCCTCCTTCCGGAATACTTTGACCAAAGCTTGATAAATGAATGAAAACAAGAAAGAAAGGTAAAATAAGAGATTGAATCATTTTTCAAAAATAGACGTTTGATAAGTTTACAACAACAATCGGGCTAAAAATATTGGTGGTCTCTATATCAATGCTAACTTTGTGTAAAGTCGAACTATGTCTGATCGCGTAAATGTACTAATTGAAACTCTACGAGAGAAAATGATTCTCTTGAAGGATCAATGTGCAAAAGAACGATCTAAAAATGATGAGTTGATTGCGGAAAATGAATCGTTGAAATCCAATTTGAATGAAAAATCAGATGAGATTTTAACCTTGCAGACGAAAATTGAATCGTTAAAAGAAGCGCACAGTTTGGCGAAAGAACAGAACGTTAATCAATCAGAAGAGAAAAGAATCTCCGATGAGCAGATTGATGAAATGGTAAGAGAAATTGAATACTGCATTGGGCAGTTAAAGAAATAGACATGTCGAAGTTGTCATTGAAAGTTGTAGTTGCTGGAAGAACATATCCGCTCTCCGTGGAGGAGGACGAGGTTCCGAAGGTCGAAGCAGCTGCGAAAGACATCAATAATGCAGTGAAAATGCTGCAAGACAACTACGCTGTCAAGGATATGCAAGATTTGTTGGCGATGACAGCATTGCAATTAGCAGTGAAAGAAGGAAAACAATCAACAGTGGCAATTGAACCAGATTTCAGCGATATTGAAGATCGCCTGTCAGCACTGATTCAAGATCTAGACAAAGCATAAATCAATTTCATTCTCTTCCTTTTTATTGGTCACGTTCTAATTATTATTAATTGTTAGAATTATTAAGAAGTTATGGTGAATATCGTATATGGTATTATTGGAGCAGTTATAGGTGCGATTGTTGCCTTTCTGATTCAATCGGTTCTGTTGAAGAAACGGAAAGAACAAATTGTCAAGGACGCTGAGAGAGAAGGCGAGAACCTGAAGACAAATAAAATCCTTCAAGCCAAAGAGAAATTCTTGAAATTGAAAGAAGATCACGAAAAGAACATCAAAGATCGTGAGCGCAAATTGCAATCTTCTGAAGACCGTGTGAAAGCAAAGGAGAAAACACTTTCGAAGAAAATCGAAGATGCAAATCGTAAAGACAAGCAAGTAGAGAACCAAAGAAAAACACTTGATGCGAAAGTTGCAATCAATGAGACGAAGCAAGCGGAACTTGATAAAATGCACCAAAAGAATGTAGATGAGCTTTCACGGGTTAGTGGAATGTCTGCCGATGATGCAAAAGCAAGCTTGATGGATGCTTTGAAAGATGAAGCAAGAACTGGAGCGATGGCAAGTATCAATGAAATCGTTGAGGATGCTAAATTGAACGCTAATCGTGAGGCAAAGAAGATTGTCATCCAAACGATTCAACGTGTAGCTTCTGAACAAGCTGTTGAGAATGCTGTTTCGGTATTTAACATCGAATCAGATGAGGTGAAAGGTCGAATTATTGGTCGTGAAGGTCGTAACATTCGTGCGCTTGAAGCTGCTACAGGTGTTGAGATCATTGTTGATGATACACCAGAAGCAATTATCCTTTCTTGTTTTGATCCTGTTCGTCGTGAGATCGCTCGATTGGCATTACACCAATTGGTTTCTGATGGTCGTATTCACCCCGCTCGTATCGAGGAGGTGGTAGCAAAAACAAAAAAGCAACTGGACGAAGAAATCGCTGAAACAGGTCGTAGAACATGTATCGATCTTGGTATCCACGGACTTCATGCTGAATTAACGAGAATGGTAGGTCGAATGAAATACCGTTCTTCATATGGTCAAAACTTATTACAGCACTCGCGCGAAGTAGCAAACTTGTGTGCAATCATGGCGGCCGATCTTGGTTTGAATGTGAAAGCAGCAAAACGAGCTGGTCTTCTTCACGATATTGGTAAAGTGCCAGATGACTCTCCAGAATTGCCGCATGCTATTCTCGGAATGAAAATGGCTGAAAAATATGGTGAAAAACCAGATATCTGTAATGCAATTGGAGCTCACCACGATGAAGTTGAAATGACAACGATGATTTCACCAATCGTTCAAGTATGTGATGCCATTTCTGGTGCACGTCCAGGAGCACGTCGTGAAGTTGTTGAATCATACATCAAACGAATCAAGGATTTAGAATCACTCGCTATGGCATACGATGGTGTGAATACAGCTTATGCAATTCAAGCCGGTCGTGAACTTAGAGTATTAGTGGAAAGCGAAAAAATATCAGATGCTCAGGCAGACGAACTTTCATTCGCTATTTCGCAGAAAATTCAAACTGAAATGACCTATCCTGGTCAGGTGAAAGTAACATTGATACGTGAGAAACGATCAGTAAACTACGCTAAATAGATGAGTTTAATTAAAGCAATTGAATCGATAAAAAATCAGCACGCTCTTGTTACAGGAGGTGCTGGCTTTATTGGTTCTAACCTCGTTGCTTTTCTTCTCGAAAACGGATTACGAGTAACGGTTCTTGATAACCTTTCAACAGGGAAACGATCGAATTTGGTCGAGTTCATGGATAATCCGAATTTTCGTTTCATCGAAGGGGATATCACAGATTACAATACGTGCCTTAACGCAATTCAGAATGTTGATTTTATCAGTCACCAAGCTGCCATGGGATCCGTTCCTCGGTCAATTGAGTTTCCGCATAACACACACAACGTAAATGCCACAGGTTTTCTGAACATGCTGCATGCAGCAAAGGAATCTGGAGTGAAACGTTTTGTATATGCAAGTTCTTCGTCAGTTTACGGTGATAACGTCATTTCTCCGAAAGGAATTGGAATGGAAGGTGAATTACTTTCTCCTTATGCTGTTACGAAACGTTTAAATGAAGAATACGGGAAGGTCTATCACAAGTTGCACAAGATGCAAACGATTGGATTGCGTTACTTCAATGTGTTTGGACCAAAACAAGATCCGAACGGAGTATACGCAGCAGCAATTCCAAAATTCATCGATAAAATGATAAGTGGAGAGCAATTGACAATCAATGGTGATGGTGGTCAAACACGGGATTTCACCTTTGTGAAAAATGCGGTGAAGGCAAATGTCTTGGCATTGTCAACTTCAAATGAAGAAACCTTCGGAAGTGTATTTAACGTTGCTTGTGGACAATATTTCTCTTTGAACCAGGTTGTTGAAGCAATTAAAAAATCGTTGATTACTTACGGGAAATACAATGAGGCATGTGAAATCGTTCATGGCCCAGACCGTCCCGGAGATATTCGAGACTCACTCGCCGATATATCATTAACAACGAAGCAACTAGGCTACGACGACCTCGATTTATTTGAAGAGGGGATTGACGTATATTTGAAGATGCTTTGCTCGGATGATTAAGAAAATCAATTTAAAGTCAGACTTCTTAAAACACATCGCAGTCCTGATGTCAGGAACGATGATCGCCCAGTTGATAAACCTTGGGATCTCGATTATTATCTATCAAAATTTTTATAACCCAGAAGAAGCAGCTGAATTAGGGCTATTTGCTCGGATTTCGGGTGTTGGAGCAGCAATTGCAACAGCTAGGTACGAATTTGCTATGCCGATCGCAAAAACTGACGTTCACTCATTCAGATTGTACCGACTCGCGCTCAGGTTGGCGCTTATTTCATCAGGAGTTTCGGCTTTAGTATTTCTTATCCCAATGTTTCTTGCAGGCAATGTGAGCGATGGACTTTTCTATGGATTAATTCCCTTGGGAATGTTTTTGACCGCATATTACAGCATTGGAACTAATTGGGCAATTCGTACGCGCGAGTTTCGAAGTATTAGTTTTTCTAAAGTCGCAAATGTCGGATTTGGAGGTGGACTGAAAGTATTGTTTGGATGGTTAGGAACCGGATATATTGGTTTGATAATCGGTACTATTGGTGGCTTATTTGTTTCCAATGTTTGGTTTGCAAAAACATTCCAACGAGCGAATTTGAAATTTGGTGTCAAGGCAAAGTCACCACGGACCAAATTTCTAGCTAGAACGTATGATGACTTTCCGAAGGTGAACCTTCCGCATACGATGATGGATCTTGGTCGCGAACTTCTTGTCGCAATATTAATCCTTCAGCTCTTTACAAAAGCCGATTTTGGATTGTATGACCATTCTTATCGGATGCTGCGTATGCCGTTAATGCTTGCCGGATTAGCAATTAGCCAAGTGTTTTTCCAACGTTGCGCAGAGAAATTCAATAAAGGTGAAGACATTTTACCTCTCGTTCTAAAAGCAGTTAAAGTGTTGGTACTAGCTTCAATTGTTCCATTCGGGTTGATCTTCCTTTTTGGTGATGAGCTCTTCGCGTGGGTGTTCTCCGAAAAATGGAGGGGTGCAGGTGAGTATTCACAAATTATGGCACCTTGGTTCATGCTGAATTTCATTGCTTCGCCAATTTCTTTCTTGCCATTAATTTTAGGTAAGCAGAAACAATTCTTTGCAATGGCAGCTGTTGGAGCGATATCAATGATTCTTGGTTTTTGGATTCCAGACACTTTCTTTCAGGCAAGCATCGAAACAACTCTGTGGATTGTGAGTTTGTCGCAAGTCGCATACTTTCTTTTCGTTATCTTTAAAACTTTCCAATACTTAAAGGAGGCCAAACCATCATGAGTATCCTAAATTTCTTTTCGGCAAAACGAAAATTGAGAGCATTAAAAAATAGTGCTCCTCAGATGATTTATGGCTATGAACAGAATGGTCTTCTCTTGAAAGATACGCGCATTGGTAGTGCAACATCAATAGTTGGAAAAGAAGGATTAACTCTTGAAGACAATGTATTTATCGGGCAATTCAATTTCATTGAAGCGACGAATGGTATTCACATTGGGGAAGGTTGTCAAATCACGAATTATGTATCAATAATCACACATAGCAGCCATCTTGCGATTCGCTTGTATGGAGATCAATACCGCAAGACTGCTGATCCTGTTGCCTACAATAAAGGAACCGTGAAAATCGGGAAGTATACCTTTGTTGGACCGCACGTCACGATTATGCCTGACACAGAAATTGGAATGGGATCGATTGTTGCTTCTCACTCAATGGTAAAAGGAAATTTTCCTGACTTTTCTGTCATAGGTGGAACTCCAGCGAAAGTGATTGGAGATACTCGAAAATTGGATGAACCTTATTTAAATGAACATCCTGAATTAAGAACGAATTACGATAATTGGGCAAAAAAATGAGAGTAATAATAGTTGGACTTCCCTTATTTGCCGGACGATTGGCTAGTGCCTTAACGGAATACGATCACGAGAACACCTACGTACATCTAGATACGTATTATAGAAAGTCCGATCAGCTTAAAGCTCTTTGGCACATTCCAAGAGCTGCTTGCATTGTTTCAATTAACGGAACAATTGTTTCCAGCAGAGTCTTCGATTTGGCCTTCAAAAAAGAAGTTCCCTTGATTATGAATTGGGTAGGAACGGATGTATTGAAGTCTATCAAAGCATTTAAAGAAGGAAATTTCCAACAGCATTATATTGATGATGCAACGCATTTTTGCGAAGTAGGATGGATTCAAGATGAACTGAAAGAAATTGGGATCAATGCTGATGTTGTCAATTTTGCAGCGTTTAGAAAGTCCTTCGAGCTCAAGAAAGTCGAAAGTAAACAACTCACAGTTTTATCATATATCCCGAATAAACGTTCAGATTTTTACGGAATGCGCACGCTGATTCGAATGGCAGAGAAATTGCCGTCAGTTCAATTTTTAATTGCCGGTACGAAAGGAGAAGAATACGCTCCACTTCCTCAAAAYATGAAAGCCTTGGGTTGGGTKGATAAAATGGACGAAATCTACGATCAAACACATGTTTGTGTCCGATTTACAGATCACGATGGATTATCTAATTTCATATTGGAATCGCTCGCAAGAGGAAAACAAGTTATCTACAGAAACCCATTTGATAATTGCGAACATTGTCCCGATGAAGAAAAACTGATTGCTCAGATTCAAAATTTCGAGGATGGACTAAAAGGTGGTGATGATTTACTAAACACTGAAGGAGCTCAATTCATCAATGACGAGTTCAACGAAGACGTTATTTTAGGAGGGTTTTTAAGGAGAATTAAGCAGACGATTGACAAAAAATAAGCGAAATATCTGGATCATAGCTTTTGCTTTTCCTCCGAACAAGAGGGTAGGAGCAATGCGTGCTGGATATTGGTCGCGTACATTCCCCGAAGCATTGGATGCGAATGTGCAAGTGATCACAGGTCAAGAGGATGCTTCAGGGGATAATGTTCATGTTGTCCCAAAATCAGGAAGTTCCATTTGGACAAAAGTCATCGCTGATGATGGAATCATTTGGAAGAAAAATATTCAATCCTATTTAGAAAAGAATACACTCGATTCACCCGACTTAGTGATTATCACAGGTGGACCATTCATGCATTTCGGTTTAACCACTTGGTTGAAAAAGAAATATACGTGTAAGGTGATTTTGGATTACCGCGATCCCTTTGCGATTAATCCTGGTTTTGAAAATGCATGGTACAAAGTTCGAATCAAACAATTTGTTGAGAAGCGTTTCAATGCAGCCGCAGATGGTTTAATTACAGTAAATGAATACTGTGGAAAGATTATCTCTTTATTCGGAAAGAAGCCGAGTGTGATCGCTCAAAATGGTTTTGACGAAACAGTAAGTTGTCAACCGGAAGAGGTGAAACTGGATTCGTCAATTTCATTTTCCTACGCGGGTAAATTTTATTTCGATCCAAGTCCAATTCAGCAAGCAATCAATCAAAGTAAGGTCAATTTATTTTATATCGGACCTGACGAAAATCAACTCGATCTAGAAAGTGATTATGTTCATTCAAAGGGCTTCGTTGATTATTCTACTGCGCTTGATGTAATTGGTAAAAACGACGTTGGGATCATCCAAACCTTTGGACATGAGTTCCAATCAACAACGAAAATTTTCGATTACCTCAGATGTGAACGGGCAATTTTAATCGTTTCTGCGGATAAATTACACGAGGGATCAATTCACGATGAACTCAAAAATTATCCAAATGTGTTTTGGGCAAAGAATGATGCAGTTTCAATTGCAGAAGCAATCGAGGAGATTAAAAAATCAAGCTATACCAAACCGCCTTCTGGATTCGCAGATAAATATTCAAGAAAATACCAACTGACGAATGTCGTGGAACTCATTGAAAAACTACTGAAATGAAAACATGGGAGCGCATATTGCATTATCTCGCGTTGCTATTTGTCGTTCTTAGTCTTGCAGGCGAACTTTTACTTCCCGCGAATGTTCGTTTTATCCTAGATGATTTATTCTTCCCGTTTGGAGTGCTTTTTTTAGCGCAAACCTTCTTCAAACATCCTAAGTGGCGATGGTTCATCTTTGCTTTTGGAGCAATGACTGTTTGGGGTATGTTGAGCGATGTTTTGGCTAATGGAACGGTAAGAACTGCTCCCTTCGGAATGCTCTTACGTTGGTTGAAATGGCCAATTATGTGCATCGCAATTGCTGAGCTGGGGCATCTCAAGATTAAGCGAAACCAAGTTGAAAATGGAGTAGTGATTTCTTTTCTCGTTCTGGCGGGAGTCAACATTTTAATGATGCTCAATCCCTTTGGGTTCGGAATGTGGTTGAGCGAAATGTATACTCCAAAAATCGAGATGTTGCTGTCGAATTATCATGAGTTTGGTGCTTTTCGATTGTCTGGAACGATGCTGAATCCAAATACCAATGCGATTCTATTTGGACTTTTTCTGATCTTCTTTTTGCATATGAACGCTCGGAAATATTGGCAATATATATTATTGGCATTTATATTGGTTTTCCTGACTCAGTCAAGAACGGTAATGCTAATGAGCTTAGTAATTTTCGCTCTTTTTGTTTTAAGTGCAAACACGCGAAAAGTCAATATGATAATTATTCCAGCAGGGATTCTATCGCTCATTGTAGGATTATTCCTGTTCAGATCAACGAATCTCATGTCAATTTTTAATGGCTCTGCGTTTCAATCGAATTCATGGACTCAGCGAATGGAGCATTATGAAATTCTATTCAAAGGCGGGTTCAATAATATGCTCCTCGGTCATGGAATTGTCCTCGATCCTATTGCGAGTGTTGGGTTTTATTTCGATTCTGAATACTTAAGCATTGGATATCAATATGGATTGATTGGATTGTTTATTTGGGTCGTAATTATTGGACTCTTGCTTAGAGTCTCGCGAAAAGTGGACCGGAAATCTACGTTTTCGTGGGCACTTGTTTTGTTTGTTTTTGGGATTGCGGCCACGAACTTTACATTCCTAAATGTGGAATGCGCTACCTTGATGATGGCATTAGTTGGTGCTTGGCTTTTTCTTCAAAGCGATGATAAATTCAACGACCATCCCCAGGAAAAAGCCAAATAACACCCAATATAAAAGCACCTGTTTATTCTTTTGGGTCTCTCGAAATTTATGTTTGAGAACACGGACGTTTTGGGAAGATAGAATTTCATCACTTAGTTCAATAACTTTTTCTTTTGAAGGCTGAAAAAGATAGACTTTTAGTTCATGCCTGCGAATACCCTCTTCAATGAGAGTGTCCGCGATTGAACTCGTATAATTCCGACACATTATATCATCAAATTGAAAAACAGTATCTGCTTTTTCGAACTTTGGAAGTTCGGATTCAACTCTTGTATCAAACTCATATTCGATTAGCCAGATGTCTAGAGGTGATACTTTCATAAACAGAACAAATCCGATTATTGAGGTTAAAACCAACAATCCAATCGATATTCTATGTCGTTTCAGAAATGCAATCATGCACAAGAATAGTTGTTTTCAAATAGAATTCTGTCGAAATGGAAGTTTAAACCGAGTTTAGATGCAATTTTCTCGATGGAATCACTTTTGTCGATCATCTTTTTCATTAAATGGACCATTTGTCTTGTGAAGATATAAGCTTGCTGAAGAGACAGGAGCTCTGCAGCTAGTGAAGATATAATCTGAAATGAATAAACTTCAAACTACTCCTGTTTTCTCTTTAAATAGTGTGAGTTTTGAAAATAAGTTATCGTCCATAAGTTCAGTTATAGTGCTGGTTCAGTTATGATTTTGCTCGATCGGTGTGAAAAAAGATGATCAATCTTTGTAAGGTGTACATAGCTTAATCGTCAATAGGGTTAAGACTTTATTTTATGAAAACGATACTATTCTTTTTTACGCTATCAATCTGCTCAATTAGTTTTTCCCAAGGACTAATTGATGGTTATTTTAAAGGAAAAGGCAAGGTTGATATTGCTTTGTCTGGATTTTATCAAAAGGCAGAATCCTACTTCGCAGGAGTAGATGAGCTTCAATTTCCTAATCAATACATTTCCTTTGAGGACAAAACATTTACCAGTTTTGGAGTTTTCGCTGAATATGGAATTACTTCTAAATGGGATGTGATTGCAAATGTTCCGTTAATTAATGGAAGTTTCCAGGACGCGGCAATTGCCACGAAATACGAATTGGTAAAGACCAAAATTGGAGGGAGAAATTTGTCAATAATCCCAGCGCTTGCTGTATCCTTTCCTTTTACAAATTATGAAACTGAGAATTTTAATGCAATTGGACAAAGAGCGACAGTTTTTTCTCCGAAATTAGTTCTACAGCACAACTTACCACACGGACTATTTGTACAAGTTCAAAGCGGATATAATTATGCTTTATCTCCCGTAACTTCTTCCGTTGCCGCTTCAGCCAAAATAGGAGGTTCTTTCGGTAAATTATATGTCGATGTGTGGTACGATTTTCAGCACGGATTTGGTGAAAAAGATTTTTTATCTACTGATCCGCCGTTTTCATCATTTAGAGAACTAGTCGTAAGTTATCAAAGAGTAGGAGGCGTTGTCTATTATGAATTAGCGAAGAAATTTGGAGTGTTTGTAAACAGCTCATTTATTTTTGACGGTAGAAATGCTTACAAATCGCTTGGATTTGGTGGAGGTGTTGTTTTCAAGCTAAAGGTAAATTAAGTAGTAGTACACTATAGACTTTAAGTTAAAAACGTTCGACTCGATAACTCTTTTAATCGGTATTCCATTTTTTTTATGAGTTTAAAAAGTTATTTCCTTTTAGAATTTAATATACAACGGAATCAAATTCATTCCCTTAAATATTCCACAACGGATAAATTTAAGAATGATAAAGTCCTAATCAATTCGGACGACCTCTTGTTTATCATTGATGGTGTAATATTAAATAAGAAAGAACTCATCAATAAATCAACAATTAATTGCTGGGAAGAGTACATCTTAAATGAATATTTAAAAGACAAACAAACTTTCTTTAGCCAAATGAAAGGAAGTTATTGGGGTGTTGTTGTAGATAAAAAAAGCGGTGAGGTATTAAGCTATTCTGATCACATTGGCTCCAAACAAATTTTTTATTCAAAAAGTGAAGAATCACTCATTATTTGTAGTAATAGTTACGAACTAACCTGCTATTTAAAAAAGCATAAAACAATTACGCCAACTTTAAACGAACAGGCGGCATACTTTATCTTAGATTATGGGTATACGATTGAAGATTTTACTATTGTAAATGAAATCAATCGATTGATCCCTGGTCACTACTTGATTAAGGAAAAAAACGAAGTGGAAATTCGAGAGTTTTACCGCATTACTAAGGAACCTAAAATCATTTCAGATAAAGATGCAATTGAAGGTCTTGACAGGCATTTTCGTAAGACTATTCGTGCCATGTTTGAAAAGGATAAAGAATATGGATATCGTCATTTAGTAGCCCTAAGTGGTGGGTTAGATAGCAGGATGACGTCTTATGTGGCGCACGAAATGGGGTATACGGATCAATTGAATATCACCTTTTCTCAGAATAATTATCTCGACGAAAAAATTGCCAAGGAAATAGCCTCCGATTTAAAACATGAATGGATGTTTAAATCGCTTGACAATGGTGTGTTTTTAAAAAATATTGATCAAACGACTGAACTTACGGGAGGCAATACTAACTATTTTGGTATTTCCCATGGTTCGAGTTTGTTGGAAAATTTAGATTTTTCACGTTACGGTATTTTACATTCTGGTCAATTTGGAAATTCCATTGTGGGAACATTTGGTGAGCATCATAAATTGGACAAACCATTTACTTTGGGTGACCTTGCCTCAAATGCTCTTTCTAAGAAAAAAATCACGCAATATAAACTTAAAGGAGATTATCAGGATCTAGAACTATTTAAGATATACAACCACTGCATGATTGCGGGGAATAATGGATTACTTCCTACACAATCTAAATCAGAGTCGATCTCTCCATTTTACGATCTAGAGTTTTGGGAGTTTTGTCTAAGTATACCAACAGAGCAAAGAGCGTTTCATCGTCTTTATAAGATGTGGATCAATGAAAAATATCCCGAAGCCGCCAAATATATTTGGGAACAAACAAAAACTCCGATCAATTCAAAGTGGAATGTGAAAATTAAAGGTGTCTCCTATTCCTCCAAACAATTATGGAACTTCTTTTTACAAAAGACTGTTTTCAAGTTCAGAGCTGATAAAAAACAAGGAATAGGTTCTAAAAACCACATGAACCCTATAGAATATTGGTTTTCTACTAACTCAGATCTCGTCTCATTCTATCAAGATTATGTAGCGCAATCTTTACCTTGCTTGAATGCAAAGCCAGAGTTAAAAGAATACGTGGAATCTCTATCAAGAGAAGGGAACCCAATGGACTACGTTAAAATTATGACTTTACTTTCAGCTGCCAAATTGATTGCGAATTAGAGTTGAATTACCTACATTATTTCAATTCCCATTCTATTCGCTATAAATTCGAGTCCATATATTGAGATACATTTAGCCCCTTTAGATATAGGGTTAACAAAAATTGATTCTCATAGAATCAAGGTTTTAATCGAACTCAGATTTAATTACTTTTGTCCTTATCATGAAGAATCCACAAAAGATATTATTTCTTGCCGATATCAATTCTACTCACACCGAACTTTGGGTGAAAGGTCTGCTTGGTCGTGGATTCAAGATTGCACTTTTTTCATTAAGCAAGAGCGTGATTACTTGGGCTGATGATCTTGAAAATTTTGAATATCACTGTTTTGGAATTGAAGTCAATGAAGTAAAATCCAATCGACGTTTTGGTAAGTTTTCCTATTTCTCAGCACTGACAGAGGCACGTAATTATGCTGAATCAATTGCTCCAGATATTGTTCATGCGCATTATGCATCGTCTTATGGAACCCTTGCTCGACGGGTTGGACATCCAAAAACAGTTCTGTCATTATGGGGATCGGATGTCTATCAATTTCCGAAACGTAGTCCATTTCATCGACTACTCTTCAAAAGAGCAGTTCGATTCGCAAAGGTGGTTTGTTCAACTTCGGTAGACATGGCCAGAGAAGCGAAGAAATACGTTGATAGAGAAATCATCATTACGCCATTTGGTGTGGATATGGATCTGTTTGTTCCTGCTCAGGTTGGAACCATGAATGAAATGACGACCATCGGAACAGCGAAATCCTTGGAAGATGTTTACGGTATCGATCGTTTGATTGATCTCTTTGCAGAGTTCAATAGTAAAGTGAATTTCCCTGTCCAACTACAGATCTATGGAGAAGGGACTAAAAAAGATGAGCTGATAGCACAAACGCAACGTTTAGGGATTGAGGAGTTGGTGACATTCAATGGATTCATAAGAGGGGATGATTTAATTCGGGCATTTCAATCGTTTAATGTGTTTGTGACATTATCACGACGGGAAAGCTTCGGCGTTTCTACCCTTGAGGCTCAAGCCTGCGGTGTTCCTGCTCTCGTTACCAATGTCGGTGGGTTGCCCGAAGTGACTTCACCAGAAACAGGAATAATTGTTGATGAGAATTCACCTGAAACATGGTGTGATTCTTTATTGGAACTAGTAGGGAAATCGAGAGATCCCTATACAATAGAGTTGACACGTCAATTTGTTCAAGATAACTTTTCACACGAAGTGTGCGTAGATAAATTAATCGAAGTGTACCGAAATGTATAAAGACAAAACTTGGCAGGAAAAATTCCTCATTATCGCAAGCGCAATGATGGTGATTGTTTTGATCATTAAAGATCAAATGATTCCTCCGTTCATTTTATTATTTGCAGCATCCACGATTCCATTTTGGAAAGGTGAGAAGGAGATGAGGCTGAAGAAAGTGGTGTTTCCATTGATCGTTCTTTTTGTGCTTTATGCGATCTCATTTTGTTTTGCGGTGAACAAAGATCAAGGTATTCTTCAACTCACAACCCGTTTATCATTTCTCATTTTTCCAATCCTAGCTTTAGGAATGTCAAGAGGATCTAAACTTGTCCAGCTTGGTTTGAAATGGGGGTTTATCCTTGGTAGCGGTTTTTCTATGTTGTTTTCATTGTTTCGAGCAGTCATCGCTGAAGGTGGATTCTCAGGAGATGCCTTTCACGCGAATGTCTATGGAGTTAATATGCACGCCTCTTATCTTGCTTTGATCTTCATTTTTGCATGTGCACTGTTGTTTACGGATAAATCACCTTCTAAATTGATTAAAATCGGCAAGTGGGTGTTTTTAGGCTTGACGGTTGTTTCAATATTCTACCTTCGATCTCTAGGTGCTTTTGTTTGCATCGCGGCAATTTTCACCGTATTGCCAATTTGGAAAACCTTGAAAACAAGAAATTGGAAATGGCTTTTGACACTTCCTTTGTATGCACTGATCTTTTTTGTTGGATTGAAGTCGTCGGCACGAATTTCAAATGATGTGACAGCTAGTTTGGATCGAGTGGGAGTTTGGGCAGAATCACCAAGTAATTTCATTGAAGCCAACGTCAACAATATTGAATCGAATACTGTTCGTTTGGTTGTTTGGACCATCTCAGCAAATATGATTGTTCAGCATCCTTTTGGTGTTGGATTGGGAGATGAAAATGATTTATTGATGCGCGAATACTACAAGCATGGTTATTCGGGCTATGCAGAACGAAGGTTGAATCCACATCAGCAATTTTTGCAAACAGGAATCTCGATTGGTTGCTTGGGGATAATCATACTTCTTGTTCTCTTTATTTACTTGATTATTTCTTCCTTTAAAACTGAGAGTCTGGCACTATTCATTGGAGCAATCTGTATCTCGGTTTCCTGTTTATTTGAATCGATGCTGGAACGACAAGTTGGTGTTATTTTCTTGAGTATTCTCGTGTTTTATATTGCTATGACTCGATTTGAACAGCTAAAAACGAAGCCTTCCGAATGAAATTATTGATTCTTACACAGTATTACCCTCCAGAAATTGGAGCTCCTCAAAATCGTTTGCATGAACTCGCTGTGCGGTTAAAAAAGGAGGGAGTTGATGTTGAAGTGCTTACGGCAATGCCGAATTATCCGCAGATGGAAATTTTTGAGAAGTACAAGGATGGATCAATTCGTGAAGAGGAAATTGAGGGAGTCAAGGTTTACCGTTCGAAAATCTATGTTTCGAAATCCAAGAGTATTTTACCAAGGTTGTTGAATTATTTCAGTTTCGTTTGGACTTCATATTGGCGTGGACGGAAATTAAAGGACTACGATTTTTTAATGGTTGAATCACCACCATTATTTTTGGGTTATTCCGCGATGCGCTTATCGAAGAAGTTGAATGCTAAATTGATCTTCAATGTTTCTGATTTGTGGCCCGAAAGTGCCGAGAAAATGGGTGTGGTGAATAATAAACAGCTTCTTGGACTCGCATATCGATTGGAGAAGAAGTGCTACCATAGAGCGAAATTGGTAACCGGGCAAACTCAAGGAATCGTGGATAATATTAATGATAGATTTCCAGAAGTCAATACGTTTTGGCTGCCGAATGGGGTCGATGTCAATTTCTATCAACCAGAGAAAATTGAATCCGGTGATTTTCGTGAAAGAGCGGGATTAAAATCAACAGATGTTGTTTTCTTCTATGGAGGAATTTTAGGACATGCACAAGGGTTGAGTATCGTTCTAGAAGCAGCAAAGAAGGTGGAGTTGCACGAGCAGATTAAAATCGTTTTGCAAGGAGCGGGTCCTGAAAAAGAAGATTTATTGGCTTTGAAGGAAAAGTTAGGCCTAAAAAACGTGATTTTCATGCCACCTGTTGAGAAATCGCAAATGCCAAGTATTCTCAAAGCTGTAGATGTTGCATTAGTTCCATTGAGGAAGTTAGACATCTTCCAGGGGGCCATGCCATCAAAGATTTTTGAAGCACTAGCCATGAAAAAACCACTTTTACTAGGTGTTGATGGCGAAGCGCGAACTCATTTTATTGAAAAAGGGAAAGCTGGACGGTTTTTCGAACCTGAAAATATCGATGATCTAGCAGAGGGTTTAATTCAAATGGCAAATAATCCTGAAGAATTGAATGAGATGGGAGAAAGAGCACGATCATATGTCTCTGAGCATTTCAACAGAGATAATATCGCCCAGAAGTTCTTAGATGTTCTTCGCTCAAACTAAATTGCTAACTTCGTGACAACATTGAATTGCGTAGTTTATGATCCCCTTTTCTCCCCCTCGAATTGATGAAAAAGTAATAGCTGAAGTCACTGCTGCCCTCCGATCTGGATGGATAACTACAGGACCTCGCACAAAATTATTTGAAAAGAATATCACGGAATATTGTGGTTGCCAAACAACTGTTGCGGTAAATTCTTGGACGATGGGGATGCAAGTTCTATTGCATTGGTGGGGAATTGGCGAAGGCGACGAAGTTATTATTCCTGCTTACACGTATTGTGCAAGTGCGAACGTAATCGTGCATTCTGGAGCAAAACCAGTGATGGTTGACCTCAATGAAGGTGACTTCAATTTGAATGTCGAGAAGGTACGAGCGGCGATAACTCCTCGAACAAAAGCGATCATGGCAGTTGATATTTCTGGTTTTCCAGCAGATTACGATCTGTTGATGGATCTGGTGAATGAGTCGGCAATAAAAAATCAATTTCAAGGATCGAATGATCTTCAAAATAAGTTAGGACGAATTATCGTTCTAAGCGATTCAGCACATAGTTTTGGGGCAATCATGAATGGGAAGCGTTCAGGATCACTCACCGATATTTCTTCTTTTTCCTTTCACGCAGTGAAGAATTTGACAACCGCAGAAGGTGGAGCCTTGTGTTTCAATCTTCCCGATGGGTTTGATCATGAAGAAATTTACCGCGATATGTGCGTGAAGATTTTACACGGTCAAAACAAAGATGCGCTTGCGAAAACCAAAAAGGGGAATTGGAAATACGATGTTGAAGAGCCTGGTTTCAAATGTAACATGACGGATATCCAAGCGGCTATAGGCTTAATTGAGTTGGAACGATACGAAGAGAATCTAACACGCAGAAAAGAGATATTTCATCGCTACGCAAATGCATTTAAATCGAATGATTGGGCAATTGAGCCGCCATTTGAAACGGCGAATAAAACATCAAGTTACCACCTTTACTTGCTAAGAATCAATGGTGTTACAGAGGTTCAGCGCGATGCGATCATTCAAGAGATCTTTGAATTTGATGTTTCTGTGAATGTTCATTTTCAACCATTACCGTTGTTGACGGCATATAAAAAACGCGGTTACAAAATGGATGATTATCCTGAAGCATATTCAAAGTATGCCAACGAAATTAGCTTGCCCGTTTATTTTGACTTAACGAATGAGCAAGTAGATACTGTGATTGATGCTGTTCGCAAATCAGTTGAAAAAATCATAGGTTGATTCTGGAGTATCGTAAATGCTAGGTTCGCACTTTTACGGATGTTTTTGTGGATAGTATACATTTCCTGTAATTGACGGAGTTTCACGATTTATAGCGTCTACATAATCGGTGATTTGATTCAGTACGTTATTATCCAAGCGATAGAAACAGTTGTTTCCAATCACTTCGTATCCAATGATTCCATATCGATGGAGCACGTGGCAATGTCGTGAAATACTAGAAGGTGAAAGTTCGATCTTTGATTTAAGATCTGAGCAGTTCAGATGTTCATTTTTCGACAACATTTCAACGATTGAAATTCGAGCTGGATGCCCCAAGGCCTTGCAAAGATCAGAGAATATTAATTGAGACTCTTTATAAAAATGTTTTTTGGTAGATCCCATGATGTAGTTAGGTTTACTTTAATTTACGGTTTTTCAAATTTCGGTGCAAGAATTTCGCAATATATCTATTTCGCAATATTGCGAAATAGATATATTGCGAAATGGACAAATGCGAAGTGGAAGTCCCAGAGTTTTTAAGTTAACTTTACCAATCAATGAAACGCATTTTCGACATACTCGTATCCTGCATCGTTCTGCTAATTTTCTTTCCGTTTGGAATCATCATCTCCTTACTGGTTGCTGTCGGAAGTCCTGGTGGTGCCTTTTACATTCAACAACGTGTAGGGCGGAACGGAAAACAATTTGGCTTGTATAAATTCCGTACAATGCGAAAAGATGCGGACAAAGCTGGTAAGTTAACAGTTGGAATGCGCGATCAACGAATCACGAAGGCAGGTTATTTCTTACGGAAAACAAAACTGGATGAATTCCCTCAGTTTTTGAATGTATTGAAAGGTCACATGAGTATTGTAGGACCTCGCCCAGAAGTGCAGGAATATGTCGATTATTACACCAAGGATCAGCTTGAAATTCTATCCGTTCGACCTGGAATCACGGATTATGCATCGCTTGAATATTTTCATGAAAGTAAATTGTTGGGTGATTCAAGTGATCCACGGAAAACGTACATCGAGGAAATTATGCCTGCTAAGATTAGGCTCAATAAAAAATACTTAGAGCGGCCAACAGTTGGACATGATATTCAAATCATGTGGAAAACCTTTGTAAAAATTATTCGCTAAGCGACTTAAGTGATTTTCCAATTCCTAAGTTCTTAACGATCGTATAGCTTATAAAAAAGCAGCCTAACCCAACGATTCCACCGAGAACAGCATCCTCTAAGAAATGTTGGGAAAGATAGATCCGCGAATAGCCGACTAGAATTGCAGCGACAGCGCAAAAGAACTGAACCCATTTATTCTTCCCATATAACAATGCAACTAAGGCGAAAAAGGCAAATCCGGCTGCAGTATGACCTGAAGGGAAAGAATTACTCGTATGCATTTCAACTCCAGGAGCAGTGTGTAAGAGTTTTCTCCCAATAAATTGAATCGGGCGTGAGGCATCAGAAAATACAATGTGTTTTAGAAATTGGGAAATTCCCGCAACCAAAAGAAGATTAATTGTGGCCATCAAAACGATTGCAAAACGATATCGATTCCAGAAAATAACTGATAGAATAAGAGATCCGACTACGACAAACGTTCCTCCTCCAACGTGGGTGAAATAAGTAAAGAAGAAATCAAGAACTGGCGTATGGGTTGAGTTAACGAAAAGGTGGCCGTCAACTTTTGCCGTAAAAATAAGAAATAGACATCCAATGAGAAGCGCGAAGATTGACACGGGTAAATAAATGCGCAAATGTTGATGAATAAATTTCAAGAGTTGTGGGTGTTAATGAATGAGAAAGGCAAGTCCAGCACCTCCAATGATAGCGAGTAACTTGATGAAGTTAAACTTGTGATTTTCACTTGTTTCAAAAATTATTGTCGTTGAGATGTGTAAGAACATACCTACTACGATCGCTAAAATAATGTTGAAATCGAAGTCAAATACACCAACTGAATTCCATCCAATGAGTAAGCCAATAGGAGTCGTTAATGCAAATATTCCTAAGGTAAACCATACTTTTTCACGCGATATTTTCGACGCAAACAGTACAGTTGTTAACGCAATTGCAACAGGTATTCTGTGAAGGAGAATTCCCATCAGCAACCCACTTCCACCTTCGTGATGGTGCGTTGTCGCGATTTCAGCTCCTGCCAATTGTGTTCCCAGTGGAATTCCTTCAAGGAAAGCATGTAAACTCAAAGCAATCACCAATGCGATTGGGATTTTTGCTCCCTTCACGGAGTGCACATGTCCATGTTCGATTCCTCCAGAGAAGAATTCGAGTAACAATTGAACCAAAAATCCGATAAGGATATAAATTCCAATTTTCACAGTGCTGTGTTCGTAAAGTTCTGGTATAAAGTGAATAAAGGCAAGTGAGAGAAGAAATCCACCACTAAATGCCAACATCAACTTAATGATTTGGTCGTTGTCTTTTTTGTCTACGAAAGCAACGAGCATTCCTCCAACAGGAACAGAAAGTATGAGTACAAGAATAGTAAGAGTCAATCCCATGATTTCAATTGTGCAATGATGATTAAACGATCAGAACTGTTTTCGTTGAACTCGTCCAGATTAAAGTTTCCAAAACTATGAAGAATCTTGAAATTAGCGTTACTCAATAGTGAAACGAAATCGTTCTTTTTTAGTCCTTGTACACGTTCGGTATAAGAATGATTTCTTCCGTCTGCATCAAAGTTGATGTCCTTGAAAATATGCGTACCGTCAAAACGACGTTGAATGTCAAATGTAATCCCGTCGACCGTTTTCGATTCCGTTTCAACCAAATTTGAGACGACACGATGTGCATTCATAAAATCGATTACCAATAAACCATTTGGGCGAAGCATTTGCGCAATCGAATCTACCATACGCTGATTATCAGCAATTGAATCGAAATAACCGAAGCTCGTAAATAAATTGAAAACACCATCAAATTGCTTGTTTGGAATCACTTCGCGCATGTCGTGAACAGCAAATTTCAAGGAATCATTCTCGAATTTTTTTGCCTCATTTATGCTATTGGGAGATAGATCAACACCAAGAACGTCAAAACCACACTCAGATAACGTTACTGCATGACGTCCTTTTCCGCATGCTAAATCCAATACAGGTGCACCTTCTTTTATAGGAAGTTGATGAATAAGACGTCGTATAAATTGCTCAGCCTCAGATATATCCCTATTTTTATAGAGTATATGATAATAGGAAGTATCAAACCAATCGGCGAACCATTCTTTGCCTTGCATTTTCATGCGAACAAAGATAGGTAACTTTTGATGAAGTGATGAAAATATCTAAATAGGAATCTGTATATTTGATATCTGACAATATGGCATTAACTGACGTTTACAATTATTACCGTAGAATGGAGGATGAGCAAGTCATCCTTTCCTTCAAAGGTGAGTTTTCAGCTGAGCTGTTGACGTCTATTTTGCATATCATGGAATCCAAGATGATTGAGCTTTCCATTCCTATGCAAATGAAGAAGCGCGTTTTCAATGTGCTTGTTGAATGTTTTCAAAATCTCTACCACCATATTGAAACATCTCCAATGGAGGGGACATTAGATCCTTCTAAGGATTCAGCCTTGGTGATGGTGAAATACATTGATCGTAAAATCATGGTGCTAACAGGGAATTATATCCCGAAAGGAAGTATTGATGATTTAAAACGAAAGTTAGTGATGGTCAATGAACTTGATGAGAAAGAATTACGTGAATTGTATCAGCAACGTCTATTAAATAATAGTGTTTCTCATAAAGGAACAGCGGGACTTGGTATAATTGATATCGCCCGAAAATCAAAAAATGAACTAGGATACGAATTCATCGAAGTAAATGATGATTATTCGTTTTTCTGTTTGAGTATAGTTATTGAATAATAAATTGAATTATGGAAAAATTGTACATTGAAGGATCAGCGAAAACACCATCCGTGAGTTTTGATGGAGAATCGGGAGTTTTGGAAATGAGAGGACGATCGATTCCAGAGAATTCGATAGAGTTTTTTCAGCCGCTTATCGATTGGGTTGATACGTATGGCTCAACTCCTAATCCAGCAACACGGGTTGATATGAAGTTAGAGTATTTCAATACGTCTTCTTCTAAATGTATTCTAGATTTATTCAAGCGCTTGGAGAAGATCAACAGTAATGATTCACAAGTATTGATCAATTGGTACTATGAAACTGATGATGAAGACATGGAGGAAGCAGGAGAGGATTACGCTGCAATTGTAGGTTTGGATTTTAAAATTCTAGAAATCGACGAGATTTAAAAATGACCATTGGACTAACTGGTGGTATCGGATCGGGGAAAAGCACTGTTGCAAAAGTACTTGAATCGATGGGGTACCCCGTTTTTTATTCAGATCAGGTTGCTAAGGAATTAATGGCTTCAGACCAAGGTTTACAAACGGAAATTACGTCACACTTCGGTGAAAATGCTTTTGAAAATGGAAAACTTAACCGTGCGTACTTAGCAGAAATAATTTTCTCGAATCCAGCGGATAAAACGATCCTAAATCAGCTTATTCATCCACGAGTTCGAGCTAGCTTTGCTGCGTTTGCTCAATTTTCAGATTCCAAATTAGTCTTTAATGAAGCGGCCATTATTTTTGAAACAGGAGCATATTCAAACTTTGATAAAACCATACTGGTAACAGCTCCGGTGGAAATGCGAATTGATCGCGTTATGAAACGTGACAACTGCTCGCGAGAGGATGTTCAAAATCGCATGGATAATCAATGGAGCGATGATCGAAAGACTCCACTTTCTGATTTTGTGATTAAAAATGGAGATGCGGATGCAGTTCTTTACCAGATTGAACTAATTGTTGAAGCCTTATTGGATCATTCGACCTCTTCGTAGTCTACAAAATTATCATTGTCAGAATCATCACCAATTCCATTTTTTTGATCTGGTTTTTTTCCTCCATTCAAAAGGAATGTAATTCCTCCAATCATTTTGAAAATCATATTTAGAATGAAGAAAAATCCGATCACTTTGAAGATAAATCCAAAGAACACAGCATCTTCAATACTCAGAATGCTCTCATGAAACCATCTTGAAACACCATTAGTGGCAATTGACGGGTAAAACCAAAGGATTGCGAAAAGACCTAAAGCACCTGCAATAACTCCAATTTCAGCTTTTAGATTGAACAAAAACATGGGTTTCTTTGGTAGTCCTCTTCCCATCATTTGAAAAATAGCCACTCGGTTTTGTGAATTCTGAAGTTTCCCTACAAAATAGGTGAGGAGAATAATTCCAGCTAAAATAACTTGATATGAAATAATTATATGAGTATTCAAATCACCCAGGCAGAAGAGAAAGGTAACGTCTACCAAGAACAAATACTTAACTGTTTTGATTAAGTATGTTTCTACCAAAGTACGTTGACGACGAGCTGTTAGCAATCGAAGTCCTATATCGATAATTCCCCAAAGGAATCCGAAGATGGCGAATACTACGCCCAATCGAAAAATAAAATCAAACATTTCCACGGCACTAAGGTAAGGAATTGATGCATACATCGGATTCGTGCTCCTTCATTTTCATGAACTCCAACTGAATTCCCTATCTTTAACCTCAATCAAAAAACAGGTATGAAAAGAATCAGTTTAGCTTTAGTATGCATGATGTTCTCATTCTTCCAAGTTTCCGCGGAAGAGGGGATGTTAATTCCTTCCTTGATCAAGGCATTTGAAGACGATATGCAGGCCATGGGAATGAAATTATCCGCAGAAGACATCTATAGTGTCAATAAATCAAGTATGAAAGATGCAATTATGCATTTTGGCGGTGGATGTACAGCTGAACTTGTTTCAGATCAAGGATTGTTGTTGACAAATCATCACTGTGGTTACTCGCAAGTTCAAGCGCATTCATCATTGGAGAATGATTATATCAAATACGGGTTCTGGGCTAAATCGAGAGATCAAGAATTGGCTAATCCAAGTCTTACTGCTGCACGAATGGTACGTATCGAGGATATGACAGCTGCAGTTTTTGCTGGAACAGAAGGTTTATCTGGACAAGCATATGACGATAAAATAAAGGCAAATATCAAAGAACTGATTGCAGAAGCGATAGAAGGAACACATTATGAAGCAGCGATCAAACCATTTAATTATGGAAATGAATATTACATGATCGTCCAAGAAATATTTAGAGACGTACGTTTGGTTGGTGCACCGCCGAGCAGCGTTGGTAAATTTGGCGGAGATACAGATAACTGGGTTTGGCCAAGACACACAGGTGATTTCTCAGTATTTAGAATCTATGCTGGAGCAGATAATAAACCTGCTGAATACAGTCCGGATAATAAACCATACAAACCACTTCATTATTTTCCTATTTCAATGAAAGATCGTGTGGCAGGAGAATTTACAATGATTTATGGTTTCCCAGGAAAAACACAACAACATTTATCTTCTGAGCACTTGCGCTATATTATGGATACAGAGCGTCCAGCTCGTATTGCGATGCGTGAGCAATCTTTAAGTGTAATTGATGCTAGCATGCGTTCATCGGATTTGTTGCGAATTCAGTACGCTTCTAAACAAGCGCGAATTGCGAATGGTTGGAAGAAATGGATCGGTCAGATTGGTGGGTTGCAAACGGTTGATGCTATTCAAATTAAATTGGATCGAGAGAAAGTGTACAATGACATGGCCGCGACAAAAACGGAATGGCAAATGAAGTACAGTGGAATTGTTTCGGAAATGAATCAACTCGTTGCTGAATACAAGGGAAGCGATTTTGCGTATGGAATGGCGATTGAGTATATGTATGTGGGGGCTGAGTCATTCAAGCGTTCACGTGATTTTGAAAAGTTTGTCAATAAATATGAAGAACTAGTGGAATTGGGAGAGCTTGATGAAGCAATTGAAGGGCTTCGCAAGCAAGCGAAAGGGTTTTTTAAGAATTACGATGAAGCAACAGATCGGAAAATTTTCATCAAAGTAACGGAAGAGTATATCCGAAGAATGCAAAATATTGGATTAAGTGAATTATTGAAGGAACAAACCGCTGAAGAATTAGCGAACGATATATACTCGAACTCGGTATTGATAAACGAAGCACGTTTTGAAGCTTTTTTAGCCGGTTTAAACGATTCTACAATGGCGTTATTTTCCAAGAATGATCCAGCGTTTAAATTATGGAAGGGAATGAGTGCTGAATTTTACCAAGATGTAATTCCAGGTGTGAGAACATTCAATGCGAAGATGGATCAACTATTGAAGGTCTACGTTGAAGGGAAGTTGGAAATGTTCCCGAATGAAAATCACTGGGCAGATGCAAATTCAACCTTAAGAATTACTTACGGTAAATTAGAAGGATCTGCACCGCACGATGGAATGGCTTACACAGAACACACAACATTAGACGGAATTATTGCTAAGAACAATAGTGGGGAAGCGGATTTTGAATTGTTACCTGATTTTAGAGCTCTTGCTGAATCGAAAGATTACGGTGGATATGATCAAGATGGTGAATTATGGGTGTGCTTCACAGGTTCAAACCACACGACAGGTGGAAATTCAGGTTCACCAGTAATCGATGCAGAAGGAAATCTAATTGGATTGAATTTTGACCGCTCTTGGGAAAGTACAATGAGTGATTTCATGTTCGATGCTGATCGATGCAGAAACATCACAGTTGATGTTCGTTACGTCCTTTGGATTATTGATAAATATGCTGGAGCAACGAACTTAATCGATGAGATGACCTTGGTGAAAGGTAAGTCTAAGAGAAAAAAGAGATGTTGCCGAAAAAAGAAGTGTAAGAAATAATTGACACATACTTAATAGAGAAAGGGTAGGCGAGAGCTTACCCTTTTTTGTTGTAAGAAGATCTGCATGATGTTTTGGGAACGTATGCAACCTATTTGTGTTTTTCGGCATTATGCTTATATAAAATGATGTGTAATATGAAATATGTAGTAAGTGTAATTTTCCTGAGTTGCTTTCTTTTAACTAATGTGAAAGCTCAAAATTTAGTTCCTAATCCGGATTTTGAGTTAAGAGATTTTGACTATTGTGGAATTTCTAGTTCAAGTGATTTGGAGAATGCCCTTTCCGATTGGTATTCACCAACAAGTGGATCACCAGATGTCTTTTTTACTGATATTGCATCATCTTGCTGGAATTTTCAACCAATTAGCACATATCCTGGTCCAATTGGACTCAAAGGAGAACAGCTCCCAAGGTCAGGAAGTTCAATGGTGGGGATTTTCTTGCACACGATTGCAACATTCGATCAACGAGAGTACCTTCAAATACAGTTGAGTAGCCCCTTGGTTTCTGGTGGTAAATACCTTGTTGAGTGCTATGTATCCCTAGCTGATTATACTGAGTTTGCATCCAATGGATTGGGATTTCATTTATCCACGACTGCAATTTCAAGTTCGAATGATGACGTGTTAGCCTATACTCCTCAGTACGCAGTGACGAATACCATTGGAGTAACTCAGGATTGGGTGCGGGTATTTGATACGATTACAGTTACTGATGCGTTTGATTATTTGACTATTGGAAATTTTGGTGATGATGCCAGCACAACGACTGAAGTAAATCCAACAGCTTCATTGGCCCCAGGAACATATGGTGCATATTATTTCATTGATGATGTACGTGTGGAACGTGTTATTGACGACCCTACTGCTAGCCTTAATCAGTTGGATATTTTGAATGTAAGCATATTCCCCAATCCGACTACAGATGAAATTCACATTGAATTACCTGTAACAGGAACGATTGTCGAAATTGAATTGATGGATGCACACGGGAAGATTGTTTGGTCAGTAAAAGACAGCTTCAAAAAATACACGGTCGATATGAAAGGTTTTGAAGATGGGATCTATTTCATTCGAGTTGAAAGTGAATCAGCTACTTATTCAGGAAGGATCGTGAAATTATAAAACAAAAAAAGGGGAAGCAATTACGCTTCCCCTTTTTTATTGATAGTGTTTTATTTCTAGATATGTATAGCACGATCGTCAGTGGCCGCCATAGCTGCTTCCTTTATCGCTTCTGAGTAAGTTGGATGTGGATGACAGATTCGGGCCATGTCTTCAGCAGAGGCTCTGTATTCCATTGCCGTAACTGCTTCCATAATTAAATCCGCTGCACGTGGAGCGACCATGTGAACTCCAAGAACTTCATCTGTGGTGGCGTCAGCAATAATCTTGACAACACCTTGGGTATCCATACTTGCTCGTGCTCTACCCAATGCTTTGATAGGGAATGAACCGATTTTAATATCAACTCCAGCAGCTTTTAATTCTTCTTCCGTCTTTCCAACTGCTGCTACTTCTGGCCATGTATAAACAACTCCAGGTATTAAGTTATAGTTGATGTGTGGCTTTTGTCCTGCAAGTGATTCTGCAACAAATACACCTTCGTCTTCAGCCTTGTGAGCGAGCATTGCGCCTTTGATGACGTCACCAATTGCGTATACATTTGGTACTGAAGTTTGTAGATGATCGTTCACATCAACTTGACCTTTGTCGTTTACTTTAAGACCAATATTTTCTAACCCTAGTCCTTCAGTGTATGGTTTTCTTCCAACAGCAACCAAGCAATAATCTGCCTCCATTGTTACTTCTTGGCCTTTTTTATTGAGAGCGGTTAGAGTTACACCTTTACCAGTATTCTTAACATTCTGAACGGTGTGTTCTAAATGAAATTTGAATCCTCCTTTTTTCAGAACACGTGTCAATTCTTTTGACAAAGTTCCGTCCATTGTTGGGATAATTTTATTCGCAAACTCAACAACTTCAACCTTGGTACCTAAACGACTAAAGACAGATCCTAATTCTAATCCAATAACTCCGGCACCAATCACAAGAAGTTTCCCCGGGATTTCTTTCAAGTTGAGTGCCTCAGTAGAAGTAATGATTCGTTTTTTATCTGGTTCCATTCCTGGAAAGAAATTCGGTTTTGATCCTGTCGCGATAAGTACGTTTTTTGTTGAAAGCAATGTTTCCTTGCCTTCCTTATCCGTTACTTTCACGGTGTTTTTATCTACAAATGATCCCAATCCATAATGAACATCAATCTTGTTTTTGTCCATTAGGAACTGTATGCCTTTAGTAGTCTGCTCAACTACAGCATTTTTCCGATTGATCATTTGATCCATATTGGCTTTGACACCTGTCACGTCAATTCCATGTTCCTCGAAGTTATGTGTTGCATTGTGAAAATGTTCCGAAGAATCCAACAAGGCTTTTGAAGGAATACAACCAACATTCAAGCAAGTACCACCTAATGTGTCATACTTTTCGATTATCGCTGTTTTCATTCCCAACTGTGCGCAGCGAATAGCCGCAACGTATCCTCCAGGTCCTGATCCAATAATTGTAATATCGTACGTGCTCATGATTTTAATATTTGTTACAAATGTAGAATTTCTGCTTGAATTTAGGAACCTGATTACCACTCTTATTTTGTGATCAGGGTAAGATTAATCCGTGGGGGCTAAGGACATAAAAAAGCCCTGACCTCATAAGAGTGTCAGGGCTTGTATTTCTTATGATAATTATTACATCTTAACGAACTTCGTAGTTGCTTGTTGCTTTCCAGCGAACATCTTAACAATGTAAGTTCCAGTTGCTAAATCAGCACCTTTAATGTCAATAACTTGTGAACCTTGACTCAAGTTTTTCTTACTGATAGACTTAACAAGTCTTCCTGAAAGGTTATATACTTGAATAGTCACATCAGATGTATTAGCTAATTCAAACGAAAGGCTAGTACTAGCTGAAGTTGGGTTTGGATAAGGGAACAAGTTTGTATCGAATTCTTCAATTGAAGTTCCGTTGTTTCCTCCATTATAGTCGTCATTTGTTGACAAGTAAGATGAAGTACTCCAAATTCCACGTCCGAATGTTCCAACATAGATTTCACCTGGGCGGAAGTTACCGTCATCCCATGATCTCCATGATTGTCTTACTTCGTATACAGGTGTTCCACAGAATCCAATTGATCCATCTTCCCAAGAAGCTCCTCCATCTTCTGTTACGAATACACCAGATGATGTTCCGACAACAAGAATAAGTGGATCTTCACGATCGATAATTACATCGTAAGTACCAGGACTACTTGACCCAGCAATTGATCCTACGTTTGTGAAAGTCGGTGCTGCACTTGTTGCATTGGCAGAACGTTTGATGCTGTTTGCTCCAAATCCAGTTACGATGACTATGTCATCAGCATCGGCAGGGTTAACACCAATACCATCAATAGTACCACCTGGGTTAAATGTCATTTTAGTCGTAGCATTTGGAGGAGTACTTACTGATGGTACACCTGCTTGGTGCCAGAATGCATCTTCCATGAATGTTGCGCTCGAAGTGTATGTACTTCCTAGACCATCAACACGTGTTATAACACTTCCTCCTGTTGTGATGTATAGGTTATTCAAATCGCGAGAGAATTCAACATCAAGGTCACCAAAGTTTCCTCCGATTCCTTGAACAATAACTCCCCATTGTTGATCAGGAGCAGAAAGACGAAGTGCATTACGCGTACCCCATAATTCTCCACCATTCGCATTTACATACATCAAGTACCATGATTGGTATGGATCCTGAATAGTAACATTGTTCCATGCTACACCATAAATGACAGAATCAACCTCCATATCATAAACAGCACCTAAGGCTACATTTTGAGCGTAATAGTGAGTGTATGTACCAAGTGAAAGAACAACTACAGTATCAGTTCCTGATTCGAAGTCTACTAAGATAGAATCTCCAACAATTGGAGGAACAAGTCCTGAACCAGAAGTTCCTAAATGAACCCAACTGAAAAGATCTAAGAATATAGTTTGTCCGTTAATTTCGTTTACAATAGATGTTTCTAATACGGATAACGATGATGTGTAATTTAATGTGTCATCGTAGTAAAGAGGTGATGTCAATGTGTAAGAGATACTATCTCCAGAAGCCAAACTTGCAATAAGAAGCGTTTCTCCTGTTGCATGATTTGCATCTGGAATATACGTAACTGAATCTTCAGAGTTTAAATCGTAGTATTCAGCCAAGAAAATGTTTGTATGGAAAGGGTGGTTCGGAGAACCGTCTGTTCCGAAAGGATCATAACCTGCTGGTAATGGGTTTGGAACAAATTCGTCAACTGTCGTACCTCCATCACCTGAACGCATTCCACTTCCGAATTGAGAAGTAGTGAACAAGACTTTAGGATTAAAGAATGAAATCTCACATTGGAAACCATCTCCACCGGAAACTTCAGTAAATTCTAAGAAAGTAGATAACTGATGGTCATTGTGTAGTGTTCCATTGTCCTGAGCACCTCCCATTACGCCACCATTTTTATCAAATGCAATTCCGTAAAATTGTGTTACGTTGTACCCTCTGTTAGCTGGGAAAAAAGCATCCTCTGGATCATAACTGACACCAATACCACCGTCATTTCCGATATATAATTTGTTACCTGCCCATTTCATCTCATGATTATCAGCATGCACATATTTTGAAGAAGAAGGATTTAAGAACCATTGAGACAATTTCTCAAAACCACCAGCTGGAGGATTGTTTGCTGTCTGTTCCCATTTCCAAATATCAATTCCACCAACTAAGATCTTTTCAGCATTTTGAGGTGTAACACTAACAATAGAATTGTAACCACCTTGATTACGGTAGATATCTAGGTTACTTGGAGTTCCAGAAGAACCAATAAATTGAGACCAAGTATTACCGTTGTCATGAGATACGTTCATTCCCATCAAGTTACTATTTGTTCTAACAGCGTAGACTGAATAATTACCAGATGAGTTTACTGAATGCGAAACTGCGTATTCAATACGACCAGATCCAGTAGGTACTAAACCTGCACCAGAACCAGACTTATCTGTAAAGCTCGCTCCGAAATCACTCGATACGTATGTTTTGTTTGATCCAATCGCAGCAACAATTACTTGTCCATTTGGAGAACAAGCCAATGAGTTACATCCACCAGCACCTGTCGTAACAGGTGTTAAACTAGTTGCTCCAAAATCCCATTTTCTCAAACCAGATGTTGTAGTTAACCATAATGTTGTACCGTTTGATGGTGCAACGATTTCAGTCACAGATGGTAATGAGGCTGTTCCAGGAACAACTGTCCATGATTGGCCAGCATCTTGTGTATACCATACACCGTCACCACCCCAACCTTCTTGGTTAGATCCAGTTGCAACAAATAGAGTTCCATTCGTAAATTGAGCCATTGAGGAAATAAACGGCGAACACAATAATTCGTATGAATCAACGCGATCCCATGAATTTGCTCCATTCAAAGATTTGAACAAACCACCAGAAACACCTCCAGCCCAAACAATATCATTGTTTGTTACATCAACTTGAATTGCTCGTGTTCTACCACCGATATTATCAGGTCCTTGCTCTATAAAGGTAACAGCCCGACTTTTTTCCATCTGACTAACGGCGGCATCAATTTGACGCAATTTCTTATCAGAAATACGCTCTCCAGTTTCAGGGTCAAGGTACTTTCTATCTAACCATAAACGAGCATCATCTGCTGATTTTTCAGTAAGCGAAGAGAAAGCCTCTTGCGTGTAAGTACCCTCTGAATCTGCGGACCTCCATGGGGAAACGGCAAAGAGTGCAGCTGTTGCCACAATTCCCACCGAACCGATTATTACATTGTTACGCTTCATATTTTGATGTTATCAAGTAGTTTAAAGTTTATCGCGACCGCCAAATTACAAATTATTATACAAATATTAACATTTGTTAAGACTGTATTCTGGCAATCGTACTCTCTGTAAAATTATTGCTTTTTTAAGAAGTGGTTTTAGGTCCAATCCTTAAAATTCGATTAAAGTATACACGTCTATTTTAAAATAGATGTTTTTCAGCATGATATGAAGAACGAACCAACGGTCCACTTTCAACATATCTAAAGCCCATTTTCAATCCAAGCTCCTTGTATTCAGCAAATTGTTCTGGTGTTACAAACTCGTATATTGGAAGATGCTTCGTTGTAGGCTGAAGGTATTGACCAAGTGTCAAAATATCAACATTTACACTTCTAAGATCCTCCATTGTCTCTAATACTTCGGCACGTGTCTCTCCTAGTCCTAGCATTAAGCCTGACTTTGTTTTCATTCCACCTTTTTTTAAGCGAAACAATACTTCTAAGCTTCGGTCATATTTAGCTTGAATTCGAACTTCCTTTGTCAATCGACGAACTGTTTCCAAGTTGTGACTCACGATTTCCGGTGCCACATCAATAATATGTTGGAGGTTATCCCATTTTCCAGCGAAATCAGGAATCAATGTTTCCATCGTTGTTATAGGAGACTGCTTACGGATCGCACGTATCGTTTGTGTCCAAATTAATGCGCCACCATCTTTTAAATCGTCGCGATCAACTGAAGTGATAACAGCATGCTTTACACCCATGGTTTTTACGCTATACGCAACACGGCCAGGCTCAAATTCATCAACTTCATCAGGTCTACCGGTTTTAACAGCACAAAACCCACATGATCGAGTACAAATATTTCCAAGTATCATGAATGTTGCAGTTCCTTCACCCCAACATTCCCCCATATTAGGGCAATTCCCACTTTCACAAATCGTATGCAATTTGTGCTCATCTACTAAAGATCGAACGCGTTTGTAGTTTTCACCTGTCGGCAATTTAACGCGTAACCACTTGGGCTTTTTAATTCGAACCTTGTTTCCTTCGTCTAATAATTCACTCATCGTAATCACTAATTCGATTGATATACAAAATGCCGGAAAAATCAATTCACAGCGAACACAAAGATACATAAAACGAAATAGATGACAACTTCAAGGGTTGAGTATTTGAGCCCGCTTAATCCTGTCATGAGAACATTTCGAATCAAGCAGAAAAACAAGAGATATATGGATGTTTTTAATATGTATACTGGCAAGTTGAGGAAGAAAATCGCGAGTTTTTTATATAAGGGATATACTCCAAAAGAAAACCCCATAAACTCGAAGGAGCTTATGGGGGTAGGATGTAGTTGTATATAAAATTAAATTTTCACAAACTTCGTTGTTGCTTGTTGTCTTCCTGCTGAAAGTTTTACAACATACGTTCCAGCTGATAAATTCGCTCCTTCAATATCAATGATATGAGATCCTTGCCCCAGGTTTTTCTTGCGAATAGATTTTACTAATCTTCCAGAAAGGTTGTAAACTTGAATCTTCACCCCAGAAGTATTTGCTAATTCGAAAGAAAGGCTAGTGCTAGTTGAAGTTTGGTTTGTAAAGGGCCTCAAAATTCGATTTAAGTATACATGTCTACTTAAAGTGTTTATTTTTAGTGAGATAAGGAGAGATGTCGATGGTGCGTTTTCAATCACTTAAGCCCTGTTTTCGATAAGGTATGCGCGATGTTTATGAGGTTGTTAGGGGATTCTTTACTATTATTGACTATAGCTTAGGTCACTAATAAAGCTTCGTCATTGTTTGAATTATCGTTATCGAAGTATTTGAATAATTCACTCATCGTAATCACTTAATCCTGTTGTTGACCTCTACGCTGATAAAAATGGCTAATTTTACAGCCAAAGCTGAAGATAAAGTACTTAAAAGGGAATAGATGGCAACTTCAAGAATTGAATATTTGGGTGGACTTCGAACGAAATGCACACATCTTAAATCAGGAACGGAAATATTAACAGATGCGCCTACTGATAATMAWGGTAARGGAGAAGCWTTTTCMCCWACRGATCTAKTWGCAACKGCKTATGCTTCATGCATGATTACGATCATCGGAATTCATTGCAATGAAAACAACATTGAAATGACTGGTGGTACAGCAGAAGTGACAAAAGTGATGGGAACTGGACCACGGAGAATTGAGGGTTTAGGAATAATACTTGATTTTTCAATGAATAATTGGAGTGAAGAAGTTAGGGAACGAATTATCCGAGTTGCTGAGGCATGCCCTGTTACAAAGTCGGTTAGTGAGATGATGATTGTAGATATTGAATATACATTTTAGAAATGGGAGAAAGAGATAGAGAGTTTAGCAGAGACAGTTACCGTGATTCAGATCGTGGAGAACGAAGTTACGAGCGTAAACCTAAGAAATTAGACGAGTCATATATATTTGGTGTTCGTGCGGTRATWGAGGCYGTAAAGGCGGATCGTGAGATCAATAAGATCATGATCCAGAAAGGAATGAACAAGGAGCTCTTCAGGGAATTGAAGGACGCACTTGCTGGAAAAGATCATCAATTACAGTTTGTACCAGTTGAAAAATTGGATCGAATTACAGAGGAAAATCATCAAGGAGTAATTGCAATGGCTTCGCCGGTTAAATACCATAAGGTGGAGGAAATTGTTGAAGCATTGTTGGAGGAAGGAAAGAAACCTTTTATCTTAGCATTGGATCGAATTACAGATGTACGGAATTTTGGTGCAATCGCAAGAACTGCGGAATGTGAAGGTGTTGATGCAATTGTTATTCCTGCACATGGCTCTGTTCAAGTAACTCCAGATGCAATTAAAGCCTCAGCTGGTGCACTGAATCGAATTAAAGTTTGTCGTTCGGATAATTTGAAAGATTCACTTTATTATATCCAACAATGTGGTTTGAGAATCGTGGCGTGTACTGAAAAATCAAATACACCATCTTACGAAACAAACCTTCGTGGATCAGTTGCAGTAATTATGGGATCGGAARAAGATGGAATCACTTCAGATTTGATCAATTTAGCAGATGTCGCTTGTCGAATTCCTATGCGTGGTGAAATTGCTTCATTGAATGTAGGTGTCGCAACAGGAATGATGTTGTATGAAAAATTGAGACAAGAATTACACTCTTAAATACAAACGCTATGAAGAGAATTGGAGCATTACTTGTATTCGTTGCTTTATCGATGGGCACATTTGCTCAGCTTCCAAACAAAGTCAAGAAAATGGCTGGAACTTGGGAATACAAATTCCGAAGTGGGTTTGAAATTCTTGAGATTAAGGGTGATGAGCTTGAGGGTGTTGGTTACAGAGTAAATCAAAAATCAAACGATACTTCAAGAGTTGAGAATGTTCGAATTCGATTAGTGAATAAAAATTTGGTCTATTCAATGACTACATATAATGTCGTGAATGATTCTATTGTTTCAACTGTTCAGGAATTTGTGAGCGCTGGAAGGAGACTGAGGTTCCAAAATATTTCAGCTCCAACGCCATACGCGATCAAGTATTCATTTGGATTTTTGAACAGAAATAAAATGTTTATTCGGGTATATCACGGTCCTGAAACAAAAGCAATCAAGCTTATTCTTACGAGAAAGAAGGATTAAGTTTAAGCAGGGTATTCAGTTTTCAGATTGATCTTGCTCGAATGAACTCCAGGGCCGATAGATGATTTTTTTCAAGGTTAAAGCTGCGTCTATTTTAGAAATAAGAAAGAAGCGAATGACAAGTGGGAACCATATGGAAGCGCGTAGCGATCACCGTAATGGTCACTTAGTCAGAGTGGAATGAATAATTCTAAAATCAGCGCTGGGCGTTTTTGCATACTTTTTTCGACCGTAGAAAAAGGCTGAACACTCTCGGCATCATTTCGCCAAAAAAAGAATTACATCCAAGGTAAAGTATCAGGAATAGCTTTCAATTCATGAATGTGCCATTTGTGTCTTCCTTCACGGTGGATTCTATTCGGATCGAATAAGATTGCTCTGATTCCTGCATTTTCTGCTCCAACGATATCTGCTTCGTAGCTGTCTCCAATCATTATGCTTTCATCAGTCTTTGCCTTGGCAAGGTCTAATGCATGGTCAAAAACTAACCTAGAAGGTTTACTAGTTCCAACTTCTTCTGAACATAAAACAACATCAAAGTAGGGTTTCAAACCACTTTTATCAAGCTTGATATGTTGTACTTCTAGGAAGCCATTTGTAATAATATGCAGGTCATAGTTATCGTTTCGAAGCTTTTCCAATGTTTCAATCGTATCCGGAAATAGGTTCGTTTGGTAGGGGGATAAAGCAACATATCCATTCGCCAATGACAAAGACAAGTCCTTGTTCTTGACACCGAAATGGGCAAGTGTGTCTTGAAACCGTTTTACGCGAAGAGTGTCTTTGGTGATTTTCCCTTTCGAATATTGATCCCAAAGCTCGCCGTTCACTTTTTTATACTTCGTATAGAATGATCGAAATGAACGCAGATGATCCTGCAGTTTTAATTCGTCATACAATATAGTTAAGGCCGTTTCAGAATTTTTATCGAAATCCCAAAGTGTTCTGTCTAAATCAAAAAATAAATGCTTCATCCCATTAAAAAATATGCGATACTCGTCATAATGGCTCCATTGAAGAACATTCCAAAGACGATTATCGGGAAGGTGCGCTTGTCGTCACCGTAAAATTTGGCTGTAATGATACAGCCGAGAGGTACAGATAGAAATAAGGGAACCCACATTGCTGTGCCAATAATTCCTAATCTCATTTTAACACGGACAATAAACTTATTCCCACGTGTGAATTTGCGTTTTTCAGTAAACGGCTTTCCTTCATCCAAATGTTTTTGGCGCAATGCGTTGTACTTTTCTTTTGCGCGTTTCATGAAATAATTCGCAGAAAAGTAAAAAATGGTTGCTCCAAAAATTCCACCTGAAACACATGTAAAGTAGGTCTCCCAAAAACTTAATCCCAATCCAGGTCCTCCTAATGGCGTAAAAAAGAATTTAATGATTGAAAAGATGAAAAGTCCGCTGAGTTTTGTGAGGTACATGATTTAGAATTTTTCTCCGTAGGCTAAATCGCCCGCATCACCAAGACCAGGTACAATATATGATTGGGCTGTAAGTTCTTTATCGATCGCTCCAACAAAGTATTCTGTATTGTCTGGAAGGTGTGCTTGGCAATGTTCAAGCGCTTCAGGAGCAGCGATAGCAGCAACAATATATGTTTTAATTGGAACTCCTTGCTTCAAAATTGCTTTGTAAACAGTAACCATTGAACTTCCTGTTGCAAGCATTGGATCACTGATGATCAAAATACGGTTGTCAATTTTCGGTGAAGCCAAGTATTCAACATAAATTTCAAAATCTTCAGCTGTAGAATGCTTGCGGTAAGCAGAGATAAATGCGCTTTCCGATCGGTCGAAGTAATTCAATAATCCTTGGTGCATTCCTAATCCTGCACGCAAAATCGTCGCAAGAACAGGTTGTTCTTTCAAAACAGGGATTTCCGTTTCTCCCAATGGTGTAGTCACCAATCGATCTTCATAAGGTAAGTTCTTGGATAACTCATATCCCAAAACTTCAGCAATACGTTCCAAGTTTCTTCGGAAACGCATCGGATCATTTTGAATGTTAACATCTCGGATCTCAGCTAAAAATGTTGAGAAGATTGAATTGGTATTCGAAAGGTTATGGATCATCGCTTGTCAAGTTTAGTGTAAAGTTAGTAGATTTTCGCCAGAATTCTTGTTCCTAAATTGAACATTTCAAGACCTTGATGAATTATCTAATTAACTACAGCAACCATTTGCACTATTTTCAAGGATCAATAGCTAATCTTTGATTATTTTTGCTCCATGGAGAAGAAAGCAAAGCTCAATGTGAACGTTTTTATGCGTCTACTTTCATATTGGAAACTTTACAAAGGGCTTTTTCTTATTGCAATTATCTGTACCGTTATTCTTGGCGTACTTGGACCTTTGCGACCAGCCATTCTGGGCTATGTCGTGAATGAATATATCACCAAAACGCAAGATGCGTCCATGTTACTCAAGTGGACATTGATTATTGGAGGGATGCTCATCTTCGAAGGAGCTTTTCAATTTCTGTCATCGTATTTTTCCAACCTTTTTGCACAGTCGATTATTCACGACTTAAGGAAACAGCTCATGGCGAAGATTCTTACGTTCCGAATGAGTTACTTCGATCGTACGCCAATTGGTGAGCTCGTTACGCGTTTGGTTTCTGATTTACAGGCAATAACAGAAGTGTTTTCAGCTGGATTGATGAGTGGCTTGGGAGATGTTTTGGCTGTAACAATTGCGATTCTCGGAATGTTTATCGTTGATTGGGAGCTGGCTCTCTTGACCTTAATCCCGATTCCAGTACTCCTTTTTGCAACCCGAATTTTTGCTCGAGCACTTCGGAAAGCCATGAAAATGGAACGGGAAGCCGTGAATAATTTAAATACGTTTGTTCAAGAGCGATTAACAGGAATGTCCTTGGTTCAACTGTTTAGCCGACAAAATAAAGAATACGATTCATTCAAAGAAATTAATGCGCTTCATAGAAAATCCCATGTTAAAGCAATCTGGGCAAATTCAATCTTCTTTCCTTTTGTAGAACTCTTAAGTTCTTTTTCAGTTGCGCTACTCATTGTTTATTGTGCATTGAAAGTACGTGGGTTTGATGATGGTGGGACTGAAAGTCAATTTGGGTTGTTCATCGCATTCACGATGTGGATTCAATTGTTGTATCGACCAATTCGACAACTAGCGGATAAATTCAATATTTTCCAGCGTGGAGTTGTTAGAGCAGAACGCGTTTTTGAAATAATCGATTTAGATGATCACATTCAGAATGAAGGCAAGATCACAGAATGTGACTTCGATGCTCAAATTGAGTTCAACAATGTTTCCTTTGCGTATAACGATGAAGAATGGGTGCTGCGCGACATTAATATGAAAATTGAACCTGGATCAACCGTCGCATTTGTTGGGGCGACCGGAGCAGGAAAGAGCTCATTAGTTGGATTGCTCGGTCGATTTTATGAATACCAAAAAGGGGAAATTAGTGTTGGAGATGTCCATTTCCGTGACATTGAATTGAGCTATCTCCGAAAAAACATAGCGATCGTTTTACAGGATGTATTCCTGTTTTCAGATACGGTTGAACAGAACATTACCTTGGGTGATGATTCCATTACGCGTGAAGAAGTGATTACTGCGGCTAAGGCGGTTGGTGCACATGATTTCATTATGAAATTACCTCAAGGATACGATACGCAAGTGGGAGAACGTGGAGGAATGATTTCAGTAGGTCAGCGACAATTGATCTCATTTATTCGTGCATTCGTGTACAATCCACATATTTTGATTTTGGATGAAGCGACATCGAGCGTTGACAATGAATCTGAAGAGATGATTCAGAAAGCAACTGCACAATTAACGAAAGGAAGGACCGCGATTGTGATTGCACACCGATTGTCCACAATTCAGTCGGCTGATAAAATTGTCGTTTTGGAAAAAGGTCGAATCGTTGAACAAGGAACACAAGCTGAATTATTAGAATTAAATGGTTTCTATCGAAACTTGCACGATATGCAGTTTTCTGAAGATCGGAAACATAAAAAATAAGATATGCTAGGATTGAAAGTAGGTGGAGTTCCCGAACATTTCAATTTACCATGGAGAATGGCAATTGAAGAAGGGAAATTTAGAGATGAAGGAATTCAATTGCATTGGAGCGACATGGGCGGGGGAACCGGTCAAATGATTCGTGGATTGGAAAATGAAACATTGGATGTTGCAATTCTTCTTACCGAAGGCGGAACACGCGCTATCTTACAAGGATTGGATGCTAAAATCATTCAGGTGTATGTAAACACTCCGCTTCATTGGGGAATCCATGTTCCTTACAAATCAGATATTAAAACAGTCAGTGATCTCGAAGGACAAACTTTTGCAATCTCTCGCGAGGGATCAGGGTCACATTTGATGTCTTACGTCAAAGCGCACCAGGAAGGTTGGGATACAAGCAAATTAAAGTTCAATATCATCGGAGATATTTACGGTGGATTGTGGGCCTTGGAGAACAACAAAGCACAAGGTTTTTTATGGGAGAAATACACTACTCACCCATATACTGAACAGCAAAAATGCCGATACATTGGAGAAGTCGTAACTCCCTGGCCGTGTTTTGTGATTGCTGTCAGAAAGGAAATATTAGAGAAATACCCGAAAGAATTGGAGCGTATGTGTAGCATCGTCAACCAGAAAGCATTGGAGTTAAAAGAAAATGAATGCGCTGTTGACCTAATAAGCTGGCGATACAATCTTCGCAGAAGTCATGTAGAAAATTGGCTCAATGAAACAGACTGGAATTACGATGGGATTAAGTATCCGCTCGCGTTTGAAAAAACGATCTCCTATTTATTGAAATTGGGATTACTCAAAGAAGAACAAGCAACAGATTGGCGAACAAAATTATTTTAGAATGACGAAAAAACGAATTGGCCTACTATTGATTCAATTGGGTACACCTGATAGTCCTAAAACAAACGATGTTCGTCGTTATTTGAGCGAGTTTTTAAATGATCCTCGTGTTATCGACCTTCCTTGGTTGGGACGAAAACTATTGGTGAATGGAATTATTGTTCCTTTTCGATCGCCAAAATCGGCGAAAATTTACAAGCAATTGTTTGATCTTTCAGGTGGAGTTTCTCCCTTGACTACACACACTGAAGCTGTTGTTGAGAAATTACAAAAACGCTTTCCGAATGATAATTTAACCGTTCACATGGCAATGCGTTATCAAAATCCGGCAATGTACGATGTGCTAGAGGGGATGCGGAACGAAAATTATGATCACATCGTTGTTTTACCATTGTTTCCACATTACGCAAGTGCTTCAACAGGATCTGCAGTCGATTTGGCAATGGACATTATTCGTAAATGGTGGGTGGTCCCACAAGTGAGTGTCATCAGTCAGTTTTGGGACAATGAAGGCTATATTGATTCGATTATCGAGCGTACGAAGGAATTCACTTTCGCAGATTATGACCATATCTTGTTCTCGTATCATGGATTACCAGATCGCCATGTCGATAAAGTGCACGAAGGATCAACTTTATGTACAGATCAGCCCTGTGAAACGGAGATAAATGAATCGAATAAATTTTGCTACAAAGCAACATGCTACGCAACAACGAGATTGATTGTGGACAAACTAGGATTAAAAGAAGCAGATTATACTGTTTGCTTTCAGTCGCGTTTAAACAAAAAATGGTTAATGCCTTTCTCTGATAAGGTTATTGAAGAGCAAGGAAAGAAAGGTGCAAAGAGATTATTGGTTTTCAGTCCGGCGTTTGTGGCTGATTGTCTAGAAACATTGGTCGAAATCGGCGATGAATACCAAGAGATTTTTAAAGAACACGGCGGAGAAAAAGTACAACTTGTCCCAAGCTCAAATAGCCACGATCGATTTATTGATGGTCTAGAGGAATTGGTTCGAGAGAGAATTTAAAGTATTACACATTTGGATTCATACGAACGGCTACGGTTTTGGATCATCATACGATCCAATAGCATAAAGTTTAACCGTTACTTTAGTAAGAAAAGCGCATTTCATTGAAATGCGCTTTTCTCTTTTAGATATGATTTAGATTAAACTGCTATTTGCGAACAGAGAACTTAATGGGGTTGAATTGATCTTTACTATCTTTTAAGAAGTAAATTCCTTCATCCAAGTTCAGGGGAATCTGAATTTCGATAAGAGTGGAAGAGGGGTCATGCGATACATTTATGATTTCCTTGCCATTAATATCAAATACGCTAAACGTTGATTCAACTAACTTTTCAGTATGGTCTAGGGTTAATGTTGATCCCGCTTCAATTGGATTTGGATACACCGTAACTTCTTTATCTTCGGGCAAAGCATTGAGACTCTTTTCAGAAGATTTACCTTTGCCTTTACCACACTCCACTATTGCCATCGCTTGAACCTCTTTTATACAACAATTACTAGGGTCAGATAATAAATGATATTGGACATAAGCGGTAACGCCATAAGATCCACTATTGGAATAAGTATGTGTATTTGTTGTTGATGTATGTCCATCTCCCCAATCGACAATAAGAGATCCCGACACACTCGAATTTGTTTCAACTTCTGCACCAATACAGCAGGTTCCATCAAGGCCACCGCAATTTACTGGCGAGAATAAATTCATTGTTGGATTAGGGATCTCGTCGCACAAACAAGGTGTAGCTGTATGATCCACAAAACAAATTTGATGACTAGTATTACTACTGGCAGAAGCGGATGTAAAGCCAAAAATTACGTCCTCAGGATTCCCTCCGAATACATCTTCTACGAGATCAGCATTTAGTGTCGATACTACAACGTCATCCAACCATACTGTTAATTGATTGGCACATGCATCCCAATGAATACGAACCCCGTGCCATATATTATTCGACAAGGTAATTGCCGAAGCAGGAACGATTGGGTTTTGAATATTCCCATTATAGGATATGGCAACATGATTTTGAGCAATATCACCTTGTGCAGTCGAATTATCGAAGATATCAAACTCAATAATCACCGAAGTATCAATTCCAGTAAGCCAATTTGAAGATACGCCAAGACGTCCACCAGTTCCTGTTGCTTCAAGCGCTCCGAGGCCTTCTCGCTGCAGCGTAAATGTAATTCCATCGGCAGCTCCAGCTCCAACATTTCCAAATCGCATATTGAATCGTGTTTCAAACGATTGACTAAGATCAATTGTATGAGAGTTACACCAAATTGCAGAAGCATCTGATGTATTCGTACTTACGCCGTCATCAAGGACAATTCCTGTTCCTTTGCAACCGGAAAGAGATTGATAGCCTATACCAGGGCTTCCCACAGGAGTGGGAATAGTAAAGGTAGTTGTTTGTCCAAATGAATTCATCGCTGAAAACAAAAAGACAGCAATTAAATAACTGATATTTTTCATGTTAATAAAATTTGAATAGTGTCTACTCTGTGGTTAGGTTTTTCGACTTGCACCTTAACGATTTAGGCATCGTTAAATTAAAAGTAGGCCATTGTACTCAACATAATTTGTTCACTTAATGAAATGCTACTTTGACTTTTTGAAATTGATTTTTGATCCAAATGTGGACCTTGTGCTTAGAAAACGGCTCGTTGATTAAATCAATTAGGACGAACCTTTGCACAGTATCATCCCTCCAGCCCTTCAAAACCCAAACCATGTTAGTTTCTCGTTCAAATGCCTTTTGTCTACTATTCTATGTCAATCCGACAATCCAACAATCTAATAATCAAGTGATCTAACAATCCATTGTTATTAAGATTTCCTATTCACAAAGGAACTTCGTAACTTTGCATCTCGAAATAAGAAATTATACAATTACAATATGAGTACAACAGAAAAAGTACAGTATAAAGTAAAGGACATTAGCCTTGCTGATTGGGGTAGAAAAGAGATGAATATTGCCGAAGCAGAAATGCCAGGATTAATGTCTCTTCGTGAGGAGTATGGAGCGTCTAAGCCTTTGGCTGGTGCGCGTATCGCTGGATGTCTACACATGACTATCCAAACAGCGGTTTTAATTGAAACATTGACAGCATTAGGAGCAGAAGTTACTTGGTCTTCTTGTAATATTTTCTCTACACAAGATCAAGCAGCAGCAGCAATTGCTGCAACTGGAGTACCAGTTTATGCTTGGAAAGGGATGAACGACGAAGAATTTGATTGGTGTATCGAACAAACATTATTCGCATTTAAAGACGGTCAACCATTGAACATGATTTTGGATGATGGTGGTGATTTGACTAACATGGTTTTCGATCGTTACCCTGAGTTGACAAAAGACATCAAAGGATTGTCTGAAGAAACTACAACAGGAGTTCACCGTTTGTACGAACGTAAGAAAAACGGAACATTGGTTATGCCTGCAATCAACGTTAATGATTCAGTTACTAAATCAAAATTCGATAACAAATACGGATGTAAAGAATCATTAGTTGATGCGATTCGTCGTGCAACTGACACAATGATGGCAGGAAAAGTTGCTGTTGTTTGTGGATACGGAGACGTTGGTAAAGGTTCTGCTGCATCATTGCAAGGAGCTGGAGCACGTGTAATCGTGACGGAAGTTGATCCAATTTGTGCGCTTCAAGCAGCAATGGACGGTTTCGAAGTTCGTAAATTGGAAAATGTTGTTGACAAAGTAGATATCGTTGTAACGACTACTGGTAACAAAGACATCGTTCAAGGACATCACTTTGAAGCAATGCGCGATAAAACAATCGTTTGTAACATCGGTCACTTCGATAATGAAATCGATATGGGATGGTTGAACGATAAGTACGGTTCAACAAAAATTGAAATCAAGCCACAAGTTGATATGTACACAATCAACGGAAAAGACATCATTTTGCTTGCAGAAGGACGTTTAGTAAACTTGGGATGTGCAACAGGACACCCATCATTCGTAATGTCAAATTCTTTCACGAACCAAACATTGGCTCAATTAGAATTGTGGAACAACACTGATGCATACGAAAATGACGTTTACATGCTTCCTAAGCACTTGGATGAAAAAGTTGCATTCTTACACCTTGCGAAAGTTGGTGCTGAGTTAACAGAATTGCGTCCAGATCAAGCTTCATACATTGGAGTAGATGTGAAAGGACCATTCAAACCAGAGCACTACAGATATTAGTCTGAAGCTTTAATAAATTTGAAACACCTTCTTCCTTCTCGATAATTATCGGAATGGATGGAGGTGTTTTTTTTGTGCCTATCCGATTGGTATCGGTACCGCCAAACGGTTCTAGTCCTTCGCATGAAAAAGTAGCGCTCAATGCATTGCCTTCCCGAAGGTCAGGGCACTACTTCGCAGCATACTTTCCATTGCTTGTCGCTGCCACCTTATGTCGGGGCATGAAACCTAATTTACCTTCCCGAAAAAGTATATCTTCCAACTGATTCAAAAGCACAGCGAATCAAATTTCATTTTTTCTGTCAGGTCTGACAATGTCCTTCGTCTATTAATCTATACTTGAAACATTTATGCGAATAATTCTTTTCGTTACTTTTCTTTTTCCCTTGCTTTCTTCTTTCGCAGCTGGATGTCTTTCAGGTGATTGTGAAGAAGGTTTTGGTGTTTACATCAATGAAAAAGGTGAAAAGTATGTAGGACAATGGTTGGATGGACTTTCAAACGGTAGAGGAACTTATACAAACAAGGGCGGAGATAAGTATGTAGGTACTTGGAAAGATGGCGCTATGACAGGAGCTGGAACGTATTATTACGCAAATGGGGCTGTTTACAAAGGATTTTTTTTCAATTACAAGAAAGCAGGAAAAGGGACGTATACCTATGCAAATGGAGATTTGTATGTCGGGACTTTTCAAAACAATATGCGCAATGGTAAAGGGGTATATACGTCTACAGATGGTTGGAAATATATCGGCCAGTGGAAATATGGATTAAAAGAAGGTCATGGGGTATTAAACTCTAGTAATGGCGATTCTTATGAAGGAAGCTTTTGGCACGGTAAGAAACATGGTAAAGGTTTGTTCAGATGGGAGAATGGAAGTACTTATTCTGGTAATTTTAAGAATGATTCTTTTCATGGAGAAGGATATCGAAGCTACGTAAATGGTAATTCCTATAAAGGAGCATACATCAACGGCAAAAAAAAAGGGTTCGGGATTTACAAATACGCGAACGGGGATAAGTACGAAGGAGAATTCAAGAGTAATGAAAAAAGTGGTAACGGAACTTTCCGATGGGCTGACGGCGGGAGTTACACAGGTCAGTTTTTAGGTAACACCTTCCATGGAAATGCAAAACGCGTTTATTCAAATGGTGAAAAATACCACGGGCTGTTTAAGAATGGAAAAAAGAACGGTCGCGGTGTATATTACCAATCTAATGGTGGTAAGTACAGTGGCGTTTGGAAGAACAACTTGAAAGTCGGAGTTGGAATTTATACATCTGGCAGTGGTACTAAGTTGCGGTGCGTATTTAAAAATGATGTTCTCATCAGTTACACGAAAATTTGATCTTCCAACTATCCAACTATCCAACTATCCAACTATCCAACTATCCAATAAATCCATCCTACCTACTTCTTCAAATCACCTAGCAAAAACTCATATGCGTTCTGGATCTCCAGAAATTTATCCTCAGCCATTTTCTTTTGAGCTTCAGTCCCATTCACAATAGTGTCCGGATGATACATCTTCGCCAACTTTCGATACGCTTTCTTTAGTACTTTCTCATCATCAGAAGCAGAAATACCCATGATTTTTCGATACAAATCGACCCGCGTACTCTTCCGCATTGGTCGTTGGGATTTCCGTTCTTCAAAATGAGCGTTAAACGATGCATACACCGAATAAATATGCTCCAAAATTTCCTTTGAAATGGATAATTCCAATCTAATATTTTCTAAGAATGAACGTTCGCGCGCTCTAATGTTACCATTCAATGAGGCAATCCCAGCGAGAAAAAATAATACCTGAGCTCGTTCACTTTCCTTCGCAAGTTGGGTGTTTAACCAGCCGCAAACAGATGGAAGTTGAATCGGGTGACGCATCGAAAAAACCAAGGAATCAGCGAAATTATAATTCGCCATTGGGAAATACCTATTGAAATATCTATTGATAAACTGAACCTGTATACCGCGCTTTCCTTTTTCATTTTCTAGCATCCTAGCGCTCAATGAAAGATACGCCTCCAATAGGTTGTCCTGCGAAAATTTCAATGATGGTGGATAGATTCCCCTTCTCCACAAACGCATGTGCCGAGTGGAATAAAAATAGAGGCTCAACCCAATTACAATTGGACCGAAAATAAACAACGCTACAATTCCTGTGGGATAGTCCGTGGGAACAGGAAGGTAAAGCGGAGTCGTTAACATAGTTAATATTAGTGAATTTTCTCGTAGCTATCGGGATAATGAAACGTGAAAATAAAGAATAGTAACAGAATGGTATTACGACCTTAAGTAAGGAGTTGTAAGCTTAAAACATGAAGATCCATCGCAACATTAACTTGAACAACGCAGAAGGTTGAGGAATAGAGGAAGCTGTTTCTAAATTCTTTTATTAGGGACAATTCTTCTCCATTAGTTCGTTTACCTCGTTCCCATATTGTTCAGTAAACTTTAATTCTAAGGCCTGATTTAAGTCTTCGCATGCCAATTTATTCTTGCCCAATTCTAATTGGATTAATGCCCGATTTCTGAATGCGTACGAGTTTAATGGCCCATAGCTAAGTGACATATTCACAAACTGAATGGCCTCATCTAAGCGATTCAATTTTAACAAGGCAAACGATTTGTTATTCAAGGTCGCCGCTTCTGTGGAATCAATTGCAAGTACTTGATTGAATTCGCTCAGTGCCTTCTCGAATTTTTCCTCTCCTAAATAGTGGAAACCGATATTTACATGAATTAAATAAAAACTCGAGTCGGCATCAATAACACGTTGAAAGTAGCCCACTTTTTCATCTTGCTTGCCTACTTCATCACATACACTTGCAATATTATTTAGCGCACCGATGTTCGTTGCGTTGTATTTCAGGGCTGTCTTGTAGTTAGAGTAAGCAGTTTCGTAATGGTACTGAATGAGTTCTATTGTACCGAGCATCGTATAACTTTCCGAAACCTCAGCATCATTTTTTGTGTGCTCGATTGATTTTAAATAGTGCTCACTCGCTTTACTGAAATTATTTTGACTCATATATATTTGTCCTAAATAGCTATGTGACATGTAATTTGGTTTTTCATTTAAGAGATCATCAAATAATTGAAGTGATGTTTCATGATCTCCAGTTTCCCAATAAAACTGTGCGCGAGCATTTAGGTATTCAATATTTTCGGGGTCTAATTGTAAAGCTTGATCCAAATTCCAAATGGCCATTTCAGCATTTCCAGCTTCCGCGTGAGATATAAATTCTTGGAAATAATCTGCTGGAGTTTCTAGTTTCCGAGTAAATACGGTAATAGAACTTTGTACTACTTCTTCAAGTAATATGTTTAACTGAACATGTGAAATTTGAGCAGGTAATATTGACTGATAGGTAAGCATCTCATCTATGTTGATCTTATGCAAATCACTAACCTTCTGTTTGAAGACAAGTACCTGCATATTGAATGGAATAACCACGAATTGTAATTCTAATTGATTAAACATTCCCTCGTCCTCCTTACTTAGTTCAATTTTCAGGTCTTTAAAAGAATGAACGTCAACGATATCACCGTCGATAATAGGGTTTCCATTTAGGGTAAATTGTAAACTAGACGTGCTTTGCCCAAATGTTAAAAAACTAAGCCCGATAATCAAAAATGTAACTAATGCAGTTTTCATACTTCTATTCTTTTATCTATAATGTCAGTTTCTTTCAAAAGTAAATAATTTATGAATTTTATCGAACCGATTGATTACTTAAACTACAATTGTCTACAAAGGATCAAAACCAATTTATGACCCTAACATTGCCAATAAATGCTATCTTTGAAACACTTCCTACCACACTGCATCTTGGGAGATTTTTGATAGAATGGATAAGAGTTTTTCTTTTTTTGAAGGATTGATTCAGGAACAATTTGTTGGTTCCTTTGCATCTGCGTTTAATGTAATCGACGAGTGGACTTCAATGCAATCATTGATTGTTGTTAGCACGATTGATGAACATTTTGATGTGCTAATGAGTTATGAAGAATTGAAAAACGTAACATCTCTCCAAGTTCTACATGAAAAGGTGCTCCAAAAAATGGAGAGCTAATGGCAATTATTCAGACGCAAAATGTCAGAATTGCTGGAATTTCTGCAGTGATCCCAAGTAATAAAGAATCGAATCAAGATTTACAAAACATATCGCAAGAATCGATTGAGTTATTGATCCAAACAACGGGAATTAATTCTCGAAGAATTGCTCCAAAATCAGTGTCGACTTCGGATATGTGTTTTGCTGCAGCGGAGAAGATAATCGGTGAACTTAAATGGGATCGAAGTGATATTGAAGTCCTGATTTTAGTAACGCAAACACCCGATCAACCTATTCCAGGTTCGAGTATGTTGTTGCAGGAGCGATTAGGGCTTCCGAAATCGTGCATGGCAATGGACTTAAATCAAGGTTGTGCCGGATACATTTATGGTTTATCAACGATCATGAGTTTGATGTCTGGATCAAAATTGAGAAAAGGTTTACTCCTCGTCGGAGATACGATTACGCATTTGTTAGATGATTCCGATCTATCTACTGTTCCCATTTTTTCAGATGCTGGAACCGCCACAGCACTCGAGTTTAATCCTGAGGCGAGCGAAGCACTTTTCAATCTTCAAACCGACGGAAAAGGATTCGAAGCGATTCAGCAGAAGAGAGGTGAAGCGATGAAAATGAACGGCCACGAAGTATTCCACTTTGGCTTGAAAGAAGTTGTGCCGAATGTCAAAAAAACACTCGAACACTCCAATAAAACGGTCGACGAAATAGATTACTTCGTATTTCATCAAGCAAATTTATTGCTGAATGAATCCATACGGAAAAAGTTAAAAATTCCAACAGAAAAAGTACCTTACACCTTGAATGAGTTTGGGAATACAAGCTGTGCAACGATACCCATTACAATAGTAAAATCACTAGGGAAAGAACTTCAATCCAATCAAAAAACCTGTCTTTTGTCTGGTTTTGGCGTAGGACTTTCCTGGGGTTCTGGTATTGTAGATTTCACCAATTGTGTTTGCCCCGATTTAATCGAAATCTAAATGAATAAGATTGATTTCTCCATAATAGTTCCAGTTTATCGGAGTGTGAAAACGCTCGAACCACTTTTTGATGGAATAAAATTGGTGATGGATGAACTCAATTATTCCTTTGAAGTAGTGTTCGTTGAGGATTCTGGAGAAGACGATTCTTGGAAAGAGCTACTGCGCCTGAAACAAATGCACAATGAATTGATGTTCTGTCTCAGGTTGTCTCGGAATTTCGGGCAAAATGGCGCTACTCTCTGTGGAATTGATCAAGCAAAAGGACGAAAAGTAATCACAATTGATGACGATCTTCAAACGGATCCAACAGAGATTAAAAAACTGATTGAATTCCATGAGGAAAGTGAGGCAGACGTTGTTTACGGAAAGTATCCTGAAGTGAAATCGTCTTGGTTTCGAAGAGTTGGATCGAAATTGGTAAAACGAATGTTCAGTAAAAGCCAGGGCGGATCATCAATCGGTTCGTCATTTCGATTACTGGATGAACACATTGTTGATCGTATTCGCTTCCATTCACAAGATCACTTATTTATCAATCAAGTTATTGGATGGTATACGCTCAATGCACAATTTGTTGAGGTTGATCACAATCCACGGCACGAAGGGAAATCTGGTTATTCACTCTGGAAATTGATGCTTCTATCATTCCGATTGATAATTTATTACACCAGTGTTCCATTGAAAATCATGGTGGTGCTCTGTATTCTTACAGCTATTGCCATTTTTGGAATGACGATCTACTATATCTATTTTCAACTTGAAACTGGAAACACGATTGATGTTTTCATGATTGCTGTTCTCGCTGCAATGGCAATTATTGCCGGGAGCATAGCAGTTTTCGGAATTTATATCAATCGAATTTATTCTTCACGCGTTAAAAAACCAAACTACGCGATTAAAGTAAAAATCTAATGAAAATTTCTAATTACGGTTTAGAATTAATCAGTTTAACAGAATCAGATCTAGAAATGGTTCGCAATTGGCGAAATCAGCCTGATGTTACTGAATTTATGTTTTTTCAAGAGGAAATTTCTCCCGAAAAGCAACAAAAGTGGTTCAACTCTCTTGATGAATCGGCGTTGTATTTAATGATTCAAAAAGACGGCGAGAAAATTGGGGTGATCAATGTGAAAGACATTAATTGGCGAACACGTACTGGCGAAGCAGGTATTTTTATCGGAGATTCAAACTATAGAAATTCAGCCGTTCCAATGCAAGCCGTTTTTGCCATGATGGATGCCTTTTTCTTTGAGTTCAGTTTCGCAAAACTAAAGGCAACAGTGAAGCAAGATAATGACGATGGAATAGATTTCAATTTGCAACTGGGTTATCGAATTGAATCAAAAGACAATGAGCGAGTACAGTTATACATCTTCAAAAACCTTTATCAAGATGCTCGAACTAAATTCCTCCCTGTTTTAGGGAAATTTACTACATCAAAAGCCAAGATCGAATTGAGTGCTGATGAGAAGGATCGTTTCTGGAGTTAATCTAATCACCAAGGACTAATCAATTAACCGTTGGCTGACGAGCTAACCTATGACTAACGAATTAACTGACAACTAGCGAGTTAACCTTTGACTAGCGAATTAACCGATAACTGACGAGTTAACTGATAACTGATGAGTTAACCTGTGGCTGACGAGTTAACCGAGGGCTGAGCGAAGTCGAAGCCCGAATTATTTAAACAATTTTCGCCACTCCAATTTTAACCCTAACCGAATCGGTAAACTAGGTTGCAATCCCCATTTGATCAGCCGAATAGGTAAAATTCGATCAGCATATGGCCATTTTTTTGAGGACAAATGAGGTTTCAAAGAAGAGTTCATTGCTTTCCAAAACTGCTTCCTATTGTATCTGAAATAGTCCTTTGCAGCTCGACCTTTGAAAATTTCCATCCCAATATGAAACGTCAAAATTTCTTCCTCGAACAAGCGATAGTTTTTTGCTAAAGCAAAAATGTTTTGAGCAAAAGTGATCCCAATAAACGGCACTCCTATACAAACCTCAGTCATTTGAAAATCGGTAAAAAGATCCCGATGAAACACAAAACAGTCAAATCCTGGGTGCTTTTTTCCTTCTTCTCGATATATTTCTTCAAGTTGTTCAATTTTCGTGAAATGCGCAGGCAGTCTTCGTCGATTGATAATGAATGCATCCAATCCTTCGTCGATAAATCGATTGATCTCAGAATAGAAACTCGGGTAAACACCAATATCGACATTCGTGTAGATCAAATATTCGGCATCGCTCTCTTCAAACAATCGACGAACAATATCACCAATTAATGGAAGTTTTAGTTGCTTTTCGAAGCTTCCTAAATCCAGCACAGATCGATCCAAATCTCGTGTTGCCTGGAATCCCTCAACGACCATGTTTCGATCTTCTGGATATTGAGCAGTCCACAATTCCACGTTGATATTTTCCTTGGCTTCATCCCTCGCGTGCAGCATAGATGCAAATGTAATGGGTTGCGCAGTATGCAAATCAGAAGAGGGATCAGCATTGAATGGATTGATGATGTGAGCTATTTTTCGCACGTGTTGAATTTGTGATTCAAATCTACGAATAAAGACGGGTATTACTGAACGGTAGATAATTTCACACACTACTTTACGGCTTGATGTAGTCTAGCCTGCGACCTTTGCTGTAAATAATACAAACACTCTTTTTACCAATCAATATTCTACTTAATAATTGTACCTTAGAACCCACACTCTGCAACGTGAAAAGCTATCCTAAAATATCTATCGTCACTGTCAACTACAACAATGGCGAATTTCTCGAGCAAACCATAAAATCGGTGATCGAACAGGAGTACCCAAATTTGGAGTACATCTTGATCGATGGAGGAAGTACAGACAATAGTTTGGAAATAATTGAACGCTACGCCGAGCATTTTTCTTATTGGGTCAGTGAACCCGACGAAGGACAATACCAAGCCATCCAAAAAGGATTTGAAAAGTCGACAGGTGAAATCATGGCGTGGTTGAATTCAGATGATAAATACTTACCTCGTTCACTTTTCAAAGTAGCTGAAATTTTCAATAAGTACGAAGATGTTAGTTGGTTAATGGGATTAGCACGAGAATACACGGAAGACGGCGCACTTGTTGGTCAAATTACCTTGCCGTGGTGTCGCTGGTCAAAATACCGTTACCTAACAAATGATTTTCAATTCATACAGCAGGAATCGTCGTTTTGGTCAAGAGAATTATGGAATAAAGCAGGAGGAACACTCGATTTTCAATACGATCTTGCAGGAGATATGGAATTGTGGTCACGCTTCTTCCGATTCGAAAAATTGCATACAACGACCTTAGAATTATCAGGATTTCGACATAGAAGAGAAGGGCAGCGATCAAAAATTGGGAAAAAGACCTACCTCGAAGAATGCCTTCAGGTGGTTAAGCGCGAGCAAAAACGATCATCCCTTGGCACGAAAATGGGCTTACCTTTCCGTTACCTGGCAAAGTGGTTTTTTGGTCCTTTCTTCTTTCTAGATTGGCCATTTTTTAGATGGTTATATCGACTGTCGTTCAGTATTCCAGATGTGATTTATTATGATTTTTATACCCACGATTTTACCAAGGAATCGAAAATGGTCAAATTACCTCCAATAATGATGGGGAAAAGACAAGTTCACCGAAAAATGTTCTCACAGAAGTAAATGGGAAAGACGATAATAAATAATAAAGCAGCGACGTTTGGAGAATACTTCCGAAGCATCCGCCAATACCGCCAATTGATCATTTCTTTTGCGAAGCGCGATTTGAAGGCTCGATTCGTTCAAACAAAATTGGGAGTGCTCTGGATGATAATTCAACCATTAATCGCACTGACTATTTTTACCATTTTCTTCGAGCAATTAATCAAATTGGAAACTGGAGATGTTCCATACGTAGCGTTCGCGTTCAGTGGAATGACCATTTGGTACTTTTTTACGAACATGGTGAGCAGTGCTGGAACAGCCTTGATCAGCTCGCAAGAGCTAATTCGTAAGGTCTATTTCCCCAAGATCTTACTTCCCATCTCAAAAATTGTCGTCGCAACGATTGAATTTTTTGTGGCTTTTTCCCTTTTGATCATCATCATGCTCATTCTGGGCTTGGACTTTTCTCCAAAAATTGTCTTTCTTCCAGTAGCAATTGTGATGACGATTCTCGTTGGAAGCTGCGTCGCCATTTGGTTAAACATCCTCACGATCAAGAAAAGGGATTTACAGCATTTGATTCCATATCTCACAAACTTCGGAATATGGGTAACTCCTGTGTTTTATCCAACAACGTTGATTCCTGAGGCATTTCGAGATTACATTTATTACATAAATCCTATTGCAACCACAATTGACTTCTTGCGATCCATGCTTTTTAACCTTCCGTTCGAATGGATGTATTGCCTGTCGTTTATTCCCGTTATTGTCCTACTCATTCTGGGAATTCGTACATTTAAGAATATTGAACGAAACATGGTTGACTTTTTATAAACTCAGCCTAACATCCCACTATGAGAAATATCTTTAAAAATGAAGAACAACAGAAGCGATTTGCTAAAGATGGATTCATTGTGCTTCCAATGCTCAACGCAGAAGAGGTAGAGTTGCTGTTGAATTATTACAACAACCAAGATTTTGACAATAAAATTGAAGCGGGATTTCATATCAGCCTAGACAACCAAAACCAAGACTTAGTGAAGGAAGTTGGATCGAAAATTAAAGAGATTCTTGTTCCAAAGACAACTGACTTACTTGATGATTGTAAGGTTTTTACAGCAAGCTACGTGATCAAAGAGCCAGGTTTGCAGAACATCGTTCCACCACACCAAGATTGGACCTTTGTTGATGAAAGTCAATTCTGTTCTGCAACTATTTGGACAGCATTGGTTGATGTAACGGAAGAAAATGGTGCACTCGGAGTTATTCGAGGAAGTCATACTATCTTTAATCACAAGCGTTCGTCACCTTCGCCACAATCAAAATCACCATTGTCGGATCATATTTTCACACTGTTTCCATTTGTCGAAATCATTGAAATGAAAGCGGGAGAAAGTTTAATATTTGATAATCGCCTGATTCACGCATCACCACCGAACCTTTCTGATCAAGCGAGAATCGCTGTTGGGATTGGAATTACACAGAAGGAAGCACAGTTAAACCATTTTTACCAAAATCCTACTTCTGGAAAGCTGGAAGAATATGAGGTGGATGAGAATTTCTACACGTGGTTCAATAACAAGCGACTTTCTGATTTATTTGATAAAGGAAAATCACCAGAGGGGTTGAAAAAAGTGAGGGAGATTGATCGCGTGGTTCCTGACTTGTCGAAAGAAGAGATGGAAAGTCTCGTTCAACAATTAGACGGGGTGGAGTACAATGGTCCTTTCATGGAGCGTTTGGCAAAGTTGTTTGATTATTCAATCGATGGCTCGAAAAGCGAAGATCAAGATCCTGAATTAGTAGAGACTGAAGCGTGGGCTGATAAACGTTCGTTTTTTCAAAAGTACTCGCCTGGAAATATCGTCAGAGAGGTGAATTGGAGAATGAAAGGTCGACCATAATTGAAAACAATGAGAAAGACATTTATAAATCAAGAATTGGAGGAGCGTTTTCAGGAAGATGGATACGTTGAAGTGCCATTTTTGAATGCGCAGGAAGTAGAAATGCTGAAAACGTATTACTTCGATTCTTTGAATGAAAGCGGAGGAAGACTTGGGCCTGAGGACGAAAAACATAAATCGAATCAGAAGATCACTTATGATTTCACATTCATCGATAAGAATTCTGACTACAAGCAGCAAGTGTTCGATATGATTACGAACGCTTTTATGAAACGAGTGGGGGATTACCTATTTGATTACAAGCCGATTATCGCAAATTTCATCAGAAAGAAAGAAGATGGAGGAGAAGTTCCTTTGCATCAAAATTGGGCATTTGCAGATGAACATAAATGTGCAACCGTTTCAATTTGGTGTCCTCTTGTGGATAGCAATAAAAAAAACGGAACACTTGAGGTGGTTCCTGGAAGCCATAAGCGATATGGTGAAGTACGAGGACCAATGATCAAATCTGAATTGGCCGGAATTCAATCGGAAATTATTGACCGATATATGCAACCAGTTGAAACTAAAGCTGGGAATGCAGTTATTCTGGACGATAGTATCGTTCATTATTCTTCTCCCAATCAAACAGATGGATTGCGTTTGGCGATTCAACTGATCCTAATCCCAACGGAGGAAAATTCTATTCATTTCCACATGGATTTGAGTAAAGACCGTTCGATGGTCGAAGTTTTGAAGGTCGACAAAGACTTTTACATGACATTTAATCCGTGGAAAAAACCGTCGAAAGATGTTCCAAGAATAAATTCATTTAAGTATGATCCCTTTGATATGACGATCGAAGAATTTGGAGCTAAATTGAAGCAAGCACGTTTCGACGAGAGTAACCAACACACTGAGCCAGTCAAAGTACTGTCTTGGTGGAAAAAAGTACGATCTAAATTGGTAGGAGCATGATTGATTTCGATCAGAAAAAGGGAATTTTTAGTGATCCAAAGTTACAAGCGGATTTTCATGAGAATGGATTCGTCATTGTACCGTTTATTTCGCCGCAACAAATTGATGAATTATATGGAGTCTACAAATCCATTTATCCAGATGGAGTGCAAGGGTTCTTTACGACTACGTTTGCCAATAATGTAGAGCACAGAGAACTTGTCAATCAATCGATAAAGAACATTTGCCTCGAACAAATCGAGAGCTTATTTGAAAATTATAAGATTCTATTTTCTAGCTTTATTGTCAAGGCTCCAGGAGAGGACAGCCGCTTGATTATGCACCAAGACATGACTTTGGTAGATGAAAGAGAGTTTTCTGGAATCAATATTTGGTGCCCAATGGTCGATTTGAACGAACTTAATGGCGCCATTGAAATATTGCCAAAGAGTCATCGTTTCTATAAAACATATCGGGGTTCGTCGATTCCTGATATTTACGATAATGTGAAGGATGAAGTTCGGAGTTTGATGCAGCCGTGTTATTTGAAAGCCGGAGAAGCGATCATTTTTGATCAAAGTATTATTCATAATTCACCTCCGAATTTGTCCGATACAGAACGCCCAACAATCAACACCTTTGTAGCGCACAGTGATGCTAAGATCAAGATTTGCTATTGGGATAAAGACACCTTTGGAGATAACATTGAAGTGTTTGAACAGGATGATGACTTCTTGGAGAAGTTTGAGAACTTCGGACATAATATTTTCAGCAGGCCAACGATCGGAAAAAGTTTGGGACTCTTTCCATATGATTTTCCGAAATTAACCGTGGATCGCATTGAACGTGAATTGGGAGTAACGATTGCTCGTACACCTAAAATTCAGCCTAAACAAGAAAAGCGAAGCTGGTTAAAGCGGCTTTTTTCAACAAAAACAGCATGAAAGAACCCATTTTTAGAGATGCAGAAATTCAACGCAAGTTTGATGAAGACGGCTTTGTGAAAATTCCCTTGCTAAGTGAGCAAGAGGTCGATGCTTTGGCTCAACTTAGAATAGAATATTTCCCAGATAATGGAAGTGCGTTTTTCTCATCGAGCTATTTGGATGATTATGATCTTAAAATGGAAATCAGCAATAAGATTTCTGAAACGATCAGCGCTAGCTTAGCAAAACAATGTGTCAATTATCGATTAATTGGAGCCGCTTATTTGATCAAAGGAATAGGGAAGCGCAGTGAAATGCCAATGCACCAAGATTGGACAATTGTGGACGAACAGGAATTTTACGCAGCCAATGTTTGGATTCCCTTAACGGATACAAATGAAGAGAACGGAACCCTTGAATTGATGAAGGGAAGTCATAAATGGAACGAGGCATTGCGCGCTCCAACCTTACCGATGTCTTTTGCGGGATTGGAAGGAAAGATCAAACCAAAGTTAACCGTTGTCCCAGCGAAAAAAGGGGAGGTGATTATTTTGAATCAAGCAACAATTCATTATTCGAAGCCCAACTTAACAGATGAAATTCGTCCAGCAATCACAACAGGGATGATCAGTCAAAAAGCACCGCTTAAATTCCATTATTGGGACAAAGAACGATCTCAAATAGAGGAGTTCGCGCAGGAAGATGATTTCCTTTTTCGTTTTGAGAATTTCATGGAAGCAATTTACAAGCGCCCATTGATGGGAACAAGTAAACAATTCTTTGATTATTCCATTCCACGTTGGAACGAACAAGATTTAGATCGATTGACAAATACGAGAGTAAACAAGCCTTCATTCTTTCAACGAATATTCGGAAAATCATGAACAGAGTAAATTTTCATGAGATAGAATATTCACAGCGTCTAGAAGACGATGGCTACGCTACGTTTGATTTACTAAGCGATCATGATGTTGCGGCATTAACAACCATTTTCACTGATCATCATTCGTCGAATCCAGAAGGGTTTTATGCGACAACACATTTGGAGGATAAAGAGAAACGAAAAGTGCTGAGCGATCAAGCAATGTCTATTTTATCGTGTCGCATTGAGTCTCATTTTGAAAACATTGAGTTGCTCGGTGGAGCATTTATTTCGAAAGCTCCAGGTGAAAAAGGTGTTTTACCACTTCATCAAGATTGGAACTTAGTCAACGAAAAACATGCGCGATCCTATAATTTATGGATTCCTTTAATCGATGTCAATGAAGAAAATGGCGCGATGAGAATTTTGGTTGGAAGTCATACAAAGCAGGAGACCTTTCGTGGTCCGAATGTTCCGCCAGTTTTGTACCCTATATCGAATGAAGTTGATCCGCACATGGTTTCGTTAAACATGAAAAAAGGAGAGGCTGTACTTTACGATCATGCGCTCTGGCATTCTTCTCCAAAAAATCAAACCGATGAACTTCGCCTTGCCTTTGTGTTGGGTGTCGTTCCAAAAGGAGCAGAGTTAAAATTTTACCAGCAAAATGGGGATGTAGTGGAAGAATATGCTTCCCACCCCAATTTTTTCTTTGAAAATGACAGAGATTCAGGTCCAGAGGGATTATCCTTGCTGCGATCATTCAATCACCCGAATTCTTTTCTATCGAAAGAGGAGTTTGAAGAGGTGTACCTGGGAATGAATAAATTAAAACAAAAACAAAAAAAAGGATTTTTCCAAAAGCTATTTGGAACTAAATAAGAAACGATGACATCTACTGTAGCTATTATATTAATTCTGTTTCTCTCGATATCTTGCTTCGCACTCGTCATTTTGCTCTTAGGCAAAAGATCAAAGGAGCATATGTCATTGAGGGAATCCAAAACGGATCATTCGGCTCGCGAAGTTGGTGATTTCTACAATGCCCAAACCGATAACTTCTTGAAAGTTTACGGTGAAGTGATTCAGGCATTTCGCACAACTGACGTGACTAAATTATTGGATTACCAGATTGAAACGATCGGTTTTGAGAAAGGTCAACGTGTGTTAGATGCTGGTTGCGGCGTTTGTGGTCCTGCGCGGTACTTTGCGAAAAATGCGGGGGTCCAAGTAGAGGCAATTACCATTTCGGAAGACCAAGTTGAAAAGTCGAGAAAGTATATTGCTGAGGAAGGATTGGAAGGAAAAGTCAATGTGACGCATGGTGATTATCATGAACTAGAAAAGTACTACGAATCAGATAGTTTTGATGCGGTATACTTCTTGGAGTCATTTGGACATGCTACAAATCACGAACAAGTGATCAATTCTGCGTGGGGAATGCTCAAGCCTGGAGGGAAGCTGTATATCAAAGATTTGTTCATCAAGGAAGCGGCAATTCAGTCTTTATCAGATGACATTCAACGAGAAGTGAAAAACATCAATGACGCGTATCGTTACAATATTGCCGACTTATACGAAGTATTAAAATTCGTTCGAAAGAAAGGATACATCTTATCGAGCGTCAAAACAATTGATTTACCACTGGAGGATTTTGAAAATTTGACTATTTCAAATGATTTTCAAGACCTGACAGGAATCAATAAAATAGAAAACCTGCAAGACTATATTTTCCCGGTAGACTTCTTTGAAATTACATGCATCAAACCTTGGAACGCGCTTGAGTTTGGTAACAGTCGTTATTTCTTGCAGAATTTGTTTTACATGCAAATGCACAATAGAAAACAGGAGGAGTTATAATGGGACAGAGCGAATCAATATTAACCGTTGACTCCTTAAAAAAGGAATATACGAAAGGTGGAAAAGCACTTCTTGCATTAAATGAAGTATCATTTGAACTAGAGAAAGGTGAAATATTTGGTGTGATCGGTAGAAACGGATCTGGGAAAAGTACGCTGCTCAAAGTCTTGAGTAAAATTACGGGTCCAACAAGTGGAACGATTACATACGAAGGAGTACTGACATCAATAATTGAAATTGGTACTGGATTTCATCCTGACTTATCAGGGCGTGAAAATGTTTTTCTAAGTGCGAATATTCTTGGATTTAAAAATTCTGATGTTCATCCTATCTACGATAAAATTGTATCATTCAGTGGACTGGAAGATTTTATGGAAATGCCCGTTAAGCATTATTCAAGTGGGATGTATCTTCGTCTTGCATTTGCAATAGCTTTTCATTCCAGAATAGACGTTCTGCTCCTTGATGAGGTTCTAGCAGTTGGTGATGCCGATTTTAGAAGAAAATGCTACAACAAGATTCGAGAATTGAAGAATGATGGAGCCTCAATTATTCTCGTTAGTCATCAAATGGAACCCATTATTGAATTTTGTGATCGCTGCATGTGGTTAGATAATGGAGTAATTGAAACCATTGGAGCACCGATTGATGTTATTGAAAGTTACTTAGAATCGTCGTCTAGTCAATCGGGGAAAATTAGAGGGAAACGAGAGGAAATAGCACCGTCCGTTCTTGATCTTTCCAGTTTAGATAATCAATTCGTGACTGTCACTGATCTTAAAGTAAAGGCAAAGGGGAAAGCAGAGGGAGATGAAATATTCATGTACGACACCATCGAAATTGAGCTCAGCTGTGAGAAATTAATCCCGAATAAATCCATTGAATTTATATTCACGATCACCAACCTCAATAACATTCGGGTACTGACAGATTCCTATGGACTCCGTGAAAGATATACGCCTCAACTCTCAGAGAAAGGACACTATACAGTTTGCTGTGAAATTCCAGGGGACCTACTGAATCGTGGGGTATACAATCTCGGAATCATTATTTCTCAAAATGCCATGGAATTTATTGCCGAAGAAGATCAATTGTGTCGTTTCAAAGTTTCGTCTGATCAGAAATTGGCGTTTGATACAAGGATTAGTACGGTCATTAGACCGAAGCTCTTTTGGGACATCCAGAAATTGGATAATTAGAAAAACCAGCGTTTTTTCTTAGAGCTTGTAGCTTTTAATAAAGAAACAAATTCCGATAATTCAACGGTTTCTGTTTTTCCATAATTGATTGCCTCGACAAACTTTCCTGATGGATTTGGATCATCTTTTTGTTCATTGAAATGATCATAATGAATGAATAAATCATTGGGAACATCATAGCGATTTACCGTAAACTGACCATCAACTTCCGATCCATGGAAGCACATTGTTTCAGCGCTGTTTGGAATGATATTGTTGATGATTGTTGAGCGTGATGTATCTGAAGTATTGGACGGTGAATAATGCAGCAGGCGACTATCGAAAATCAATGCTTCTCCCTCTTTCACTTCAATGGCTTCCAAGTATTTTTCCGCAGTTTTAAAGTGATTCGCATATTTGGGTGGAATTCCAGCACCACGAATATTCAAGGGTATACGATGTGTTCCCTTTGCCGCATATAATGTTCCATTCTTTTTTGTGCTGTCACAAAGTGGAATCCAAAGGTTATAGGCACGGTGTTTTCGTTCATCAATGATGCTCCAGTCTTGATGCAATTTCAAAATAGAATTCTTACCAATCCCTTTCACCAAAAAGAAATAGGTGAGAAGTTTGTGGTTGATCAACAATGACTCGATTGTTGGAGAGAGCATTTCGCGAATCCCAGCATGTACTTTTCGCTTGACGTCCAACTCTGCAATTGAGACGCTCCCATAAAACGCAGCTTCAAATTCTTTGGGAAATCCATCTACAGTTGTTTCTAAAAAGGAACGATAGTTAGAAGCCTTGAAATCTGCCAAACTAATTTTCACAATGCCATCTTCCCGCAACGTTTTATTCAAATCAGCAGAATGAAAGACATCAATCCAATTTTCAGTTTTCATTTCTTAGCGATTAAAGAATGATTTGACTTTCTGGAATAAACCGCTCGACTCTTCTTTAACTGTTTTCTGTTGAGTTAGATTCAGTCCATTAAAGTGACCTTCGACATATGGTGTTGTATCAACATTAAGTGTTTGAATGTGATCAATTGTCGTTGGATAATCGAATCGATCTTCGCGCAACAAATAATCTGGATACGATGAGAATTCTTCAATTTTTTCTCCAAAAGGAGTTGGATGAGTATGATAGAATCTAAATTCAGCGTTCTTGTTCGTAACTGCGCAGGCGGATGCTGGACGAACAGATGTGCTATCGTTATTTCGCGATCCATGAATAAAACGATGATCATAAATAAAAGCATGACCAGCTTTCATTGGTTTTAATTCCAAATGTTTCCATAGGAACTCTTCCACATCTCGCAACTGATTAACAATGTTCGGCCCGCGATATGTTGGTTGAATCAAATGGCTTTTTGGAAGAATTTCGATGGCACCGTTTTCCGCAGTTGTATCAACTAATGGGACCCAGATATTGCATGATCTAAATTGGCGCTCGTCCACCAAGTTCCAATCTCTGTGAGGTGTAATCAATCCTTTTCCATTAGGAGGCTTTGCAACAAATGTCCCACCTAATATTTTCGTGTCAACGAATAGTTCCTCAACGTGTTGAGCGTACTTTTCCGCAATCCATTTGTTCACGGTTTTCTTCAATTCAATGTCTTCAGAATGGCTAATCGCGAAAATGCGCTCAGCGTCTTCGTCATTTTGATCGTGGAAGTAGTCAAGTAAGCCAGCCACTTCATCCTCATTGAAAAATGGAATGATCACATAGCCTTCTTCACACAACTGACGCTCTAATTCGTCATCCTTGAACATGCGTATCACTTGATGCACTTCAGAGTTGTATTCAGAGAATGTTGCCTTCTTTAGTGGAGTTGCCGTTATGGGTTCTGTAATAAAATTTTGAACGGGTTCACCTTCTTGATACAAAGACGCTTTTTCAATTCCCAATGTTAGACAATCAGACTCAAATTGCTCAACGGTAGTTTTAGGGAAAATGAATTTACCTTCGCCAATTTTTTCGCCTATTGTAGGTCGTAAAATGCAATTGTGAAAGAAATTCGGATAATTGATCAAGAAATCATCTGCTTGTTTATATAATTCGATCGGATCATCTTCTTTATCTTGAAAACTCAGTTGGAAGGTAGCTTCACTTGGTAGAATACCACAGACCACGGCAAGACGATCTTTTCCTGAAGTGTTTTTTCCTGAAGTATGAATAATTCGAGCGTCAAAAATCAGTGCTTGCCCTTTTTTTAATTGAATCGGCTTCAGGTAATCTTTAACGGTGTCTTTTATAGTAGAAAATGGGGGAGAAAAAGACACGCTTCGATATGGGGAGAAGAGTTGATGCGTCTTTTCAACGACCCACAATGCTCCATTCGTTTCATCCACATCTTGTAATGGAATCCAGATACTTAGTGAAGAATGTTTGAATTCATCTACTGCGCTCGAATCTTGATGAATCGAAAATGCGCTGTCATCACCCGATAGTTTGTTAATGAAGAAATTCAAACCGTTGTTGTACTCAGTAAAATGTTCTTCGAAAATAGGGGTTAATTCCTGTTTCAGAGCCTCATGAATACGCGTTCGGTAAGCGACATCTTGAGAGTAAACGGAGTAAAACATTCCGCCTTTATCATCTTTCAGTTGATGTTCTTGATCGTAAATTGCCCGCATCGCTTCAATTGTTGAAGGCTCAAGTAGATCAACTACGGCATAACCAAATTCTTCAACCTTCTGTTTTATTTCAGAGTTTTTGAAAACGGTAAATGGAGCGGGAGTCCATGAAAAAGGATGGGAATAACTCATGTTTTCAGGATCAATTTTCTGATTTTTTTATACCAACTACTGTCGACTTTCACTTCTTGGGGTGATTCGATTGTTTCGACATCGCCCTGAACTGATCTAATTTGTTCGATTAACTGATTTTGAGACAATGAATCAAAGGTAAACGGATCCAATGTTGCTTCGCCTTCAGGTCGAGCTCCTCGTTTTGACGCATAGTCAATGTAGAAACCGGGTTCTGTTTCAAACCGTACGAGTTGCTTTTCTCCATCTACATTATCCATGTAATGAAAATAATGCTGAACCTTTTTCGGAGTGAGAGTTAAGCCTAAGCTAACACGAGATTTTGGTGTTGTATTTAACGTCGATCCATGAAGTAAACCATGGAAGAAGAAGATTGCTTCGCCAGCTTTCATTGGCACAGATTGCATGTTCTTCTCAATTAATTTCCAATGATCGCGGTAAACATCTGGAGTTCCAACTCCTCGAATCGTTCGATTAAACTGGTGGCTGCCTTTCAGAACAATGATATTTCCATTTTCATCATTCACATCTTCCAGCGGGCACCACATGTTGATGCTCCAATCCTTGCGTTCATCCACAAACGACCAATCTTGGTGGGGAGGGAGATGACCTTCTTGAGTTGGTGGTTTAACCACGAATAATCCACCAAATGCGTTGTAATCGCGAAAAATTGCGTTCATTTTCTCCTTAAAGACCCGAATTATTTCATTCTCCACTTCCAATTTATACTCCATGCGAGGATCAAAATAGGATTTGTAAAATTCGGTTGGGTGTTCAGGATGCCATTTGGTATATAATTTCTGAAATGTCTCTATTTCCTCTTTGTCGATAAACGGAAGCACGATGAAACCATCGCGTACCATTTTTTTGTCCAATTCTGGATCAAAAAATACATCGACAGGATTCTCGTTTAACATAGCAGAGTTAAGGGTTTTCGTGCTTAAAGATACATTTCTTAAAGGAATATCAGAAAAATTATGTCCAGTACTTCAGTGTTTTTTCATCTTCAGAGAAAGCTAAAAATCCACCCATGGTGATTCTATTCTGAGTTCCTTCAACCAATTCAACTTTATGCCAGATTGGACCTCCAGAAAAGATCAAGAGATCTCCTGCTTCTGGTTTCACTTTCATTCGTTTCAATGGACTGGTTAGACTTGAATCAAGCGTTTTGCCATTTGCCAAGAATATCTCATTGTCATGACGGGCGCTTTCTTTCGTTTGACCTGGCTCCCATAATACATCGAACAAGGTTAATTCTCCGCCAATTTCAGCTGGATTTACCGTTAAAAAATAGCTCAGTTGATCTTTAAAATTGACTTCTGTACTTAAGTGTTTATAAAATACGGGGAATTCTTGCTGAAAGTAATTGCCACAATGGATCATGATAAACCCCTGCCCAGGGTAATTAACACGAATGGACCCACTTGGGTAACGACCTTCGCGATCAAATCCTTTTGGAACTTGAACAGATCTTCCTCCTGCAACTTTTTCTAAAATTGACTGAAGCTTTCGTGTGAAGTCCATGCCAGTGAGTTTTTTGAATGTTTCAGGCAAGTGCTCGCATTCACTGAAATAGGCTTTGATGTTGTCGCGTTCCTGTGAAAAATCGTCGTCTGGTTTTACCAATTGTGAAAAATGCCGTGGATAAGAATGCCCAACTCCTGTGGGGATTGTTATGTCTGGATCGATCGCTTCAATCGCAGTTTTCATTTTTGCAACTTCTTCTTGAGAACAAACATTCCGAATAATAATCCCCGTATATTTTTTGTCGTAAATGTCTTTTACAGCATCTGGGTAATTATCCAATTCTGAAACATCAATGTATTTCCAAGTATATAGATCATCTTGAATGTTAGAAACCGGAGCTTCCTTGGCTGATTTATATTTAAAGAACTTGAACATGGGAGTTATGTTAAACGTTACAGTTAAATATAAAAATTTATTTCATTTAGATCAACTATTAACTCATTCAATAACAAATAGGTAAGGTTTTAATCTTTCTGAAAACAGCCTGTGAGCTTTCGCGCTCGGGTGCTGATCATGTGGGGCATTCGTAAATCCTTTTTGAGATAAATCGACGTAAATATCAATGGTTGAAATTGATTTCTCTTCACAGTGCTTGATTAGTCGACTAGTGATTTCGTCGTTCATCATTGTTGAGATCACAAGTTTAACTCCGTTGTTTTTGCAAATTTCATCAATGCGGTCGATCATGGCGAGGGTCACTCTTTCATCTTTTTCTGCATCAACAGTTTGTTCATCCCAGGTACTTTGAAGTGCATTCATGCTTGCTGAATATTCAATCAGTGGAAAGGTTGAACTAATTTCACGAATTGAAACGTGGTTCAGTTTTAACTCATTCTCTTCAAATGATCCATAAGGATAAGAGCATTTGAATCTTGTTATTCCAATATCATTACGCCTGGTAATTTCATATCCCATTCGTAATTTTTGTCGATAAGAAGGATTCAGTGTATTCCGCTCATTGTGAAATGATAAATAATTTAGAATAATGACCTCAGGTTTCTGGGAAGATGTTAATTCCTGTTCAAGGTTGACAAGAATTTGTGCTTGACCATAACCGGGGACCGCGCGATTTTCAATATTCAAATTGGGAAAATCTGCTTGAAGTAAGTACGGATAAACTTCGGAATCATTCACGCCAGTTCCATAGGTAAATGAACAACCATAAAATGCAACAGTAGTTTGTTCCTTTGAACGATTCTCTAAATTGCCGCAGATTCGTTGTCCATTTTTAAGATGAGTTGCCGTGTATTTTAACTTTTTATTGATTGTTACTTCATAGATGCCTGGATTCATACGAATACCAAGTTCTTCGTCTGGCGAAAGGTGACGATTAGGAGTAGAAGTCATTGAGAATTCAGGGAGTTCAAATACACCAAAACCACATAATCGAAGACCTACTTCCAAAAGAACGATCGTAATAATGGCCATGATGAAACCACGCTTTACGAATGCTATCACTTTTTCACGCATGAATGAAGAGTTTTGGGTAAAGATAAGAAAGACGCCAAAACACATTGGTTTATGTATCTTGGATGAAATTTTTTGAGTTCATGGCGTTTTGGCGTAAAAAGAAAGAAATTGCAGTAAACAATGACGGTCATTTCAAGGATGATGGAGTTTTCTGCGCAATGCCTTGGGTTCATTTACATGTCACTCAAAACGGAAATGTTACGCCTTGTTGTCAAGCTCCTTGGGGTGATGAAGCGAAATTTGGTAACATCAATACATCAACAATTCAAGAAGTTTGGAAAGGAAAACGATTCGAAGATTTCCGAAAGCAAATGATAAAAGGGAAACCCGCTCCAGCTTGTAGTCGATGCTACGAAAAAGAGGAAATGGGATGGATAAGCTTACGCGAAATCACAAACGACAAATACGAAAATGAGATCAATGATTTGATCCAGAATAAGTTTCACTCTTCAAGCTATGAAACGCCAGTTTACTTTGATATTCGTTTTTCGAATGTCTGTAACTTAAAATGTCGAATTTGTAATTTTTCGTCGAGTTCTAGTTGGTACAACGATGATCTCGCTTTGGGGAATATTAAACCAGAAACACCCGCTCTTACTACTTCAATAATTGACGAAGAAAAGTTCTTCAGAGAATTTAGGGAGCAAATTGGATCAATCAAGGAGGTTTATTTCGCCGGAGGTGAGCCATTGATGATGGAGCAGCATTACCAAATTTTGGAGTTTTTAATAGAAACGGGTAATACGCAATGCAAGTTGTTTTACAACACGAATTTGTCACGCTTGAAGTTTAAGGGATTTGATATTCTAGAACTTTGGAAACAATTCGACTACGTCAACCTAGCTGTGAGCCTTGATGATATTGGTGAGAGATTAGAATACCAACGGAAAAATGCAAAATGGGAACAAATGGTGTCCAATTTCGAAACGATCAAGCGCGAGGCAAACAATGTTGATTTAATGATCAGTCCGACGATTAGTGTTTTTAATATTCTGTCGATTACTGAAATGCACCTTGAGCTATTTAATAAAGGATATGTTAGAGTAGAAGATGTCGTTCCGACTTTGCTCGTTTATCCCTTGGAATTTAATATTAGAAATTTATCAAAGGAATTGAAAAAGATTGCTGAAAAACGAATTGAGGAACATGTAATTTGGTTGGAAAATCAGTCTGTAGAAGATCAAAAAAAGATGGACTATGTTTTGCGGCAGTATCGCAATATCATAAACTACTTGAATCACGATGGAGATGAAAAAGCTCGATTGAATTTCCCTCAGAAAATAGCTAAATTGGATGCGTTGCGAGATGAAGACTTTGTATCTGTTTTCCCAGAGTTAAAGTCATTGATTCACTAGATTAGTCAGGGAGAGGAGTCACAAAAGATTTAAATAAATACAAGGCATGTTCACGGTCCATTTGGGGCAATGACTGAACAATGGTTTTGTACTCCATTTCAATGATATGTCCAGTTGCTGTTTCGTGTAAATTGTTTTCGGCAGCAACATCAATGATGTAGTTCAGTTTTGATTCAATGTCTTCATATATAGAAGATTGATCTTCCGCTTTGAGATCATTGTTTTCACTGAGATAGCGTTTCAAACCAAGCAAATAGGATTCGAGATCAGCAATATCTCCAGTTTGAGCAATCATTTTTTCTCTTTCCAATGCTTCCTTTTCCCATAACTTGAAATGATTCACGACTTGAAGGTAACTCTGTCTGTTTTCTTCTTGGATTGAAGTGGACGATGAGAGATTCGCTTCAGATAGAAACGCAACAATTTCGAAAATTTCTTTTGATGAAAGCGAACTAATAGAGCACGATTTTGGATGAAAAACAGTATTGAAGAAGATGTTGCAGTCAAGTTCATTTGCAAACTTCACAACATCAGGAAGCTCTTTCCAATTTTGAATCATTGGGCAAAAAGAGATATGAAAATGCGTGTCCTTTTCTCTGCAATATTCTCTGAAAAAATGAATGTTTGGTAACACCTTTTTCCATTCGCCATTTTTGCGAATAATTCGATAGTTTTCTTCAATAATTGAATCAATCGAAACAGCGATATCAAAGTTCATCGAATTGATAATGCGCTTGATTCTATCCGTTAAGATTGTACCATTCGTTTGTATCGAAATTCGAATTTTTGGATTTATTGCGACCATTCGTTCCCAGATGTCGAGGTAAATAGGTACTAGAAATGGTTCCCCTCCGAGGAAATGTGAATTCTCGAGATAGGGAATAAATTCTTCCAATTGATCAACGAAATCACTGTCGTATGCTGATTTTATTGGAGGCAGTTTTTCTCTGTTTCTCCGAATAGCGGACGAAAATTCACCTCTACACATGAGGCATTCAAGATTGCATTCATTCGACAGTTCAAAATCCATTTTTGAAGGATAACCTGTACGAAGAATGGGAAGTACATCAAAGTTTTTTGCTGGAAGTGCCTTGAAGTTTTCTGCTTGAATAAGTTCCTCGCAACCCATGCACCCAAGGGAGAAATCATTTTGTGCTAGCCGTTGAGTAATATCCTTTCTTTTGGCACTATCCCATATTTCACGAATAGTAAGGTCAGGGTATTTTCCAACAACATGAATTTTATTAAAGCAACAAACAGAGGTGTTTCCTCGAAATCCAAAGTACAAACTCTTGATGGGAGCCCAGCAGGCCATTGTGCGAGCTTCGGGAACACGTTTGTCGTTGTATTTAAGAAGTTGATCTCCCGTGTTATGCATTCTCGTCTAATGATTTCGTGTAATCCCATAAAGGGCTTAATTCTGGTAATACTGTTCTCGTTGATTCTGCTCGTAAGTGGTCTAGTGTATCCGTAAAAGCAATGAACTCTGGAATTAGATGTTGATCATTTTTACTATCCATGTACGTAATGCAATTTCTAAATTCGTTCAGTTGCATGTCAATTTTCGGATGTCCTGTGGTTTCATTCATCCCAAGGTTATCCAGTAAGCCATCAAATTGTTCGAGTTCGGCTTTCGTTGGTGCTTGAGGTGGATGCTCTTTCACGTATTCAATCACCCAGTCGATGTGCTGTTCGAGTACTTTGCGAATGGTTTCCCGTTCGCTTTCTGGAAAAATGCGAATGCTTAAATAGTTCGGACTCCTCAAAGTATGAGGCATGAATTCATCGATGCTTATCAATTTAGAAAGCACCCATTCTTTGTGGAAAGCACCGATGTTATGAATATTCATTACGTTGATGGTCGGTGTCACTAAAAAATGAACATGAGGACAGACTTCGAGCATTCGCTTTCGTTCTGAAACAGCAATGTCCCAAGATTGTCCGCTGCGTTGAAGTTCTCCTCGCTTGCCTGTGTCATCGAGACTTGCGTGGACATTTACGTTATTGAAACGTGTCCATAATTGAAAAACGTCTCTTCCTTTGTAGACTGTTTGAGAAAAGTTAGTCGCATATCTGAGTTTTACGTCTGTTTTACCATGTTCTAGGAGCAGGTCAAGTATCGCCCAGTGTTCTTCCATTAACAGTGGTTCTCCTCCAGCAAAATAGATTTCTTCAAGATCGTCGAACACAAAAAGCAATTGTTCGAGCAATTCATTAAAGTTTTTTGGGCCGTGTTGAATTTTTGTTTCGTGGGAAAGTGATCCCATTTCTTTCGCATCCTTATACCATTGTGAACTTGAATGATGTCCACAAATTCGACATTTGAAATTGCATAAGTTTGAAATACGAATGTCCCAAAAGATAGGCTTGGCCTTTTCTGAGAAACCATTTCGTTTGGTGTCGAGCGCCCAGTCCAATTTGTCTGCATAAAGTGCATTGGTCATTTTCCGAGTGCTCTTCAAACCATTTCGCTCGCTTTCATAACAAGATTTACAGCGCTCATCGGGTTGATCTTTCAATAAGGTCTTTCGAAATTGCCTCATTTCGGTACCGTTCCATATTTCCTTGATCGATTGCTTGTTCACATCACCCAGAGCACCTTCTTTATCCCATGGAGTTAAGCAACAAGGAACAACCGACCCATATTGCGAAACAAAAAGGTGCACCCATGGCTTCATGCAAAATGCCTGACTTTCAGCAACCGATTGGGCATCTGTAATTTTTCGATTGGAAAATAAGCTAAAGGGTTTCGACATGGGATGAAGTTAGTAGTCAAAAATAACAATCCTAACTGAACTTTGTGAGCGATTGTTTCTGAGTCGCTAAACATTTCAGGATTTCAAATTAACAAAAATGGTGCATCGAATTCTTTTTCGTTTGTTCACTCAAAAATTGCGACTAGGTAATCCGTAGCGATACAAAGTTCCACTGCTCCTGCGTTTTGTTATTTCTTGCTCTTCGCTGGGGATGTTCATCCTTATATTGCGTCAATGAATAATTAAAGCTACTAAACAGAAGAATTTCTCAATCCTTAAATCAACGAATACAGTATCCGATATAGGGTTTGTCAGAAACGAACAAGAGTGAGTTTACTTGACGCCACCAGTCTTGCGGAACTTTTTCTTTCATCATTATGCACGCGATCAGTTTCAAATTCGTGCCGATCTGATAATTACTTACATTGTCAATAATTCCCCTTGCTGAAGACATGTTTTTGGTTTGAATGGCATTAACAAATGCTAACATCGAAGCTATATCTCTTTCCGTCATGACCCTTGACAAGAATTCCTCTAACTCAGAGTAATCATTATTTCGAGATGCCATAAGCGCCAAGGCAATAGGATAGTTGATTGCATTGATGGAAACATTTTGATCTAAGTTCATGGCTTCATCAAAAGCAGCCTGATTGTCGGGCTGACTTGCTGCTAACATCCATAAATAATGCCCTTGACTTTCAACGGGTAATGTTGGTAGTAGATCTCGAACCATGTCGTACTTTTCCAAGCTTAAGTAATATGGAATCATTTCACCTTCCTGACTAGTAATTGTTTGATCACCGGCATCTAAGCGTAATTGATATTCAATTTGTTCGTGCAAATAGTAATTTGAATTGACAAAAGGAGAGTTTGTTAATTCGCATTGCAATCGGTGAATTTTGACGTAATCCAAAACAACGATTTCCCTCACGTTTTGAGAACCGTTTATTATTTTGGAATAATGTTCGTCTGCAAGTTTCCAATTTTCGTCTCTGGCAAATAAGTATCCCGCGGCTAAATTTAACCAACCATTTTCCGGATATTTTTTTGAAGCTTGAACGAATGCTACATCTTGTTCTGGGCTGTCTTCTAATGCGCGAATTTCTAAATATTTGAAATCTGGATTTCCTGTCTTTGCAAATAATTTTTTATACAAAACATTCAGATTTTCCTTTTCAGACTCACTAGCTGCGTCCATCAATATTCGTTGAGCTGGAATATTTTCTCGCGATTTTCTCGCAACTTTCTGGATTTGAATCAACTCTGGATCAAAGGTCAGCATCATGGACAGCCAGTTCGCCATATATTGCGAATTAGGAGAATCGAATTGCACGTGATTTGAAATCATTTTTTGAAACTCTTTGTCCTGATAGTTGAGTTCAGGTAGAGAGAATGGGTCGTCCAAAATAGGAGCTATTGTAGAGCGTGTTTCCCCACTGTATTTTGTGCGAATTTCTAATGGCGCTTCTTCCATAATGTAATCCGCGTGAGCTGGCATCCATCGACTTGACCCTATGTAAATCGCCTCTGAGGGTTCGCCAATACCGTAAACAGTTTCATATTCAACAAAATAATCTCCATAACCAATGTTGTAGATGTAATTCTGATTTCCTGCGTCGTATTTACCGGTGAATATATCGATTGTTCTACCATTTAAGGTTTTCGTTAAAATCTCCGCGTCTTCAGAAATGATTGTGGTGAGCTGAGATTTTGGATCAATCGAGTAAGTTGTTCCGTTAATGGATACTCTTAATTCTTGATCAAATGCATTCTGAATATATAGGGTTGATTCAATAGAAATACGACCAATAAATATCGCTCCAATAAGAATAATAGCCGCGGCACTGAATTTTGCAATTGTTGGAAAAAGACCAATTCCACCATGGAATTTGTCCCAGAAAGTGAGCTTTTCTACAACTTTCCGTTCGTTTCCATTACAAATACGGGGATAGTCATCATCTATGATAGGCATTTTGTCGAATTTGAAATTATTTTCCTTCAGTAAGTAATCCTTCTGGACAATCGTTTCACTATTTAACAGTAATTCAAGCGAGCAATTTCTTAGTCGAGTCAAACCTTGTACGCAGACTTCATACCACGAAGCATAAACCTCTAACCACCCTTGAATGTTTCCCATGTCAGGCTCTTCAAGGTTGAATTCCTCAAAAAGATCTTCTGATTTTTTTATTTTTAATTTGGATAAGAGTGTATCGTTTAATGTGATTTTTTCAGCATTTCTACAGGTGAAATGCATCACTTTTCTCATTGCTCTCGCCTCAGAGATCAATAATAATTCTTCTGTTTCAGTGACACGGTTATCAGCAAAGATAACGAAGAGCGTACCATTAAATTTTTGATGAACATCGATTAAATCTGCTAAAGTATGTTCAGCGTAATGAAGAACCTGGGCAATTGATTTCAAATATTCTCCATAAGATGGATGTAAGGTGTTTGCAGCATGATAGTTCACCAATCGACATTTTTGATCGTGGTCGGCTAGTTTTTGACGAGCCGTAATTTCTTGTGCTTTCAGGCGTTCAATAATGGCTGGAATCATTTTTCTGGAAATCTCATTTCCTCGGTGAACGATTTTTCTGTTTTCAGCGGTCCTTACCTGATTTTTAGTAGCTTCAAGTAAGTTTATTTCTTCTTCGTATTCACGGTGCAATTCAAGTTCTTCTTTTATCGAATCCGGGTAGAGTGCTTTATATTCAATCTCAATGGATTCATACAACTCCCCAGCATAAATATCCGATATGGAATCAAAATTCCGCATTGACGAGCGATTTAAATAAACACTCTTGAATTGTGGGTCTAAAAATGTCCACTCGAACATTTCGTGATTCATTATCTCAATCGATTCCTCATCAGTAATTAGTTCTGTTTCAACTTTAACAGACTTGATAATATCACCTGTGATTTCTTCAAAGAGGTCTTTTTCGTTTCTAACCAGTTCAACAGCTCCTCTTTGATCAATTTCCACTCGTAAATAGGATCGTTTGGCGTTATTTTCACGATCCATGTCGGATGGATGAGTTGACCACATTTCGGGTGGATTTATCAAGCCATTTTTAAACAATCGAACGTTTTCCTTCTGTACAATGTTCTCTGAAATCATTCCGTAATTTGGATCGTTTAACACCCAACGCATCTTTTTAATATAATTCGACTGAAGTGAGTACAGATTAGGAATTGCTTTCTTGTCTTGTAAGCACTTATTGAGAATGGTAATACTTTCTCTGTATCCTTCATCCGCGGCACGTAGCTTGTGTAAACCATAAATCAAGGCATCACTACCGGTAACGGAAACAGCAACATTGTCTGCCTGAAATTCCATTTCTCGTGATAAAGCTCTCTCAGATATTACAACGATGCCAAAAAGTACATCAATTAAGGAGCGAATCGCCCAAACAATAATCGAAAGGATCCAACCTACCCAAGCTATCCGAAGGTCAAACGAACTCAATCCTGATAAAGCTTGATCGAGAATGTCACGCTTATGAACGATACGCGTGGCCAATTGTTGAGCGACATAGACATACCTACCAAGTAGCATTGACCGTTGAGCAAAATGTCCAAATTCGTGAGCTAGAATTGCTTTGAATTCGGTTAGATTCAGAACGTTGAGAAGGCCCATTCCAACTTCAAGATTTTTCTTAGACGGGATAAGGATGTTGATCAATGAAAGATCATAAAAAACACTCGCATTTACGCGATCAGATAAATAAATCTTATGAGGAGCAGGGGCTCCCGTTTCTTTCGCTACTTCATGTATAAAATCGTACAATTCTGGTTGTTCTGCCTTGGTGAGCTGTTTGTACGGAATGTCTTCTTTTTTCTTGAAAAAGATCAACGATTTGAACATGAAAATTGTGAGAATAGCAAAACAAAGACCTGTTATGATAATAAAGAAAGGATTGTCAGCGCCATGTGTAAGAATATAAAATAGGTGGTAGGTTTGATAGCCAAACCAAATCATCAGACCAAAATAGAATGTGATAAAGGCGATAAGACCAATTAGTGCAAGGAAGACTTTCTTTTTGAAAGAACTCGTTACTTTTAAAATTTCAGCTGGTATTTGTTCCGGTCCGGGAGTATAGTGGTTGGTCATTCAAATCAATTTCGTCAAATATAAAGACTGGTTTCAAAAGTTCCTCATTATTTCGATAAAAGCACACAATAATAATTTGAAACGTACTAAGCTTACAAATGATTATCCTAAAGAGAAATATGATTTAGATGGAATTTTCCATAGAATATTAAGAGTGCATCCATACGAATGCAAAAGAACACTTTAGTGATAGCCCGGTTTTGTTATTGAGAGATTAATTTTCGGATTTTTTGTTGACTGATAAAAGAAATGGCTCGCTCAATTGAATCGTCAATTCTAATTCTTTTTCGTTCCTTTGAAACAACTCTTGCTGCTAATGATTTCCTTTTTTCAATTCTTTACTCAAAAATTGCGACTCAGTAATCCGTGGCGATACAAAGTTCCACTTCTCATTGCGTTTTGTTATTTCTTGCTCTTCGCTGGGGATGTTCATCCTTTCACTGCTGCCTTGTCCATTTTAGCTGCCCTTGGAACAACGATTGGCTTTATGGGGTTTGGGTATTTGACGAATGATTTAGCCGACAGGAAAAAAGATTTACTCGCAGGAAAACCGAATGGAACTACTAAATTATCTTCGGTATCAATTTCACTTTTAGTCCTTACATTTTTATCCATTGCAATCTTACCGTGGATCTATTTACCAATGGATCGAATTTCGGTCATTTGTATTATTACAGAGCTGGTATTATTTGTGCTGTATGCATTCCCTCCTTTTCGACTGAAGGAAAGAGGCTTTTTAGGGGTGATTACTGATTCTCTCTATGCGCATGTCGTTCCTGGATTCCTTGCTTCTTGGACGTTTTATTTGGTTGGAGGCGAACATTATCAAAATTTCTTTTATTTCGCGATTGCACTTTCTATATGGCAATTGTTTTCAGGAATTCGAAACATAATTTCTCATCACTACAAGGATTACGAAAATGATCAAGCAAGTGGAACAAAAACCTTTGCTACGCAGATTGGAAAAGAGAAAGTGTATAAGCTAATGTCGCGTGTCTTTATCCCTTTAGAGGTCATTTCTGTCCTAGTATTTCTCTTTGTTATTCAATTGGAAATAGATTTTCTGGTCATCGTACTGCTTGTTTTTCTTTTCGTCGCTTGGTCGAATTATCGCAAAGGCGAGTCAGAAACCCCAGCCAAGCATTTCACAAATACCTTTTTAGATCGATTTTACATTCATTGGTTTCCATACCTTATTCTATTCTCGCTTGCATTTGGATTGTTGGATTTCTGGGGGATTACCTTGTTACATATATTAATTTTTCACCCCTCAATTGGTCGGGTTCTTAGGCGTTTTACAGAAAAAAAAGCTGACTCAGTAGCAGAAGGAGTTATCCAAACTAAGATCGCCATTTTATCCACAAATCGAAATCAATATTCAGAAACATTCATTCAAGCGCATATTCGATTATTGCCGAATGCGGTTATTTATTCGGATGGTTATTTTCCAACATCGATATCTACAGATAGAGGAGAGACTTGGAAGAGTTTGAATGAAAATACAAATTCAGAAACAGCACTAATCGATTCTTGGAGAGAACACAATGTGACTTCGGTCTTGGCGGAATATGGTCCCGCAGGAGTTGAAGTCATGGATGCTTGCTCAAAAGCAAATATTCGCTTAATCGTTCATTTCCATGGATTCGATGCGTATCGAAATGACGTACTGGAATTTTATGCGGATCGTTACAAAGTATTGTTTCAAAAAGCAACGAAAATAGTCGTTGTCTCCAAGGATATGCATGCTCAATTGTTGAACTTGGGCTGCCCAGAAGAGAAATTGGAGCACATCACTTATGGCGTAGATACCGATTTGTTTTCTCCACCGAATTCAGACAAAAAACGCCACGGTTTTATTGCTTGTGGACGTTTTGTTCCAAAGAAATCACCTTTATCGACAATTCGAGCATTTGCTAAAGTCGTTGAAATACATCCAAACGCGAAGTTGACATTTATTGGTGATGGTGAATTATTGGAATCTGCGATTTCACTGAGCAAAGAATTAAAACTAGAAGAGAACATTGACTTTAAAGGAGTATTAAGTCCTTCAGAAGTTTCGCTTGAATTTAAAAAGCACGCCATTTTTGTTCAACATTCAGTTCGAACAGAACAAAACGATTCGGAAGGGACGCCACTTTCATTGTTGGAAGCTGCTGCATCAGGATTGGCAATTGTTGCAACGAAGCACGCAGGGATTTCTGATGTTATTGAAGACGAAGAATCTGGGTTTCTTGTTGAGGAAGCTGATGTCCAGAAAATGAGTGAGCGTATGCTTGAGCTTTTGGAAGGTGATGAACTTCGAAGGCAATTGGGTTCGAAGGCTCGTAGCACTGTGTTGAAGAGGTACTTTCAGTCTGATTATATTTCTTCCTTGGAATGGTTGTTAGTTGAAGCCGAAGTCCCTACTCAAAAGGAAAGCAAACTCAGTATCTGGAAGAATAGATTGATGGTTTTTGTCGTCTTGTTTTTGATTGCTGAAATCGGGCTCAGATTAGTCGGCTACAAGTCTGGAGTCATTGAAGATTTTTATTTTCACCGAGGTGAGGTTCAATACGATTCCTTGTTGTATGGCGATGAGGTGGGAATAACACATGTTGTTGCTGGTGCAGAATTAATTTTGGATGGAGAAATTAACTCCGAAGGATTTTTTAGCTCAATTGAGTTTACACAAGAATCGATGGATGCCGTACGGAAGTCTGGGAAGAAAATTGTGATGCTCATCGGAGACTCATACACACAAGGATGTTGCGCTGATTCTTACAACGATTCTTACGCCCAGTTGATGAATCAATCAGACGAATACGAAGTGCTGAATTTTGGGGTTCCAGGAGCAGATCCCGTTCAATACAGATTGATTGTTGAGAAATATGCGCAGATAATAAAACCCGATTTGATCATTGTTGCGGTATACGGAGGAAACGATATCTTGGAATACGATCGTACTCCAAAACCGTTCGTTCCAATTGCTTACCCAATAAAAGATGGACCTTGGCTTAATTCGGAAGGACCAATCTACCTTACCGAGCAAGGAACATATTTTAAGAGTTTCAATGAGGCAAGAGCGCACTATTTTGAGTTCTTTTCACTTTGGAGTGATGATGCTTCTTTCTTCGAGCGAACAATTAGGTACAGTGTGATCCTCTCGCGACCCTATCTAAAATGGAAAACAAAACGTCAGTATGAAGAGATTAAACACCAAATACCGAATATCGTAAAGCAAAAACACTCCATGCGCAATTTGGCTCGACTTGAACACAGCGCGGATCAAATCAACACGCTTTACACACTTATTCCTTCGCCTTCTGACGTTGCGAATAACATAAACTTCCGGGGGAAATATAATTTTGTCTTTGGAGAATTGAACTATGTAGTTCCGAGTGGATTAAGCATAGAAGACTACGATGGTCTAACAGATGCAAATCATTTCAACAACCAAGGACATCGAAAATACGCAGCATATCTTGCAACTTTAATCGAAGCAAAACTTTCGGAATGAACTATTTTAGCCAAATTGCATTATTAATAGAACGCGACTAACGAACAATGGATTTTTTAAAAGATATTTGGGGCTTTATCAGAGAGCGAAAAAAATACTGGCTCGGACCTGTTATTATCATGTTGTTATTGATTGGGGTCCTTGTTGTGATTGGCGGAGGAAGTAGCGTTGCTCCATTTATTTATTCGCTTTTTTAATGTCGGCACAACCTAAGTCGATCAACCCTTCGAAAACGGTACTTGTCATTACGGTTGGATTTCTTGTCTTGTTCTTTTTTTCAAAACACAACGCATTCCTTTATGTTGCGATGGGTGTTGGAGTACTTGGAGCACTTTCAAGTTCTTTAGCGGAAAAAATAGATTGGATTTGGACAAAAATAGGCTGGGTTCTCAGTTTCATCGTTCCAAATATCATTATGACGCTCGTCTTTTATGTCGTTCTCACACCAACTGCCTTTTTATCTCGCATTTTTGGAGAGTCTGATCCGATGGATTTAAAGAATTCACGATCGTCCTTGTTTAAAAAGAAGGACACGACTTTTAGTAAGGAATCATTCGAAAAACCGTGGTGATATGGCAGTGATTTTAGGCATATCGGCATTTTATCATGATTCAGCAGCAGCAATTGTTGTCGATGGAAAACTGATAGCGGCAGCGCAAGAAGAACGGTTTACACGAATCAAACATACTGAAGTATTTCCTGTGAATGCCGTTAAGTTTTGCTTGGAAGAAGCAGGATTTACAATTGATGAATTGGATGCTGTCGTTTTCTATGATAAGCCACTTCTGAAATTTGAACGATTACTTCAAACGTATTACTCATTCGCACCAAAAGGACTGATATCTTTCCTCAAGGCTATGCCAGTTTGGTTGAGTGAAAAATTGTTCCTTCGAAAAAAAATAAAAGATGGACTCGCAGAAGTTGAAGACTACGATAAACGAAAGTTGAAAATGTTGTTCACTGAGCATCATTTATCTCATGCTGCAAGTGCATTTTACCCTTCAAATTTTGAAGAAGCTGCGATACTTACAATTGACGGAGTGGGCGAGTGGTGCACAGCATCAATTGGAATCGGAAAAGGAAACTCGATTGAATTGGTGAAAGAAATGAATTTCCCCCATTCAGTTGGGTTATTGTACAGCGCTTTCACATATTATCTTGGATTTAAAGTTAACTCTGGAGAGTATAAATTGATGGGACTTGCTCCCTACGGTCGTGTTGATTCTGAAGAAACAAAGAAATTCGTTGAGTTGATAAAAACGAAATTGGTCGAGATTAAGGAGGATGGTTCACTCTGGTTAAATCAATATTATTTCAACTACGCTACTGGACTTCGAATGGTCAAGGATGATAGATGGAAAGCACTTTTTGGAGTGGAGCGAAAGGAAGACGAAAGTGACCTTACTCAAACTCATTGCAATTTGGCACTAGCGATTCAATTAGTCACGGAAGAGATTGTTCTGAAAATGGCGCAAGAGGCAAAGAAATTAACTGGCTTGAACAAACTGTGCATGGCGGGTGGAGTTGCACTTAATTGCGTAGCAAACGGGAAATTAGAAGCTGCCAATATTTTTGATGAAATCTATATTCAACCTGCCTCTGGTGATTGTGGTGGAGCAGCTGGAGCAGCAATGGCGATTAGTAGCATGTATTTCGATGAAAAGAGAATCATTAGTACTGAAGAAGATGCAATGAATGGAACCTATTTGGGTCCTTATTATTCATCCAAAGAGATCGAACAGATGTCGCGCAAGAGAAAAGCAGTTTTCGATCAATACGATAACTTTGATGAGCTCAATAAAGTCATCGCAACGAAAATTTCTGAAGGAAATGTAATTGGTTGGTTCCAAGGTCGAATGGAATTTGGTCCTCGAGCACTTGGAAACCGAAGCATTATTGCTGATCCAACGAGTCTGGAAATGCAATCGAAGTTGAACCTCAAAATAAAATACAGAGAAGGATTTAGGCCTTTTGCACCTTCTGTTTTGGAAGAAGATATCTCTGAGTACTTTGACCTTAAATCGAAATCGCCTTACATGTTGCTCGTTGCACCGGTCTCGGAAAAATACCGAACTGATCTACCAGTGAACTACAACAATTTACCGATGATGGATCAGCTCAAAACTGAACGGAGTAAACTGCAACCGATTACGCATGTTGATTTTTCAGCTCGAATTCAATCCGTTAGTAAAAGAACGAACCCTCGTTATTGGGAATTGATTAATGCATTTAAACAAAAATCAGGCATTGGAATGGTTGTAAATACCAGTTTCAATGTGCGAGGAGAACCAATCGTTTGTACTCCTGATGATGCCTTTCGTTGTTTTATGAGCACGGAAATGGATTACCTCGTTATTGAGAACTATGTATTTACGAAAACGGCTCAAATTGATTTCGAAAACAAGGAGAAATGGCGAATTGCTTTCGCGAAAGATTGATTGATTAATTCAGAGTTGTATTTTTACAATAGAAATATCTGCTAAATGAAACGAATACTTGTACTTGGCGCTGGTGGCTTCATAGGAAGTCATTTGGTAACCCGACTGAAAAATAACGGGCATTACGTGATTGGAATCGACCTAAAGTTGCCAGAGTTTTCGGCTTCAACAGCGGATGAATTCGTACAAGCTGATCTTCGAAATCCACAGATTTGTGAGCAATACATTACTGACGAAATAGATGAAATCTATCAGCTTGCTGCTGATATGGGAGGAGCTGGCTATTTGTTTTCTGGCGAGAATGATTTCAATGTCATGCACAATTCGGCATTGATCAACCTAAATGTTTCACATTGTGCGATTCAAGCGAAAGTGGAGAAAGTGTTTTTCTCATCTTCAGCGTGCATTTATCCTCAAGTCAATCAAACTGATCCAAACAATCCTAATTGCGAAGAAAGCTCTGCTTACCCAGCAGATCCTGATAGCGAATATGGATGGGAGAAGATTTTTTCTGAGAGATTGTATCATGCCGCATCAAGAAATTATGATTTGAATGTGCGAATAGCACGTTTTCACAATATTTATGGTCCGGAAGGAACGTGGAATTCTGGCAAGGAAAAAGCGCCAGCTGCATTGTGTCGTAAAGTGGCAATGGCGAATCAAGAAGATACTATCGAGATTTGGGGCGATGGGACGCAAACAAGGTCGTTTCTCTTCATTGATGATTGCATAGACGGAATATTGGCATTGATGGAGTCGGATTGTACGGAAGTCTTGAACATTGGATCAGAAGAGATGGTGACCATAAACCGCCTCGCTGAAATGATCGCTTCACATGCTGAAAAATCAATAGCGTTGAACCACATTGATGGACCGATTGGTGTAATGGGACGTAACTCAGAAAATTCCTTGGTTACCAAATCCATCGGATGGATTCCAAAAGTAAGTTTGGCGGAAGGTCTTTCGAGAACTTATCAATGGATCGATTCGCAAGTTGCTGTAATGGAGCAAAACGGATAGACATTGAACTTTAAAAAATTAAGCATGAAACTGATTAGCTACATATTCTTCTTTCTTTGTTTGAGTGCACAAGCTCAGGATTGTAACAAATACAAAACAGGGACCTTTGAAATCGATAATTTGGATGGAACAGTTTCCGTAATTAAGCGAACGAAGAAATTTCAAAAAGAATCAAGTGGAGAGATCAAGACCAAGGATAAAATTGTTTGGTTAAACGATTGTAGTTACAAGTTGATACCTGTGAGAATCAAGGATAAATCAGGTCTTATAGGGGATGAAATTTTAACGTTTACAATCATCAAAACGTTTGATCATAGTTACGTTGTTCAAATAACGGGCTTGGAAGACATGGTTTTCGAGGCACAGGTTTATGAGCAAGGGTATTTAGGAGAGACAGAGTAAAAATAAATACGCGTAAAATCAATGCCTGATAAAACACCATATATTTCATTCGTTGTCACTTCCCGAAACGACAACCACGGTGGAGACTTGCGCAAACGAATGATGATTTTCTATAAAGGATTGATTCATCAATGCAATAAGTTCAAGCTTCCGTGTGAATTGATTATGGTTGATTGGAATTCTCCGGATCAAAAGGAATTGTTGGACAAAGTTTTGCCTCCAGTTTCTGAATCTGATTATTTGTCTGTTCGATATGTGATTGTTCCTCCAAAGRTTCACAACGAATTGCGTTTTTCAGAAAACTTGGGYTTGTACCAAATGATCGCGAARAATGTTGGAATTCGAAGGGCAAAAGCTGAGTTTGTACTTTGCACAAATATCGATTTACTCTTTTCGAATGCCTTATTCGAAGAATTATCAAAAAGRCGATTGGAGCAAGGTAAATTCTACCGTGCGAACAGATGTGATATTCCAGCAACGATTAATGAGAACGACAGTGTAGAGGATCAATTGAAATTTTGCGAAGCAAACATTATCAAGCGACTAGGAAAAATTGCCGAATATGCAGTAATTTATGATGAGAAAGGGGTGTTATTCAAATCTCCAGTTTTCAAGCCTTTATTACAATTTTTAACGTGGTTAAAACCCAAAACGATCTCTTCTGATGAGGTGAAGTTGCGTTCAATGGATTCAGATGCATGCGGTGATTATACTTTGATGAGTAAAACGGATTGGGAGAAAATTGACGGCTACTTGGAGTTGGAAATGTATTCGCTTCACATTGATACAATGGCATTGTATGCTGCGATTGCCCAAGGAATTGAGCAGGTGATTTATCCGAGAGAAATGTGTTCATACCATATTGCGCATGGAGGAGGATGGGAACCTGGAAACGCTGTAGAGCAATTGAAGTTTTACGACAAGCGACCTTCTTTGGATTGGTGGGTTGTTGAAGCCGCAGGAAGACAAATCGTTCAGGATAAATCGAATTTTGACATGAATACGCCCGATTGGGGACTGAACAATATTAACTTAGAAGAAGCCGATGCTAGCGCATCAAGAAAATAGTGTGTAACGAATATAATTATGGCGAAGATTGGAGTAGTAGGAATTGGACGATTGGGCTTGTGCTTTGCATTGAACCTTGAACGTGTAGGCTTTGATGTATTTGGTGTAGATTCTAACGCTGATTACATTCAATCCATTCAATCCAAGACCTTGACATCAAATGAAGCACACGTGGAGTACTTCCTTCGTGAATCTGAGTACTTGTCTGTTTCAACGGAACTCAAGTTGGTCCTTGATCCAGATATCCAGTTGATCTTTATTTGTGTTCCAACACCTTCAAAGCCAGATGGATCATTTGATCATTCATACATTGATAAAGTATGTGATGAAATCTTGAAATTCGATCGACCTGAAAAGGAAAAACACCTGATTATCAATTCTACAGTGATGCCAGGCTATTGCGACTCCTTGCACGAGCGAATGAATCAACACGGATATTCGGTTTCTTACAATCCTGAGTTTATTGCTCAAGGAACGATCATCGAAGATCAACAGTTTCCCGATCAAGTATTGATTGGACAAGCGAATGAAGAAGTAGGAAACGAAATTGAAGCAATCTACCGCTGTTTTTGTCAGAGCGAACCTCGGTTTAGCCGAATGTCAAGAACGGAGGCGGAAATCACGAAGCTTGCAATAAATTGTTTTTTAACAACGAAAATAGCCTTCGCTAATTCAATTGGCGACTTGACTATCGAGCATGGCGGAAATCAAGATAATGTTTTGGCCGCAATTGGTGCTGACGCACGAATTGGTCCGAACTTCCTAGCTTACGGATTTGGATACGGCGGCCCTTGTTTACCACGTGATAATCGCGCAATGAGAAAGGCAGCAAAACAAGTTAACTTAGAATTACCAATTAGTGAAGCGACAGACCGTGCGAATGGATTGCATCGAGATTTTCAACGAGAGGCATTTGAGCAAAGTTATTCGAAAGAGGAACAAATTGTTTTTTCAGGGTTGACCTACAAGCCCGATTCGGATATTATTGTGGAATCACAACGTTTGGAATTAGCGATTGACTTAGCACGAGAAGGTTATAGTGTTTTACTGAAGGATCGAGTAGAAGTGATTGATCAAATTCGTACAATTCATCAGGATTTATTCGTTTACGAAATCTTGACTGATGATTGAACCAGCAATAGTCGTCATAGCATATAACCGTGAAAAACCACTTAGGCGACTATTAAAAAGTCTTGCTGAAGCCAATTATTCATCCAAAAAGATCACTTTACATATTTCAATTGACGCATCCAATGTTCCAAAGGTAAAAGAGATTGCCGATGCTTTTGAATGGAAGCATGGCGAGAAGGTGATTGATTTAAAAACTGAAAACCTCGGGCTCCTGAAGCATATTTTAACATGTGGTGAGCTCACTGATAAATATGAATCGATCATCGTTTTGGAAGATGATTTAGTAGTCGCTCCGAGCTTTTATAATTATGCGGTTCAAGCAAATAACTTTTATTCTTCCGACGAAAAAATTGCTGGTGTTTCCTTGTACACCTATTCATCAGAAGAGAACAATTTTTACCCATTTCAACCAATCCACGACAAAGGGAATATCCATTTTATTCAAGTTGCCAGTTCTTGGGGACAATCTTGGAATAAGGATCAATGGTCGAAATTTATACTATGGTTGACTGAAAACCCGAAAGGTAAGGAAGCGCTCCTTCCAGATTACATATTGAACTGGGGAACTAATTCTTGGAAGAAGTTGTTCATCAATTATTTGATTGATTCTGATCGCTACTTTGTTTTTCCAAAAACATCGTATTCCACGAACTTTGAAGATGAAGGGACGCATGCAAGCAACACCGGGTTGTTTCAAGTTCAATTGAATTACAACGATGCAATGCCGAAGTTTTGCGCTATTTCAGAATCGAACTCAGTATATGATGTCTACTTCGAGTTGACGTCAAATTGCATAAAAAAACGGTGTTCTTCCTTGCAAGAATTTGATGTTGACGTCGATTTGTATGGAGCGAAGCCAGTTCAAAGTTTACATCGAGAATACGTGTTGACTTCCCGTAGAGGTGCAAATGCAGTTAAGTCCTTTGGTGCGAAGATGAAACCTCTTCTTCAAAATGTCCTATCCGAGATTGAAGGAGATGAACTTGGTTTGTATCGAAAAGAGGATCTCCGACCCACGGAAAAGAACCGTTTTTCAGTAATCAATGCGGCTTCTGTTAGATTGGATCAATATTCAAAAGTTAACAGAGAGATCACCGAACGTGCGACTATTGTTGTACCCGTTTCCGATGATCAACTGAGCGATTTGGAGGTGACGTTGAAAGCAATGAATACAGATCGGTTTTACAATTTAACCTTGCTAATTGTTTGTTCTCCAGCAAATGAACATTCTGTTAGTAGAATTGTGGAAAGTGCTCCAGTGGAAGTCCARGTGCTTACCTRTCATTCTGAAAACGTAGATGACTTATTGCTCTTTGGAATAGCTAAGTGTTCTACTAACTATTGTTCATGGATTCAACCGGGGATGACAATTGACCTGAATAAGGTAGAAGGAGTAGCTCGAATTTTTCAAGGAATGTCTCAAGTTCAAATTTTACATGGCTTGCAGAACGAAGTGAATGAGAGCAATTACCTCAATCTAAACACAGCAAGTGGGCGCTGGACACCTCAACGTGTTAATTCGAATAAAAGCGAAGCCCTTAAACTGAGGTCTGAACTTGTGTTTTGGAGAAAATCGTTGATTTCACAAGATGATATTTCAAAATTATCCAGTGCGAACCTATTTTTGGAGCTGCTCAAATTAAATCCTATTTACGTAGTTGCATTGAAATTGGGGAGTCAAAATGGTATGAGAGCTTTGACTTCCATTTCTCTAGGTGAGCTTGAAGAGAGTCTAAGAGCAAGCGAATTTCAGCCAAAAGGTAGTTTTAGATTGATCACTCGACCAATTTTCCAGTATTTTTTTCGCCGAAATGTCCCGTTTTTTCGCTTGTTTTACAGAGAAACGGAGCAACTTCCATTGGTGATCCGCTATGATTTTAAAAACAATAGTTTCTATTTTGATAATTACTAATGCTTAAGAAAGCAAGAATTTATATCATCATTTGCGTAGCTGCACTGTTTCAGTATGGCAATACGTTCGAACATGATTATGCGTGGGATGACGCTATTGTGATCACAGAAAATGATCGTGTTCAAGAAGGTCTAGGTCAGCCAAGTAAATTTTTCCGAAATATAAAAGGAGATGAAGTTCAATACCGATACGGTTATCGTCCAATTACGCTTCTGAGTTTTGCTCTGGACATTGAGCTTTCAGAAATGACACCCAAAACTGGGCATGTGATGAATGTTCTTTACTTTGGACTTCTTTGTTGTTTAATCTTCTATTTCCTTCGACGGATGTTCCCCGAAAAAGGAACCCTTTTTTCAATCATTATTGTCGGGTTGTTTCTAATACATCCCGTACATACTGAAGTGGTGGCAAATATTAAGTCGCGTGATGAAATATTGGCCATGATTTTTGGAATGGCTTCATTGATTTTCTTTTTGAATTTTCTGGAGAAGCCAAAGAGTAATTGGATTCATGGCTTATTGATGTTGGTTATGCTAACCTTTTCTTTTCTCTCTAAGGAAAATGGAATCACCTTCGTCGGTGTTCTTTTACTTCTTGCTTATTTCAAGAACTCCGAACGAATTCAACCTTATTTCAAATACGGATTACCAATTCTTGGTGGAGTCGTACTTATAGCAATTCGATACTATGTATATTCCGATGCTTTTTTCGAGAACAATGCCACAGAATTAATTGAGTCTTTTCAATACAAAGAGGATGGATTTGTAGGGAATCCACTGCTTGATGCTAATGGGTTCATGGAAATATTCCCAAATGTCTTTAATATCTTAATGAAGGATATTGGTTTGATGTTATTACCAATAACCTTAGTTCATGATTATGGCTTTTCGCATTCAACTGTAGTTGGCTGGTTAAATCCTTTGGTCATCTTTTCAGTTCTCTTTCACCTTGGATTGATCTATGTGATTATCCGAGAGCTTAAGAAAAAATCAGTCTTACTTTTCGGGATTTTATTTTACTTCATTACACTTTCTGTTTACCTCCATGTTATTCAAGTGGGGCCAGATTATATGGGAGAACGATTTTTGTTTATCTCATCGCTTGGGTTTATCATTGCGATTGTAGCTTTGATCGAACGACTCACAAAAGCAAGTTTCGATTCGGATGCAGTATCAATTTGGAAAAATGGCAAAGCCAGAATAGCCTTGGGAATAATTGGTGTATTGTTTCTTATGGGGTTTGTGAAAACAATCAATCGCAATAAAGCTTGGGAGAACAATAGAGTTTTATTTGAAACGGACATAGAAGCATTGGATGACTGTGTTCGCTCTCAATACAATTTTGCCTGTATGCTACATACTGAGTACTATAAGAATCCAGTATCATCAAGTAAGGAGAAAATACTTTACCACTATAAACGTGCCGTGGATCTCTCAGATCGAGCTATGAAGCCAATGTTAGATCTMGGAAATGCCTACATGGAATTTGATCAGGCAGAAAATGCTAAATTGGCATTTGAACATGCTGTGAAGTCGCATGAAGGGATAGCCACTCCATTGATGCAATTGGGTAAGTACTATCTTTCTCAAAATGAATTTGAATTGGCTCTAATCCAATATGAGAAAGCAGAAGAGCTTTCCAGAATCCCCGAAGTTTATCGATTGAAAGCTGTTTGCTATTTGAAATTAAATCAACTCGATAGTGCTTTGTCTTCAATGGAAGAAGGCGAGAAGTATAATCCTAAGAATGCTGATTTCTATGTTCTATTGAGCGATTTGTACGTAGCAACTAATCAGAATAAGAAAGCTTTACTTGCTATTGAAAAGGCTTTAGAAATTGCTCCAAACGATGCAAATATTCTATCAAAATTGAATTTGATTCAGGCAGCCTAGTTTGCAGGGGGAGTATTTATACCTGTTTTTTGGTCGTTCACAACAATTCCTTTTTTCGATTGCCGCGAATTTCTTACTTTGCGCCTCTATTTTTTTAATTTATTAATAGCCCTATGAATCACTTTCCTCAAAGGAGAAGTAAAACTACAATGCTTCTTTCCTTGTCCTTTCTGCTGTTAAGCGCAATTGGATTTTCACAAACGACCGTAACTAAAACATATACTGCTCCCAGCTCGGTTTCAGTTGATGGGTGTGGTTCTTACTGTATAAACTTGCCAGGAGTAACGTTTTCAGCATCGGATTTTACTGCTGGTGTATGCGAAGTAACCGATGTCAATGTTAACATTGTTTGGGCAAAAACAGACGGATCTTGTACTGCTCCAGGAACAGGAAGTTCATTTCACAATGAGACAAACTTTAGAATAGACGGCCCAACAGGAACGAATGTGATTCTTGTTCAGCCCGGAACATATACAGGTAGCGCAACGATATCTTCTGTGAGTACAACGTTTAACCAAGGTTCAACGGTAGTAGGAGGTACAACTCCTGTCTCAGGAACTTTTGGACCGAACAACGGTAACCTTAACTCATTTAATGGTACAAGCCCATTTGGAATTTGGACGTTGAGAGCCGGTGATACAGGTGGTGGCGATCCGCTGTGTATAGTAGGATATAGTGTCACCATTACGGTGTCAGCTACTGACAATACTCCTCCAGTACCAGATCTTGTAACTCTTCCAAATGTAACGGCACAATGTACGGTAACATCATTAACTGCTCCAACGGCATCTGATAACTGTGGTATAGTAAGTGTATCAAATAATGCAACGCTCCCAATCACCACTCAAGGAACAACAGTAGTCACTTGGACGTATGATGATGGAAACGGAAATGCATCAACGCAAACTCAAAACGTAGTGATTACGGATATTACTGCACCTGTACCTAATCTAGCAAGCTTAACGGATGTAACATCACAATGTGGAGTAACCTCGTTGTCTTCACCAACAGCTACGGATAATTGTGGTGGAGTGGTTACAGTAACAAACAATGCAACCCTTCCTATTACAGCATTGGGAACAACGGTCGTAACCTGGACTTATACAGATGTCAACGGGAACTCATCAACACAGAATCAAAACATTGTTATTGTTGTTGATGTTACTGCCCCAGTACCAAATGCTTCGTCTTTGTCGGATTTAACTGCACAGTGTTCATTAACAGCGTTAACTGCTCCATCAGCGACAGACAACTGTGGAGGAACAGTAACAGTTACAAATGATGCAACACTTCCAATCTCAGCTCAAGGAACAACAGTAGTAACTTGGACTTACACAGATGTCAACGGAAATGCATCAACACAAACACAAAACGTAGTCATTACAGATCTTACTGCCCCAGTACCAAATGCTTCGTCTTTGTCGGGTTTAACTGCACAGTGTTCAGTAACAGCATTAACTGCACCAACAGCTACAGACAACTGTGGAGGAACAGTGACAGTTACAAATGATGCATCACTTCCAATTTCAGCTCAAGGAACAACAGTAGTTACTTGGACTTATACGGATGTCAACGGAAATGCATCAACACAAACACAAAACGTACTTATTACCGATCTTACTGCCCCAGTAGCTGACGTGGCAACATTGTCAGATGTAACGGATGAATGTTCAGTAACAGCGTTAACTGCTCCATCAGCGACAGACAACTGTGGCGGAACAGTAACAGTTACAAATGATGCATCGCTTCCAATCTCAGCTCAAGGAACAACAGTAGTAACTTGGACTTACACGGATGTCAACGGAAACGCATCGACACAAACACAAAGCGTTGTGATTACAGATCTTACTTCACCAGTAGCTGACGTGGCAACATTGTCAGATGTAACGGATGAATGTTCAGTAACAGCATTAACAGATCCATCAGCGACAGACAACTGTGGCGGAACAGTGACAGTATCGAATGATGCAACACTTCCAATTTCAGCTCAAGGAACAACAGTAGTTACTTGGACTTACACGGATGTCAACGGAAACGCATCGACACAAACACAAAACATTGTGATCACCGATCTTACTTCACCAGTAGCTGACGTGGCAACATTGTCAGATGTAACGGATGAATGTTCAGTAACAACATTAACAGATCCATCAGCGACAGATAACTGTGGAGGAACAGTGACAGTATCGAATGATGCATCACTTCCAATCTCAGCTCAAGGAACAACAGTAGTTACTTGGACTTACACAGATGTCAACGGAAATGCATCGACACAAACACAAAACGTTGTGATCACCGATCTTACTTCACCAGTAGCTGATGTAGTGACACTTGCTGACCTTACAGGATTATGTTCTGTGGATACGCCAACGGCACCAACAGCTACAGATAACTGTGCTGGGGCAGTGAATGGTACGACTACTACAGTTTTCCCAGTAACTGCAATTGGAACGACTACAATTACTTGGGAGTATTCTGACGGAAATGGAAACATTACGACGCAAACACAAGATGTTGTTATTTCTGGAGTAGATGTATCAACTTCACTTAGTGGAGATGGCGCGATTATCACAGCGAACAATGGAGCTGCAACTTATCAATGGATTGATTGTAGTGATAATTCATTGATAGTAGGCGAAACAAATCAAAGTCTTTCTCCGTTAGCGAACGGTGACTATGCAGTTATTGTAACTGAAGGAAATTGTATTGATACTTCAGCTTGTGTAACAGTAAGTACTGTTGGAATAGGAACACTTTCGATTACGAAAATACTAGTTTATCCAAACCCATCATTGAGCGGATACTTCACTATTAGTTATGACGGAACGATTGAGGCGATTGAAATCTTAGATATCTTAGGAAGAACGATTACACTTCCTGTTGATTTGAATTCAGGCGTTGTAGATGGTTCTGAACTTGCGGATGGTCGATACATCATTCGAGTAAAGACAGATAATGGATATGCATTGTCTGAAATTGTAATTGTGAATTAATAGAATATTTGTTTTTGTATAAATGAAAGGTCGCTTTTTAAGCGACCTTTTTTTGTGAAATAAATTAGTAGAGAGCTAACTATTCGCTAAGCTATTAAGGGTAAACCCATACTTTATTTTCAAGGTCAATGGTTGAATTCAGCTCTCGATACTCTGAATTTGCAGAATAAATGATGAAATAGATTCTTTTGCCCCCTCAGAAACTATTCTAAGATAGATTTCAATTGGAAATTACACACGTTTAATAAGGTGTGAGTTTGCCCTGTTAAACAATTTTTATGTATTAATTAATAACTATATATTTGCTTAAATCTATTATACCAACAAATATGAAAACTTCTACCACACAGAGTTTGCGTATGAAAGGTAATACAGTCATTGTTTTGATGGCTTTTTTACTCTCCAGCGCAACAAGCTTTGCCCAATTAACGGTAACAAAATCTTACACAGCACCATCCTCGGTCAGTATTGATGGCTGCGGATCCTATTGTACCAACCTTCCAGGAGTAACGTTCTCTGCCGCTGATTTCACAGCTGGCGTTTGTCTAGTTGCTGATGTTAATGTTAGCATAACTTGGGCTAAAACAGATGGTTCATGTACTGCTCCAGGAACGGGTAGTTCATTCCATAACGAAACAAACTTTAGAATTGATGGTCCAGTTGGAAACGAGATTTTGGTCGTTCCAGGAACATATACAGGTAGTGCAACTATTTCTACGGTTACAACAACTTTAGATCAAGCTGCAGCCAGTATTATTGGAGGAACAACTCCAACTTCAGGAACGTTTAGACCGAACAACGGAGATTTAGACAACTATATTGGAACTGATCCTTTTGGAACATGGACGCTTCGAGCAGGTGATACTGGCGGAGGAGATCCTCTTTGTGTAGTTGGATATTCTGTAACAATCACGATGAGTGCTGCAGTTGATGCGGATGGAGATGGTTTTACAAATTGCAGTGGCGATTGTGACGATAGTGATCCATTAATTAATCCGGGAATGACGGAAATTTTATGTGATGGAATCGATAACGATTGTAATCCCACAACACTTGATGATCCAACACCTCCAACAGCTATTTGTCAATCAATTAATGCATACATAGATGGTAGCGGATTAGCTGCTATTACTGCAGCAGATATTGATCTTGGATCTTCAGATAACTGTACAGCAATAACAATGGGTGTTTCACCGAGTTCATTTACATGTGCTGATTTAGGAGCTCAAACTGTGATCTTAACGGTTACGGATGGAATTGGTAATACTGCATCTTGTTCAGCAGCAGTTATGGTAATTGATTCGCTTGCTCCTGTTGGAGATTTATCCACACTCCCTGATGTAAATGGATCATGTGAAGTAACAAGTTTAGTTCCGCCGACAGCATCAGATAATTGTGCTGGAGCTTCTGTAACTATTACGAACGATGCAACATTGCCAATCGATACTCTTGGAACAACTATAGTAACTTGGACATATGATGATGGTAACGGTAATACGAGTGTGCAAACACAAAACGTAGTTATAGTTGATACGATTGCACCAGTTGCAGATTCATTAGCACTGCCAGATTTACTTAGCGATTGTGAGGGATCATTAAATCCTCCAACTGCGACAGATGCATGTAATGGTGCAATTACAGGAACTACAACTACAACGTTCCCTGTAACAACTCAAGGAACAACAGTTGTGACTTGGACATTCGATGATGGAAATGGAAACATATCTACTCAGGATCAATCAATAGTATTGGCAGATATCGCTACACCAGTTGCTGACATCGCAATACTCCCTGATTTTAATGCTATCTGTGAAGCTACACCTCCGGCACCAACAGGAGTAGATGCTTGTGCAGGTGTGGTAACGGCAACGTCTACAACTACTTTCCCAATTACTACAATTGGTACAACTACGATTACTTGGACGTATGATGACGGAAACGGAAACACATATGATCAAGTGCAAGATATCGTTGTAACGAATATCACAGCAACTACGACAGCAACAATGGACGGTGTTACATTGACTTCGGACATTACTGGAGATTCATACCAATGGATAAACTGTGATGGAAATACGCCAATCGTTGGTGCGACAAGCGCAAATTATACTGCTACAGCAAATGGTAGCTACGCGGTGATTGTAACCGATGCTTCATGTGTTGATACATCAGCATGTGCTACGGTAACAACTGTAAGTGTAAATACATTGATTATTGATAATTTGAAGTTGTATCCAAACCCAACTCGTGACGGTTTCTTTAACGTTACGTTTGATGGGGTGATCAATTCGATTACTGTCTTGGATATGTTAGGTCGTGAGATTCCAGTAGAAGTTGATATTTATTCTGGATCAGTAAATGCATCGACTTTGAATAATGGAAGATACATGGTACGTATCGAAACAAACAAAGGAACAAAGGTCACAGAGATCATTATTTCGATGTGATATTGAATAGTAAGTAATTAATTAAAGCCGCTCTTTTGAGCGGCTTTTTTTTGCTTAAAACTGGAGTAAGTATAAATACCTGTTTTCATATACTATTCACAACAAAGCCATGATTGCACTTGTGTATCCATCGTTTATTGATTAAGTTAGTACGCTAACACATTAAAACTAAACACAAAATAAACTTCACTGAGCTTAAGCCGACGTTACGTCAAATTAACCGCATATTTCAGAAAAACTTTTTCGATTTCTTGATGGATCGATCCATTTCAATGGTGAGAAGTTGAGCTTGCGCAGGATTATGATTAATCCAGATGTCAGGCAACCTAATTCTGATAACAAACGGTTATATCAATAATCTTACATACTTGGTTTGAGAGCTGAATTCGCTTGCCAAGTTCGATGTTTCGGTATTTATCAATTCAGGTATTTATACGTGTTCTAATTTTTTTGGTTAAGTATAAATTGCACTCGTTATGAAAATATACTGTTCAACTCTAATAATTTTTTTGAAATGAAAATTGGTCTTCTACTTCCTCAATCAAAAGTCTATGCCACAATGGGTAAAGACTTCGTTAATGGACTCCGTTTATTGAATATAGATGGTCTCGAATTAGTTATTGAAGGAATCGGTTTTGGAAACGATACTGATTTGATTACGAGTAAAATGGATAAGCTAGTAATGCAAGATGATGTCGCAGCAATCATTGGGCTTGTAGGGGATTTTGGATTAGATTCTCTATACGATAAGGCGAATGGACTTGAAATTCCTGCGGTCTTTGCACGATTGGGAGCTTTTCCAAATATTCAATTGGACAAAAACGAATACGCATTCACCTTGTCTTATGGTTTGAGTGAAGGACTCTATCAATTGGGAGACTGGTTTGTGGAAAATGATTATAAAAATGTTGCAACTTCTGGTAGCTTCAATGATATCGGTTACGGATTAACCTATGCACTTGAATCGTCACTTTATAAAGGTGGAGGCGAATTTACAGGGCATCATTCCACACCATTGCAGCCTCGAGAGAATGAAGCTGCTATAGCAGAAGATTTTTACAAAACAATTGATTGCGATGTAGTTTGCATGTTTTACAATGGTGATTTCGCGAAAGAAAAAGTGGAATATATTGAAAGTTTCCAGGATAAGATTTCCAAACCTATGATGTTTACATCTTTTGGATTAACTGGAGATCAGTTGCAAACTGTGTCAAGAAAGGCTCAGGATGTGATGATGTTCGCTCCATGGATCCCTGTGGATTTAAAAGGGAAGCCAGATACATTCGATACACTCTATAATGAAAAGCACGATCGCTATCCGAACGTAAACAATTGGCTCGGATATCAGACAGGTATAATTCTAAGAGATTTAGTGCCAAAGCGCAAAGAACTTTTGGGAGGAGCAGAGCTTATGTTGGATGAAAATGCAGTTTGCAAGAAAGACTTAATTGTCTCCTTTCCTCAAGCCATTTGGAAAGCAGAAAAAAAGGCAGATAAAGCAGTAATGGTAAAACAATCCAGCTTAGATGCTTCTAAAAATATTAAAGTTCCTTTTGAGGGACAGGTAAACGGCTGGCACAATGCATATTTGTGCTATTAACCACTCGAAAGAGTGCTATAATTTAACCAGTGTTCTTAGAACACACAAATACTATTATTATGACTCCATATTTAGCTCAAATTATGATGTTCGGAGGGAATTTTGCAATTCGCGGATGGGCGTTTTGTGATGGACAACTCCTACCAATTTCAGCGAACTCTGCTTTATTTTCGCTTCTAGGGACTACCTTCGGTGGTGACGGACGAACAACTTTCGGCTTACCAGATCTTCGTGGTCGCGTTGCTATTCATCCAGGTAATGGACCAGGATTATCTACATACCGTTGGGGAGAAAGAGGTGGTGTTGAACACGTAACGTTAAACACAACGCAAATTCCATCACACAGTCACACTGCTGAATTAAAAGTAAGTGCAGGTGAATCAACAGTTTCTACAGCAGTAGCTGGGAACTCAATCTCAACGCCAGGTGCTTTAGCCGGTCGTACATTTACACCAACACTTGGTTTTGGTACTGCTGCGCCTACAGTAGCTCTTAACGCAGCATCTGTTGCAGGAGGTAACACAGGTGGAAGCTCGGCTCACACGAACCTTCAACCATTCTTGGGGATTTATCATCTAATTGCTTTACAAGGAGTTTTCCCTTCAAGAAACTAATTAGGTATTCAAGGAATATTTAAATGGCACCGGAATTATTCGGTGCCAATATTATAAAAAAACTTTTTTTTGGAACTAGTATACCTTAGTCAGGAGTGGAGTTTACGAAATGGACTTAACTGTTTTTTTCTAGGTCTATTAACTACTTGAAAGAGTACTATTATTTAACCAGTGTTCATAGAACACATAATCACATTCAAAATGGAACCATATATAGCTCAAGTAATGATGTTCGGAGGGAATTTTGCGATTCGCGGATGGGCGCTTTGTGACGGACAACTTTTGGCAATTGCATCACACACTGCTTTGTTCTCAATTTTAGGTACTACCTACGGTGGTGACGGACGAACAACTTTTGCATTACCAGACCTTCGTGGTCGCGTTGCCATTCATCCAGGTAATGGACCAGGATTATCTCCATACCGTTTGGGAGAAAGAGGTGGTTTAGAACGCGTAGCGTTAAACACAACTCAAATTCCAGCACACAGTCATACTGCAGAATTGAAAGTAAGTGCAGGTGAATCAACTGTTTCTACAGCGGTAGCTGGGAATTCAATCTCAACTCCAGGTGCTTTGGCTGGTCGTACATTTACACCAACACTTGGTTTTGGTACTGCTGCGCCTGCAGTAGCTCTTAACGCAGGATCGATCGTTGGAGGTAACACAGGTGGAAGCCAATCTCACCCGAACATTCAGCCATTCTTGGGGATTAATCATCTTATTGCATTGCAAGGASTTTWTCCTTCAAGAAACTAATRGGTATTCAATGAATATTTAAATRGCACYGGAATTATTCGGTGCCAAAATTANWAAAAAAACTTTTTTTKGGAACTAGTATACCTTAGYCAGGAATRGARTTTACKAAATGGACTTNAMYKWTTTTTTTCWAGGTCTATTAACTACTTGAAAGAGTACTATTATTTAACCAGTGTTCATAGAACACATAATCACATTTAAAATGGAACCATATTTAGCTCAAGTAATGATGTTCGGAGGGAATTTTGCGATTCGCGGATGGGCGCTTTGTGACGGACAAMTTWTGKCAATTGCAKCAMACAMTGCTTTGTTCTCAMTTTTAGGTACTACSTACGGTGGYGACGGWCGAACAACTTTTGCWTTACCRGACCTTCGTGGTCGCGTTGCMATTCATCCAGGTARTGGACCAGGATTATCTCCATACCGTTTGGGAGWAAGAGGTGGTKTMGARCRYGTARCGTTAAACACAACTCAAATTCCAGCACACAGTCAYACTGCAGAATTGAAAGTAAGTGCAGGTGAATCAACTGTTTCTACAGCGGTAGCAGGGAATTCAATCTCAACTCCAGGTGCTTTGGCTGGTCGTACATTTACACCAACACTTGGTTTTGGTACTGCTGCGCCTACAGTAGCTCTTAACGCAGCATCTGTTGCAGGAGGTAACACAGGTGGAAGCCTATCTCACCCGAACATTCAACCATTCTTGGGGATTAATCATCTTATTGCATTGCAAGGACTTTATCCTTCAAGAAACTAATGGGTATTCAATGAATATTTAAATGGCACCGGAATTATTCGGTGCCAAAATTACAAAAAAAACTTTTTTTGGGAACTAGTATACCTTAGTCAGGAATAGAGTTTACTAAATGGACTGAACTATTTTTTTCAAGGTCTATTAACTACTTGAAAGAGCACTATTATTTAACCAGTGTTCATAGAACACATAATCACATTAAAAATGGAACCATATATAGCTCAAGTAATGATGTTCGGAGGGAATTTTGCAATTCGCGGATGGGCGCTTTGTGATGGACAACTTATGGCAATTGCATCAAACACTGCTTTGTTCTCACTTTTAGGTACTACCTACGGTGGTGACGGACGAACAACGTTTGGTTTACCAGACCTTCGTGGTCGTGTTGCCATTCATCCAGGTCGTGGACCAGGATTATCTCAATACCGTTTGGGAGAAAGAGGCGGTGCTGAATATGTAATATTGAACACAACTCAAATTCCAACACACAGTCACACTGCAGAATTAAAAGTAAGCGCAGGTGAATCAACTGTTTCTACAGCGGTAGC